>NZ_JBWKES010000012.1:0-214447 GCF_056435325.1 Streptomyces sp. NPDC043952
CCGCGGTGGTCGGCACCTGCCAGGTCCCCTTCCATCGGCCCATCCGCTGAAGGCCGTGCGTCAGGAGCCGGGCGACCTCCTCATAGCCCTGTCCGCAGAACAGGCACATGGCCAGCACGAAATAGACCACCACCCAGGCGGGCAGCAGCCGTTGGCGCTGCTCGACCCGGCCACATCCCGCGACAACCTCATCCACCAACTCCGGCGGAAACGCGCGGGTCAGCACCCCAATCGCGATCCGATCCGGCAACCGCTCATCCGACGACGACTTCACCTGTCCGGGCCTTGGCACACCACACCCAACGACCCGAAAACCCCAAAGTCACCGGTATTGCGTCTAGAGGTCGAGCCCGGCCAGAAGGTCCTGGAACTGGGTGCCGGCACAGGCTTCAACGCCGGACTCCTCGGCTACCTCGTCGGAGAGAAGGGGCACGTCACCACGATCGACGTGGACGACGACATCGTGGACGGCGCGCCCGCGCCGGGCCGGCCGCAGCCGACATCCACAACGTGGAGGTGATCCTCGGAGACGGAGCAGTCGGCCACGCCCCGAACGCGCCGTACGACCGCATCGAAGCCACCGTCGGCGCCCACGGCGTACCGCACGCCTGGCTCGAACAGCTCGCCCCCGGCGGGCGGCTCCTCACCCCGCTCCGGCTGCGCGGCAGCGTCTCCCGCTCGATCGCCTTCGAGAACCAGGGCGGCGCCTGGCGCAGCGTCGGCAGCCAGATGAACACGTTCATGCCGCTGCGCCGGGGCATCGCCGACGACCCACGCGTCTTCGTACCCCTGGACCCCGACAACACCGTCACCCTGGTCACCAACGGAGACCAGAAGGTCGACGCGGACGCCCTGAGCGACATCTTCCACCAGCCGCGCACCGCGGTGTGGACGGGCGTCAACTTCCGGGGCCCGGAGTCGGCGGAGTACCTGGAACTGTGGCTGGCCTGCGCCATGCCCAATGGCTTGAGCAGGATGCCCGCGCGGGAAGCGGCCCTCACGAAGGGACTGGTCACCGCGCCCTACCCGTCGTCCACCGCGACCTTCGAGGGCGGCACGCTCACCTACCTCACCCGGCGTACAGCGGCCGAGAAAGCACCCGACGGCGCGACCCTGTACGAGTTCGGTGTCATCGGCCACGGCCCCGACCGTGAGGCACTCGCCGGAGACGTCGCCGACCAGATCCGCACGTGGGACCGCGACTTCCGCAGCCTCGACGTCGAATTCGAGATCCAGCCGCTCGACGCGGCGCCGCTCGCGCCGAAGCCCGGCCGCTTCGCGTTCGACAACGCGCTGAACCGCATCGTCATCGAATGGCAGTGACATGGACGTCGGCCAGATAGCACGGCGGTTCCCCCTGGTTGCCCGTCCACGTCCGGCCTACCCACCCCTTGCGGATCGGGTCCGTGAGATCACGGACCTGGCCCGCGCCGCTGAGTGCGACGGCACGGTGAACTCCGCGACCGTCGCGCAGAACAAGGCGGCGCTGATCGCGAGTGACTGCGGCATGCCGGACCTGGCGCGTGCTCTGTGCTGGCGTCACACCGAGGTCTTCCTGCGCGCTCAACCCCTGGGCGCGCAGGAAGCCCGGTACGCCCTGGAGCCCCTGGTCAACCTGGCCCATCTGCACATCCGTGACGGCGACGGGGACGGCGCGTACCTCCTGCTCGACACACTGAACGAGGCGGTGAGAGCGAAGTCGGAAGCGGTCATCGACGGCCGCACTGTGTCCTTCGAGCACCTCACGGACTCGGCGGACGACCACCAACAGGTGTGCCAGTGGCTGTGGACTGTCCTCCTCGGTGACGGAACCCGCGCCCTCGTCGCAGCCGGGCAATGGGGCCGCGCACGGGCACACAGCGAGCAGCACCACGGCGTAGGGCAGCGTCTGTTCGACGGGCGCCAAGCAGAGATCCTGGTCCGCTGCCTCGGCGGGCAGCCCACCGAAGCACTGGAATACCTGAACCAGACCACGCTGGCGGAGGACTGGGAGCGCCCGGTCGCCGCGTGCCTGGCCGTGCTCTGCCATGCCGCAGCCGGAGAGCGCCCTGCCGACGCGGTCGAGGACATGGTGAAGCAGTACCTGGCCCTCGACGTTGCGCCTGGGCTTGCCGTCTTCCGCTCCCGCATTGGACTGGCCGTACTCGACCTCGCACCCCGTACCCGGCAGGCCGAAGCGTTCCGCCGACTCATCCACGAGGCCACGACGTCCGGCGACGGCTACGTGGCGCGCGATGTCCTCGCCCATCCCGTGTGCCGCGACGACATGACCCAGAACGAGTTCCGCACGCTGTCGGCCGCCGTCGACTCGGCCGGCCTCGGTCAAGGAGACATGCCCGAACACCTGCAGCAGAGCCTTCTGGACGCCGTTGCCGTCAGCGCGGGAACCATCGAGCGCCATGTCTCCACGCGCGCGCCCGCTGAGTCATGACAGCCCGAGGAGCGTACGCGCACCTGGGCTGCTCGAACCCGCCTTGACGGCGGGCGATGGAAAGCCCAGACAGTTCCCGAGACCACGTGCAGACCACAAGTCACGGCGGAGCGTGCGGGTTCAAGGGGATCGCGAGGCACCCACTAGAAGGACAGGCAGGTCGGACCGCTCGCAGACCTGATGGGCGATCGGGCCAAGTCCCGAGGTCCGGATGTGACTGTCCTCGCCATGGCGGCCGATGACGATGAGGTCGCAACCGTGGTGCGAGGCGCACTCCAGTAGCTGGTGGCTGATGTCGACGCCCTCGGCCCACTCCAGTCGGACGCGGGCTCCGTGGGAGGTTGCGGTGTTCAGGGCCTCACTGAACTGAGTTTGGAGCCACTGCTGTTGGGACGTCACGTCGCGGTTCGTCTCGCCGCCGGTCTCGGTGTGCTGGGGCGGAGTGAGGACGGCCAGAGCGATGACGGTGCCGTTGCCGTCGGCGATGTTCATAGCTGTCGACAGGGCGGCGTGGGCAGCCGGTGAGGCGTCCCAGGCGGTGAGGATCCTGTGGAACGCTGTTGCGGGCATGGGGTGTTCGCCTCCTTGGGGCCTAGCCGAGTGTGCTGGTCATGCCATGCCTGCTACGACAGCCAGGACGGCCACAAGAACGATGAGCATGTACGTGAGGTAGGCGTCCAGACGCCCCGACTGCAGCCGCTTGGCCACAGCGACCACGGCGCGCACTGGTCGCTGGAGCGGCCGGTACAGGTACGTTTCCACGACCTCGACCACGTCGGACGAGTAGCCGACCGGTCCGCTCGTGGCGGTTGTGGGAGCGGCGGCCCGTGGCCGTGAGCCGGAGCCGGGGGGTTCGGCGGGCGGGCTGAGGGTGGCGGTGCGGGGGCGCAGGACGGAGGCGAGGACGCGCCTGGTGGGATTGGCGTAACCGAAGGGGGTGTACTGGTCGTCGCCGTGGACTCCCCCGCTGGCGGAGCGCCAGGCCGGAGTTCTGCGGACTCGAGTGGCTGTTCCTCGGGAGGCGCCGAGCAGCAGAACGAGGACGACAGCGAGCAGCAGGAGCGGCATCGTGATCCACAGCCAGGTCGGCGAGAGAATCGAGAATTCGTCGAAGACGGGCTGCACGATCCAGGGGGACTTGAGTGCCCCGTTGGTGGCTGTCGTCGGGACGATCGCGTCGAGGCCCGCGGCAATGACCCTGATTTCGAGGGGCGTCAGGGCTGCCAGGGCGAGGCCGCCGACGGCCAGGATGAGCATGCCTGTGCGGCCGGTGAGGCCGAGGTCGGCGGCTCGTGATGCGCGCTGTTCGACGTGCTGGTTGCGGGGGCCGAGCACGATCAGGCCGACGATGCGGACAAAGGTGACGGAGGCGAAGCCGGCGGTGAGCGCGATCAGTGCTCCGGCCGCGGCAAGGGCGATGGCGTAGGGGATGTGCGGTAGCCGGAATTGCTGCATGAGGGATTCCAGGAGGAACCACTCGGAGACGAAGCCGGCGGTGGGCGGCAGTCCTGCGAGGGTGACGGCGCCGATCGCCACGCCTGTGCCGGCCCAGGGCAGGCGGCGGGCGATGCCGCGCAGCCTTTCGAGGTCGCCGGTCCGGGCGTCGGTTTCGAGGGCGGAGGCTCCGGCGAACAGGAGGGTCTTGGCGATGGCGTGGGCGATGGTCTGCAGGGTGGCGGCGATGAGTCCGACGGCGGTGAGGCGGGCGTTGTCTACGCAGGTGCCGACGAGGGCGACGGCGTAGCCGGTGCAGATAAGTCCGGCGTTCTCGACGCTGGAGTAGGCGATGACGCGTTCGAGGCGTCCTTGGACGGCTGCGTGGGCGATGCCGAGCAGTGCCGTCAGTGCGGCGACGATCAGCAGGGTCAGGGCGAGCCAGGTGGGTGGCCGGCCGAGGAGGTCGAGGGTCCGCCACAGACCGTAAAAGCCTGCGTTGACTGCCACTCCGGACATCAGTGGGCGCAGTCCGGACGGTGCTGCGGCGTATCCGCGGGGCAGCCACACCTGTACGGGGGCCAGGCCCACCTTGACGGCAAAGGCGAGGACGAGGAGGGCCCAGGTGGCGCTGCGTACCGGTCCGGGCGGCAGGTGCGTGAACGAGGTGAGGGCGAAGCTGCCGGTGTGTGCGACGGGCAGGAGGAGTCCCAGGAGCAGTGCTGCGCCGGATGCCTTGCCGAATCCGAGCGTGACCAGGGCGGGGCCGGTGCGGCGCGCCTCGGTGGCGGCCAGGAAGTAGAAGGCGAGGGTGAGCGCCTCCCAGGCCAGCAGGAGGAGGAAGGCGTTGTCGGCGCTTTGGACGACGGCGGTTGCGGCCAGGAGCAGTGCGCTGTAGGCAGCGGGGCCGCGAGGGTTGGCGCGGCTGTGCGCCCAGCCGACCGCGGTCAGGCATGCGGCGACAGCGACAGCGAACGTGAGGAGCCAGAACAGGGCGGTGAGGTGGTCGACTTGGAGGGAACAGGTGCCGAAGCCGAGCCAGGTGCCGAGGTCCAGTCCGGACGGGGACGAGGAACCGTGCAGGGCGGTGGCGCCCGCGGCGGCGAGGAAGCCGGATCCGGAAGCACACAGGAGATACGGCAGCGACGGCAGGCGCCGCGCTCGACCGCCGACGAGGAGATCGACCGCAGCGGCAGCCGCGTACAGGAGCAGCCCGGTGACGATGACGCTGGTCATGGCGAGATCGCCTCCCAGGGCAGCTTGCCGGCCGCGAGCAGAAGCGCGTGCAGGATGGAGAAGGGGCTGGGCGGCGAGCCGGGAACCCAGATGTCGACGTCGGCGAGGTCGCCGATTCCGCCGTGGGTTGCATAGGAGTCGGTGTACATGCCTCCGCTGCAGGCGTCGGTGCCGACGGCGATGACGATGACGGGTCGTGCGGTGGATTCGAGGGTGCGGTGCAGGGGGCCGGCCATGCCGCGTGTTCCGGCGCCGGTGATGAGCAGGACGTCGGCGTGGCGGGGGCTGGCGGTGAAGAACATGCCGAGGCGGTGGATGTCGTAGACGGGGTTGGTCAGTGCGGCGATCTCCCACTCCTCGCTGCCGTCGGAGCCGGCGTCGACGTGCCGGATGTGCAGGGAACGCCTGAACAGTGCCGTCCGGGCGGCCAGAGAACGCCGCACCTCGCCGAGGGCATCCTGTGTCTCCTCGACGGCCGGGATGACAAGTGGGGTGCGGCCGATGGAAGCCGTGCCGGTGCCGTGGGCCTGGACGAAGACGTCCGGGCGAGCCTCGATGCAGCGGCGGCACAGGATGCAGCGGCCTCGGTCCAACCGGGTCACTCCGGACGGCTCGTCGGTGGTGATGGCCCCGGTCGGGCACAGGGCGTCGGCCTCGTCGCGTGTCAGGGTCGGCGCGTGGGCGCGGACGCTGACTGCCGCGGGGAACTGTTCGGCGTAGTCGTCGGCGCGCCGGGGGTACTTCGTGGTGACGACGCCTTCGCGCAGTCCTCGCCAGAACCAGGCCATCAGACGGCCACTCCCGCGATCGAGAGGCCGAAGCCGGCCTCGATGAACGGGAAGTCGGTGAGGATGTCCCCGGCGAAGACCTCGTGGAAGAGGACGAGGTTGTGGAAGGACGCGGACCTTGGTGCGCACCGTGCCACGCGTCCGTTCTCGAAGCGCATCATGTACAGGACTTCGCCCTGCGCCGCTTCGGCCCAGCCCACGCTCTGCCCGCTGAAGTCCGGTGGCAGGGGGGCACTCAATGGTTCGTCTCCGGGCCGGGAGCGCAGCTCGTCGGTGATCTGTGTCAGCAGGTGGAACGACTGTGTGATCTCGGTCCCCCGGACGCGGGTGCGGGCCATCGCGTCGCCTTCCGTGTGACTGGCCGGTGTGCCGAGCCCCAGGGAGCCGTAGGCGTCGTAGGGGCGCTCGTAGCGCGTGTCATAGGCGCAGCCGGAGGCTTTGCCGATGGGCCCGAGAGCTCCGTGGGCTCGGGCCACCGCCGGGGCCAGGGGGCCGGTGGTGCGCAGCCGGTCGAGGAAGGACGGCGTGCTCATGGCCGCGTGCCAGTCGGCGGCGATGGCCCTCTGCAGCGTGGCGAGTTGCTGGTCGATTTCGGTGGGCGCAAGTGCGGGCAGGGTGGTGACGCCGCCGGGGACGGCGACGCCGCGGGCGAAGCGGCTGCCGGACAGGTGTCCGGTGAGCCGCATGAGGCGTTCCTTGTGCAGGGCGAAGCGGGCGGTGGCGACGGCGAGTCCGGCGGCGTCGGTGAGTTTGACCATGACGTCGAGGTGGTTGGCGATGCGTTCGAGCTCCGCGTACAAGGCTCGTACCAGGCGTGCTGACCAGGGGACGGTGATGTCGGCGCAGGACTCTGCGGCATGGCAGAACGCCAGGGCGTGCGCCACTGAGGCGATGCCCTCCACTCGCTCGGCGACAAGGACCCCGTCGTCAATGGTGTGTTGCTCGAAGCGTTTGGAGACGCCGCGGTGTTTGTGGAAGACGCGGATCTGTACGCGGGGGATGTCCTCTCCCGGTGTTTCCACCAGGTATTCGACGGACTCGGTGACGCCGGAGCGGACCGGGCCGTGCGGGATGGTGAAGACGCCCGGACCGGTGACGGCACGCGGGATGGCGCTCTCATCCGGCTCGAGCGGCAGCGAGCGGCGCAGGGTGCCGGGCAGCGGAGCGTGCTCGGGGTCCCCCAGCGGCAGCAGCAGCGGGTCGAGGCGTGGGTGGTCTTCGGGCGTGATGCCGAACAGGTCGTGCAGGACCCGTTCGTACCAGAACGCGGCGGGCAGCTCCGGGCTGAGCGACGGGTAGCTGAGTGCGTCGGAGGGCAGCGTGGTGTCCAGGACGAGGGGCCTTTCGGCACCGGGCGGGAAGAGCAGAGCTGCCAGTCGTACGCTGCCGTCGGGTTCGCCGGAGCCGAAGAGGCCGGCGAAACGCACTTCGCCCTCTCCCCCGACGTGCCGGAGCACCTCTGCGCGCCAGTCTGCGAGTTCGAGCATGCGGGGCGAGGCGGAGGCCTGGGGTGCCGTCATGGGGTGCCTCCCAGTTCAGCGGCGCCCCGCTCCAACAGGTGCGCGAGTTCGACGGGCGGATGAAGTCCCAGGACGAGCAGGGCCAGCATTCCGGCGAGCATCGGCACGACCATCCACATGCTTGGCTCGCCTGGTGCGGGGACGGTTGTGGTGGCAGGGGCGGGCAGGGGTGAGTAGACGATCCTCGTGGCCGCGACGGCCAGGCCCATGAAGGCGAGGGTGACCAGGACCACCAGGACGGCGGCCGGGCCGTAGCGGGCGGAGGCGAGTCCGCCGGCCACGATCTGGAACTCGCTGCGGAAGATCCCGAAGGGCGGCATGGCGGACAGGGCGAGGACTGCGGCCAGGAACAGCGGGGCGGACCAGGGCAGCAGGCGGGCACCGCCGTGCAGTTCGGCGATCTCCTTGGTGCGGTACTTGCGCACCAGGACTCCGGCGGCGAGGAAGGCGTTGCCCTTGGCGGCGGCGTGGGCCAGGACGTGGAGGAGTACGCCGGCCAGGGCGAGCGGGGCGCCGAAGCTGACGCCGATGGCGAGGATGCCCATGTGCTCGACGCTGGAGTAGGCCAGCAGCCGTTTGATGTCGTGCTGGTCGAGCAGGTAGAGCGCGGCCAGTGCCAGGGAGGCGATCCCGAAGACGAGCAGCACGGTCTGCGGGAAGCGGGGACCGAGTGTGGCGGTCGCGATCTGGTAGTAGCGCAGGACGGCATAGAAGCTGACCGCGAGCAGCGATCCGGACAGCATCGCCGAGACGGGGGTCGGTGCTTCGGCGTGGGCGTCCGGCAGCCAGGTGTGCACGGGGACGAGCCCGACCTTCGTGCCGAAGCCGAGGACCGCCAGGACGAAGGAGAGCTGGACGGCGGTGTGCGGTAGATGGGGTGCGGCTTTGAGCAGGGGCGCGAAGGCGAGGTCGTAGGTCTGGCCGAGTTCCTGGGCGCCCGCGTAGTACATGAAGATCGTGGCCAGCAGGGCGATGCCGAGTCCGACGGAGGCGATCAGTACGTACTTCCAGGCGGCCTCGGTGGCGCCTTCGGTGTTTTCCACCGCCACGAGCAGGGCGGAGATCACGGTGGTGACCTCGATGCCGATCCACAGCAGGGCGAGCCCGTCGAACAGGGGCGCGCACAGCATCGACCAGGCGAACAGGTTGAAGCCGACGTAGAAGCGGCGTGCGTAGCGCGGGAAGTCGGGGGCCTTCTCGTCGTGGCGCAGGTAGCCGATGCTGTGGGCGGCGCAGGCCGCATAGACGAAGGCCGTGGCCAGGACGAAGACGGTGGACAGGGCGTCCGCGCGCAGGAACGCCACGTGGAGATCACGTCGGCCGGCCGTCGGAACCAGGGCCAGCGCCAGCGCCAGGCAGGCCACCGAGAACACGACGGTGAGCACTTGAGCGGACTTGGGCGGGGCCAGCAGCGCGCCGGCCGCGGGCACGAGCGGCAGCAGGGCGAGCAGGACGAGGACCGTCGTCATCAGCGCCTCACCCCTGTAGCCGGGTCAGGGACTCGGTGGACAGCGAGGCCGTGCGGTGGTGATGGACCCGCATCAGCACGCCGAAGACCACGACCGCCACCAGCAGGTCGAACAGGAAGGCCACTTCGATGATCAGCGGCATTCCGGCGGCCACCACCAGGGAGGCCAGGGAGACCCCGTTCTCCAGGGAGAAGAAGCCGACCGCCTGGGAGACCACGTCGCGGCGCACGATCATGAGGACGAACGCGACGAGCACGATCGACACCGACAGGCCCAGGGCCGCGTGCGGCAGGAACCGGCTGCGGATGTCGAGCGAGCCCACGGCGAAGAATCCGAATCCGGCCAGCGCCAGGGACAACAAGGTGGCGGGGGCGACACCGATGGCCCCGGATCCGGCGATCTCCACCTGGGCGTCACGCAAGAGCCGGGTGATCACCCAGGGCACTGCGATCACCTTCAACAGCAGGGAGACGAGCGCGAGCGCGTACAGCTCCGGCAGGTCTCGGCCGGCCGCGACGATAACGGCGAGCGCGGAGACGAGCAGGGACTGCACGGCGTACAGCCGCACCTGAGAGCGCGAGAGCGCGGCGCGCAGCATCGCGAACTCGGTGAGCAGCAGGAGCACGGCGACGGTGTTGGTGGCGCCCTCGAAGACGCTCGGCACCGTGTCGGCGGCCAGCAGCCGGGTCATCAGCCGCCTCCCAGGTAGAGGGTGAAGACCGCGAGGACGGACAACAGGAAGGCGGCCGACACGAACTCGGTGATCTTGAACAGGCGCAGCTTCGCGAAGGAGTTGTCGATGACCGCGACCACGCAGCCCAGCAGCACGGCCTTGCCGAGCAGGGCCAGGATCGCCAGGGCGACGGAGTGGGCCTGCGTGGTCGAGGCGAGGCCCCAGGGGGCGAGGAAGACGTCGATCAGGATCGTGTAGAGGATCAGCTGCTTGCACGCCGAGCCCCACTTGAGCAGTGCGAGGTAGGGGCCGGAGTGCTCGAAGGAGCGGGCCTCCTCGATCATGCCGAACTCGTTGGTGCCGGTGTGCGTCTCGATCGGGATCCGCCCTGTCTCGTAAAGGATCACCAGGAACAGCGCGACCGAGGCGAGCAGGTGGGCGGGGCGCAGGATCTGGTCCGCGGACGAGCGAACGGTGGCCGCCTGGGCGTACGGCAGATCCGTCGTCGTGACCAGAGCGACGGTGAAGACGACGAACAGCACCACCGGCTCGGTGATCGCACCGAACGTCTTGGCGCGGGAGGAGCCCAACTGTGCGTACGGCGCGCCGGATTCGGCTGCGGCGACCGCGACACTGAAACTGGCGAGCGCGAGCAGGAAGCCGCCGCCGATGATGTCGCCCATGTATCCCAGCGGCAGGCCGAAACTGGTCAGCACCGGGATGAGCAGCGGCACGGTCAGGTAGCACATCATCGCCACGACCGGGGCCGCGAGGAAGAACCAGCTCGCGCCCACGGGGGCGAGGGACTCCTTGCGGAACAGTTTGGCGAGGTCGTAGTACGGCTGCAGCACACGGGGGCCGCGTCGCCCTTGCAGCCGGGCCTCCACCTTTGCGATCACCCCGGACAGGCCAGGAGCAGCCACCAGGACGGTCAGCGGCTGGAGTGCCTGCACCAGGGGGATCGGGAGGACGACACTCACCATGGTGCCCGCCCCGGGGGGAAGAGCGGGCACGTACGTCGGGAACGCGGGCCGTCACCGTTCCTGGGGGCCGCACGGTCTGCCGTCATCGCCTCTGCCTCCACCGCACGGGCACCCCAACAGGGGTGCGAGCCATCGGTAGAAGCCATCAGCGGCGCACGTCCGCGGTCAAAGGCGAGCCTCATCGCCTCCGTCCATCGTGGACGCGCACCCCACGTCCGTCAACGGGAACGCCGCCGCACGGACGACACCCCCTGAGCCGACGCGCCCCACCACGATGACTCCGCGCCGGGCGAAAGCGTCGTTCTGCCTGGTGCCGGTCGTCGCGGTGAGACGCCCTGGTCAGCGCGTGTGTGCGAGTTCCAGGAACTGATGGAGATCGTGGGCCGCCTCCAGGGCGCACACGCTGGTGGCTGCGAGCAGTCCGCCGGCCGCGGCGAGCAGCAGGGGCGGATTGTGGGGCGGGGCGGCGAGGAGGGCAGCGACCCGGCGTGGGACGGCGCCGGGCTTCGTCCGGCGGCCGAGCACGCCGAGGGCGGCTGCGGGGATACGCCGTCTGCTGCGGGTGCGTTTGGTGGCGAGGGCTGCGGCGGCGACGGTTTCGGCGACGGCGCGGCGGTTGCCGGTGTGGTGCGCGGCGTGTTCGTCGGCCCAGCGTTCGACGGTGTAGGCGACGGCAGTAGCCAGGGGGCGCAGGAAGGGATTGGCGGCGGCGCAGAGCTGGGCGAGCGTGACGAACGCGTAGTGGTGGTGGCGCAGGTGGGCCTGCTCGTGTGCCCGGCAGGATCGAGGGCGTCAGCATGGCGTGGGAGATGACGATGCGGCCGGGCAGGCCCGGCATGGCGTAGGCGTCGGCACTGTCGTCGTCGGTGATGACGACCGGGTCGGGGCCTGGCAGGCAGGCGGCGTCCATCGCGGCGGAGAACAGGGCTCCGGCCCGGCGTGCGGTGAGCCGGAGCGTGACGATCGTGGCCAGGGTGAGCAGGACGGCTCCGGCAAGGGCGGCGGGCCACGCGGCCGGGTCCTGGTGGGCGATCACGTCGGGTGAGTAGCCCTTGAGCGCCGCCACGAGCGGGATCCGGACCAGGCCGGACAGGGCGAGCAAGCCCAGTACTACGGTGCTGGACGCGGCCAGCACCAGGCCGGAGACGGTCAGCAGCCAGGTCGCCAGCCTCGGTTCCAGACGGCGCGCAAGCGAACCTGCCGCCGGGCCGGCCATCAGGGGGAAGAGCAACGGCAGGTAGACGGCCAGATGCATCGCGGCGGCCCTCCTCTACTCGCCGGTGCCGAGCAGGCGGCGCAGCAGGTCTTCGTCGTCGTCGGACAGCTCATCCACGAAACGAGTCAGGACCGACGCGCGGTCGCTCCCTCCGTCCATGACCTGATGCATGTGCCGGGCGGTCAGGCCCGGCTCGTCGGTCACGGGACGGTAGGCATAGCTGCGGCCGTGCGGGGTGCGTTCCAGTACGCCGCGAGTGTGCAGGCGCGCCAGGGTGGTGGCGATGGTGGTGTGGGCTAGCGGTGCGGGCAGGCGGGACGCCACGTCGCCGGGCGTCAGGGCCGTCCCGGCTGCTTGCAGCAGCGCGAGGATCTCGTTCTCCAGGGCTCCGTTCGCCCGGCGCCGTCCGCCGGGGCCCGGCAGCCGTTCGCGACCGCTCATGGTCCTCCGCCCCTGGTGTCTCGGCTACAGTCGCCCACGTCTTCTATTCACGAATAGAAGATATCGTGTCCGACCAGTCTTCCATGCCGACAGGATGCCCGATGCACCGCTCCGAGGCCGACCATCCCCGCACATGTTCTTCCAGCCCGCCGCACAGTGGCCCCAGATCCGTGCGTACCTGGACTATTTCGTCGTCCTGGGGCAGCGTGGGCCCGCGACTGTCACGGTGGGGGCCTGGCTGGTCTGGCGCACCTGGCAGCAGCGCACGGCGCGCCCCCTGCTGATCCTCGTCATCGCGTTGCTCCTGTTGAATGTGACCGTCGGCGCCGCCAAGTACGGACTGGCCCGACGGGGCCCGCACTACGCCACCGTCATCGGTTCCTCCGAGCTCTTCGGCCCGGTGTCCAGCACGGACATCTTCCCCTCGGGACACACCGCCAACGCGGTCGTCACCTGGGGCGTCCTGGCGTATCTGGCGACCACACCGGCGGCCAGGCGACTGGGGGCCGTACTCGGTGCCCTGCTGGCCCTCGGCATCGGCATGACCACGATCTACCTCGGCACCCACTGGCTCAGTGACGTCCTCAGCGGCTGGTGCGCCGGGCTGCTCGTCCTCCTCGCCCTGCCCTGGTTCGAACCGGCGGTTGCCCGGTTCGAAACCTGGCTGCACAGCAGATGGCTTCGGAGCCGTCGCCACTTCGCCACGTCGCCGACGATGCCGTCGCCGATCGCGGCACGCGTCGTCATCATCCGGCAAGGCGACGCTCCGGACGACTCCACCGACTTGCTGCGGCCGGCCGGCGCCACAGTGGCCACCAGGTAGACGACAGGAGGTGCGGGGTCGTCTTTGTTGACGGTGATCCGGCGGTCGGGGGCAGGGCCGTGCTGCGGGAGGTGCGTCCCTGACCAGTTGCGGCTGGGGCGGAACCGCCAGCCCACGACGCCCGCCTGGGCAGCGGGGTTGGCCACGTCACCGCCGGCAAGCGCCGTGGGCGGGGCGTTCAGATGTTGGAGGAACGTCGCGAGCCCTGCTCGCGTGGTGGTAAAGCGTACGTAGAGGGCGCTGTTCTTCCAGGAGCTCGACACGTGGAAGGCGACACCTGTGGCGTCGTCGGGCAACGGGGCCTGGTGAATCCGACGCGGCAAGGTAGGCCGCCGGGCCGAGGACGAGCAGAAACGCGATCAGCAGCCGCGGCCAGCCGTGCCGGATGCGGATTGCGTCGCGCTGGCTGGTGGATTCCCCGGGACACGGCCAAGGCGCCTCGCCAGCGGGGGCGTCGGATTCTGCCGCGTAGGTCTGTCCCCCACGAGCGGGTAGCGAAAGCTGCGGGTCACCCTCGTTCGTCGCCGGATCCGCCGCCGTCATCCTGATGTCCTTCCGGTACGCCACGGGCCGAAGCTGATCGGATCGGTCAGGGAGCGTCGGTGTCGGCCGCATAGACAGCGTCTGCGAAACCGTCGAGCGCGCGGGCGCACCCATCGAGGGCCTTCGCCGCAGCCTCACGGCCGGGGGCGTCAAGCCGGTCGCGCGCGGAGACCTTCTCGAACCAGCCGCGCAGCTTGGTCAGGTCCTCGTCGTTCTCCTCCAGTTCCCCGTAGGTGAAATGCGAGGTCGCGGTCTCCTTCTCGATCTCGGCGAGGAAGTCGCGGCAACGGTCCACGATCTCGCCGTACTCGTCGTCGCGGGCGGCGTTGTAAGCAGTCACGAGGTCTGCTCCGCCAGCAAGCGCGTCAGCGGTCAGCAACTGGGCGGACCCGCCGTCCATCTGGGCGATCTCCGCCCGCAGCGCGCGCAGGTGCCGCTCAGCGACGGGATCGGCGGGCAGCACCACGACCGAGTTCTGCACATAGATCGCACCCAGCGCCTTGAGGCGTCGCCACACCCCGGCCCGGAGCCGACTCGGTTCACTGGGGATGCGGTAGGCCAGCAGTAGCCACGTCACCGGTTCACTCATTCACCCAGTCTGCCCTGCCCTCCGTCACCTCACCAAACATTCCATCGTTGCTCACCCAATCTAACAGCTGTTACTTTCAGAGCGGACGGCGCAAGGAAGTGACCCCGTAGGGAGGGCTCTGCGTCGGGCGAGGGGATGGGCAACGGTATGCGGGTGATGACCTACAACGTGCTCAACGGTGGGCGCGACCAAGGAAGCGACAAGCGGTGGCGCACCGCGGTCGAGGTGATCAGAGAGGCCGCCCCTGACGTCCTGCTCGTTCAGGAAGCGCGTGGCTTCGATGCCGACGGTGGGCGGGTGCTGTTCGCCGCGGAAGTGGACCTGGGGATGCGCGGGCTGCTGGCCGTCGCCCCGCGCACCGGGCAGAACACTGCCGTCTTCTTCAGAGCGGGAATCCGCCCCCTGAGCTTTACCCCCGACAGCGACCACTTCCACCACGCCCTGGCACAGGCCACCCTGGCCGTCCCCGGCCTGGACAAGCCGGTCACCGTCGCCAGCATCCACCTGTCCCCCCTCAGCCCCGCCCTGCGCGCCGCCGAGGTGGGCTGGCTCGCGGCTCTAGCGGCCCCCAACACGTACGCCGTGGTCGCGGGGGACGCCAACTCCCTTGCCCCGGGCGATCCGGAACCGACTGCCTGGGCGGACCTGCCCGCCCACTTCCGGGTGCGTTACCTCCAGCCCGCGGCCGACGGCCTGGCCCCAGCCGCGGACCGCTCCGCGTTGGCCTACCTGCACGCCGCCGGATTCACCGACGCCGCAGCCGTCCAAGGACAGAGCGGAGTTCGCACCGTGCCCACGGCCGGCTTCCCCGAGGCTGAGTTCGTTCCGTTCCGCTCCGACCACATGCTGCTCAGCCCTCGTCTGGCCCCGGCCCTGACCGGCTACCGCGTCATCGACGACGCGCGCACTCACGCCGCCAGCGACCACCTGCCCATCGTGGCCGACATCGATCTGGCCGCCCTCCGTACGCGGGATGCCGCGTGAGCACCTCCCGGACTCCTGCCCCCACTCCCGCGACCACGGCGGGCCAGACAGCTCGTCCCGGCATGACCCCGTGGCGGTTCGTGATGGCCTTCGGCGTCGTCAGCCTGCTGATGGACTTCGTCTATGAGGGCGCCCGTTCCGTCACGGGACCGCTGCTCGCCCATCTGGGAGCTTCCGCGGCCGTGGTCGGCGTGGTCACCGGTGCCGGGGAGGCCGCCGCCCTCGGGCTGCGGCTGGCCTCGGGTCCGCTGGCCGACCGCAGCCGCCGCTTCTGGACGTGGACGATCGCCGGGTATGCCCTGACGGCGGTCACCGTGCCGGTCCTTGGCCTGGCCGGTGTCCTGTGGGTGGCCTGCGCGCTGGTGGTCGCCGAACGGGTCGGCAAGGCGGTCCGTTCTCCCGCGAAGGACACCCTGCTCTCGCACGCGACCGCTGCCACCGGTCGGGGCCCGGGCTTCGCGGTGCACGAGGCGATGGACCAGATCGGCGCCTTGCTCGGACCGCTCACCGTCGCCGGGGTCCTCGCCCTCTCCGGCGATGACTACGCTCCGGCGCTCGGCGTGCTCGCCCTGCCCGGCGTGGCCGCCCTCGCTCTGCTGATGTGGCTGCGTGCCCGGGTCCCGAATCCCGTCGCGTACGAGACGGCTGCCGACGAATCCGCACCGCAGGGCGCTGATCCCGTCGAGGCTGGATCTCCGCGACTACCGAGGGCGTTCTGGGTGTACGCGGCCTTCACCGCCGCCACCCTGGTCGGCTTCGCCACCTTCGGCGTGCTCTCCTACCACCTGGTCGCCCGCCACCTGCTGCCCACCGCCACGGTGCCCGTGCTGTACGCGGCCGCCATGGCCGCCGACGCGCTCGCCGCCCTGGTCACCGGCTGGCTCTATGACCGCTACGGGGCCCGCGTCCTGGTCGTCCTGCCGCTGCTGTCCGCAGTCGTGCCCGTGCTCGCGTTCACGGACACGGTCTGGATCGTCGTGCTCGGTGCCCTCGTCTGGGGTGCCGCTGTCGGCGTACAGGAATCCACGCTCCGTGCCACCGTCGCCGACCTGGTGCCCCCCGGCCGCCGCGCCACCGCGTACGGCATCTTCGCCGGGATCATGGGGGCCACCGCACTTGTGGGCGGCGCCCTGACCGGGGCCCTCTACGACGTCTCCATCCCCGTACTGATCACCACCGTCGCGGCCGTCCAGGCCGCCGCGCTGGTCCTGCTGTGGGCGACCCGTACTCCCCGCACCTGACGCCCGAGCACGTTCGCCCGTCACCGGCCTGCGACGGACTCACTCGGACACAGTGCTGCGGCGCCGCTCTGCCTGACACGTCCGCGCGTTGGGCTCAGGGGCGTGAGGCGGGGATCTGCGCCACAAGGCGTGCGGTCTCCAGCCAGCCGTAGCCGAACAGGAGCCCTCCGAGGACGTCGCTGGCCCAGTGAGCTCGCAGCCGGACACGGCTCAGGGCGACCGCGCCAGCGATGATGCCGGCCGCGGCTTCGGACTGTGTGGTCAGGGCGGCAGCGAGATAGGCAGTCGATGCATGTCGGGAGGGGAAGCTCGGTCCGTGGCACGGTGTGAGCTGCCCTGCTTCCGGTGGCCGGGGACGCCGGACGAGCTGGCAGATGCCGGTGCGGGTCACGTCTGCCGCGGCCAGTATCGCGATCGGCCGACACCGTTCGCCGAGCGAAGCCCCCGATCCGGACGGCGGCAAGACGTACCTCACTGCCACGGCAGTGTATGCGACCGGGCGCGACCCCAGAGCGGTGATGGCACGCCAGGCTCTCTGGCCGGTCCGAGAGCACGTGGCAGGTCCGGCCATCCGCCGATCGAAGGGCACGAGTGCCGTTTCCTGTCGTACGGCCAAGGTCAAGGCGGCGAAACCCAGCACCGCAGATACAGCTCCGGCACGCGCGTCCCAGCACCGCCGGACCGACGGTGCCACCGTGGCGTCCCGTCCCACTGAGCCGGGGCAACGAACCCGCGGGGCTTTGATCGTCATGGGTTGAGGGTGCGCCCTCCCCTGGGCTGGCGCACCCTCAACACTGCCCTGCCGCGCGGCCGAGAGGCGCGAGGGGCGCCGCCTCGGAGGGACTCACAATCGGCAGGACGTCAGGCCGAACACCGTGGGAGTCCGCCAGGGCACGGCTCCGGCCCGTTCGGTTCGGGCCGCTGAGGGGCCCGCTCATCGGCTGCGTTCTGCGGCCGAGCAGGTACCGCACAGCAGCCGGCGCGCAGCACGCGGCCTGGTCGCCACGCCCATGCCGTTGGGCACATGAAGCGCCTGGGACCGCTCGTGTGAGTGCTGTCGGCAGATCCCGCCACCGCACAGCTGGCATACGGCGACCGCGGCCGTGGGGGTCTCCAGGCAGTCGAAGCAGTTCACCACGCCACCCCGCCCCGAATCCGGTGTGACCAGCAAGAGGTGGCCGACAAGGGCGGCGTAGTCGGAATCGCCTTCAAAAGCGGTGTGGCAGACACGTCGCGTCCCTCCTGCGGGCATGCGTTCCTGACAGTGTCAGGAACCATCAGCCCGGGGGGAGGCGGTTCGGACCGAAGTCCAGGCGGGATCCATCGCCGATATTGAGTGAAGCGGCCCCGGCCCCATCGGTCAAGCCCACGCACAGCACCTGCTGGCCGTGGTTGCTCAAGCGCGTCCGGCCTTCGCACAATGAAGGAAGCGTATGTACGGCGATGAGGCTCGCCGCAACCGCAGGCGCGCTTCCTGCTGATGGCCTCTACCCAGCAACGGATGACGTATGAGCTGAGGAGGCTGGCATGGGCATGGATGACGAGCGGGTTCTGAGGTGCTCGACGATCGTGTTCCAAGGGCAGGCCGTACTGCTTGTGCACCGCACCGCCCAGGACCCGAGCGACTGGGTTTTGCCCGGAGGCACCCCCAGACCTGCGGAGAGCATGCTTGCCTGCGCACGCCGGGAGCTGCGCGAAGAGACCGGTCTGGCTCTCGAGCCGTCGCGCGTCGCGTTCGTCCTTGAGGCGGTCGATCCTCAGACCCACCAGCGGACGGTGGACCTGGTGTTCGCGATTGATCGCGTGCTCCACGGCCGGCAGGCCACGCAGCAAGAGGAGGGGATGGAACCGCAGTTCGTACCGTTCTCGCGCCTGCAGGACCTGGATCTGAAGCCGCCTCTTGCCGGGCACTTGCCCGGCTTCTACCAGCACGGGGCACGACGGTATGCCCCGTACCTGGGAAACCTTTGGCGCCCGGGCAATGGAGCCCACAGCAGGCGAACCCTTAAAGACCTCTTCCACCGCCCCTCCCATGACCCCGCGGCGGCGCAGGAGTGACACGGGCTCGCGCCGATGTCCGTGCGGCGCCTCTTGTTGCCGCGCTTACGGGACACGCAAGGCCAGGACGGCGATGTCGTCGTGCTGGCTGTCGATCAGCCTCCGGAGCAGCTCGTCGCGGAAGACGGCGAGCGGTTCGCGGGCGAGGGCCGCGGCATGCTGACGTAGCCGGGTCAGGCCACGGCCGATGTCCTCGCCGGGGCGTTCGATGAGCCCGTCGGTGTAGAGCAGCAGCGTGGCGCCGGAGGGAAGGTCGAAGCTCGCCGTGTCGCGGTGGAGCGCCGGGTCGACGCCGAGAATGGGTGCGTGGCCGCCTTCCAACAGGGTGATGCGGCCGTCGGGTTGAGCCAGCAGTGGAGGCAGGTGCCCGGCGTTGGTCCATCGCAGCCGCCATGGTCGGCCGGTGGGCATGTCGATGCGGGCAATGACGGCGGTGACCAGCTCGATACTGGTCAGGCCCTGCATCACGGCGTCCAAGCGGCTCATGACGTTCGCCGGGTCGTCGCCGTCGTCGTAGGCGAGGGCGCGCAGCATGTTGCGCAGCTGGCTCATGCGGACGGCGGCGGCGAGGTCGTGGCCGACCACGTCGCCGATCGCCAGGGTCGCCGAGCCGTCGGGCAGCGGGAAGGCGTCGTACCAGTCGCCGCCGACCTCGGCGCGTTCGCGAGCGGCGACGTAACGGGCCGCCAGCTGCAGCGAACCGAGTCCCGTGAGATCGGGCAGGAGCGAGAGCTGAAGCTGTTCGGCGGTGTGACGTTGCAGCGCGTACAGGCGTGCGTTGTCCAGTGCGAGGCCGGCGCGGTGCCCGAGGTCGGCGGCGATGGCCTGCTCCTGCTCGTCGAAGGGAAGCGCCGGCGCGTGCCTGACGAAGGTGAGCGCGCCGAGCGCCTGGCGGCGTACGCGCATGGGCACGATGAGCGCATTGCCAGCGCCGAGCGTGCGGTAGAGCGCCCACTGGGCGGCCTGCAGTGCGTCACCGGGGTCCGGCGCGGGGATCTCGGCCAAAACTGCTGGTTCGGTGCTGCGCAGCACCTTGGCCAGGGCCGCATTCGAGCCCTGGTGGTCGGGCAGGGTGCCCCCGGGCAGGACACGGAGTGCGCGATCGGCGTCGCGGTCGGTGACGGTCAGTCGGCGCAGCCCCTCGCCGTCGAGCACGTCGACGATGCAGGCGTCGGCCAGGTGGGGGACGACGAGGCGGGCCAGTCGGCACAGCGCCTCTCCGGCGTCGAGGCCGGAGGCCAGGGCTCGGCTGGCCTCGGCGAGCAGCCGCAGCCGGGTCGCGGCGACCGCCGCGGACAGCGGCCCCGCACCGGTCGACCGCCGGGTATCCCGCTTCATCCTTCCCTCTTCCCGACGAGGGCCTGCGCCCTGCCGTACAAACCTGTTGCCGCACATGGGCCCCAAGCGTCCCGGATTGTTTCCGCTCGCTCGCGGAGCGTAATCCTCGTGCGGAGGGTTGCGGTGCACCACTGCCACATCTGGCGGCAGGCGGCGGGAATGGCGCACTATGGAGGCACGGGCGATGAGGCTCGCCCTTGACCGCACATCCCGTGCTGATGGCCTCTGCTCGACGGTACGTCGCTTCGGCGCCGGCCGTCGTTCGCGACGAGCCGGGAGGTGCTGGCGTCTTGCCGTTCCTGAGTGTGCTGTTCACCGAGCCGGAGGATCAGGCCACCGCCTCGAAGGTGGGTGAACCCGACTACTTCGCCGATCTCAATCTCGACCAGGTCGTCGCCGATCTGACGGCGGGGCGAGAGGCGTACGATCTCGCCCCGTTCTTCCACGCCCGACTGCGCAGCCCGGCCACGATCGTCTACCGGCATGAAGTCTTCCGCGATCTGGACGATCCGGACGT
Organism: Streptomyces sp. NPDC043952; assembly: GCF_056435325.1. Classification (NCBI taxonomy): domain Bacteria; kingdom Bacillati; phylum Actinomycetota; class Actinomycetes; order Kitasatosporales; family Streptomycetaceae; genus Streptomyces; species Streptomyces sp. NPDC043952. The sequence goes on from NZ_JBWKES010000012.1 coordinate 20,285, forward strand.
GGCTCAGGGCGTGGCGGAGTTCGCCTCGTCGATGCGTGACATGCGTGCCCAGCGCACCCGGGCGTCGCAGCTGCGCCACCGCTATCAGCAGGCGAGCTGGTTCCTGGCCGCGGCCGACACCTATCGGCGGACGGTCGCCGGACTTCAGCACGTTCTCGCCGAGACGGATCCGGCGTCCCAGGCGCTGCGCCGCTTGCGGGAGTACCTCGCCGACTACGTGACGGCGCCGTCCTTCGCACGCCTGACGTCGGACATCGAGCAGGTCCAGGCCGCGCTCGATTCCGTGCGGTACTGCATGAACATCGGCGGCGGCAAGGTCACGGTCACCCGGTACGCCGATGAGGACGACTACGGGGCCGAAGTGCTGGCTGCGTTCGAGAAGTTCAAGCAGGAGGAGGCCAAGAGCTACCTGGTGTCGTACAAGAACTTCGTGGACATGAACCACGTCGAGGAAGCCGTCCTGGACCGCGTGGCGCTCCTGTTCTCCGAGGAGTTCGCCGCGCTCGACGCCTTCTGCACTCAACACCGTGACCACGTCGACGACGTGGTCACCGCCTTCGACCGCGAGATCCAGTTCTATCTCGCCTACCGGGACGTCATGGGCCCACTGCAGACGGCCGGTCTGCCGTTCTGCCATCCCCAACTCTCCGCCGCATCAAAGGAGATCGCGGCACGCGAGATGTTCGACCTGGCGCTGGCCGACAAGCTCGTCGAGGCCCGCGAGCCGGTGATCACCAACGACTTCCACCTGGCCGGCGCCGAGCGGGTCCTGGTCGTCTCCGGCCCCAACCAGGGTGGCAAGACCACCTTCGCCCGCGCCGTAGGCCAGATGCACCACCTCGCCGCCCTCGGCTGCCCCGTCCCCGGCACGGAGGCCCGCCTGTTCCTGTGCGACGAGCTGTTCACCCACTTCGAGCGCGGCGAGAACCTCAAGGACCTCTCCGGGAAACTCCACGACGACCTGGACCGTGTCCACGCGATCCTCCAGCGGGCCACACCGCGCAGCCTCGTCATCATGAACGAGGTCTTCACCTCCACCACCCTCGACGACGCGCTCCTGCTCGGCACCCGCGTCCTGGAGCAGATCATCGATCGGGATCTGCTGTGCCTGTGCGTCACGTTCGTCGACGAGCTCTCCCGGCTCGGCCCCGCCACCGTGAGCATGACCAGCACGGTCGTGCCCGACAACCCCGCCGAGCGGACATTCCGCATCGTGCGCCGCCGCGCCGACGGGCTCTCCCACGCGCTCGCCATCGCCGACAAGTACGGCCTCACCTACGACCGGCTCACCCGGCGCATCAGTGCCCGCGCCGCCGGCGAAAGGACCGCGTCGTGAAGGCCCACCTGCTCTACGCGGACCAGGACCTCGACTGGGACGCTCCGCTCCCGCCCGAGGCCGCCGATCTGGCCCGTGACCTCGGCCTGGACACGCTGTACGACACGATGGCCGACGGCGACGCCTTCCTGCGCCAGGTCGCCGAGCGCGTCCTGGTGACCCCGCTGACCTCCCCCAAGGAGATCGTTCACCGACAGCGCGTCCTTCAGGACTTCCTCGCCCACCCGGACCTGGCCACCCAGATGTACGGTCTGGTGGTCGAGACCATCGAGGCCGAGCACCGCATCTGGCCGACCTTCCTGCGCAGCCCCGACTCGATCATGCACCGGGCCGTGGAAGCCATGGAGCTGTACTCCCGGCAGCTGCCCGCGCTGCGTCAACTCACCGAGCAGTACGCCGGCGCCGTCACCGCACCGGCCCTGGTGCGGCTCTTCGACATGCTGGCGACCGAACTCGACGACGCCTACTTCGAGCTGCTCGACGACCATCTGCGCCGCCTGCGCTTCAAGCGCGGCGTGCTGGTCAGCGCCGAACTCGGAGCCGGATGCAAGGGAGTTCACTACGTCCTGCGCCGACCGGGACCACCGCCCACCTGGCGCGAACGCCTTACCGGGGGAGGCCCGCCCTCGCAGACCTACCGGCTGCCCGACCGCGACGAGAACGGGGCCAGGGCCCTTGGCGAACTGCGCGACCGCGGCCTGAACCTGGCCGCCGACGCCCTGGCCCGGTCCAGCGATCACATCCTCAGCTTCTTCACCCTGCTGCGCCGCGAACTCGGCTTCTACATCGCCTGTTTGAACCTTCACCGCCCCCTCGCCGACCGAGACGAGCCCTGGTGCTTCCCCTCACCGCAGCCCGTGGGCGACACGTGCCTGGAATGCCGGGGCCTGTACGACACATGTCTGAGCCTGCGCAGCCAGGATCGGGTCGTCGGCAACGACATCGACGCCGGCGCCAGTGCCCTAGTCGTCATCACGGGCGCGAACGAAGGCGGGAAGTCGACCTTCCTGCGCAGTGTGGGTCTCGCGCAGCTGATGATGCAGGCCGGGATGTTCGTGTCCGCCGCCCTCTTCCGCGCCGACGTGCGGACCCGGATGTTCACGCACTTCCGCCGCGAGGAGGACAGCGAGATGGAGAGCGGCAAGCTCGACGAGGAACTGGCCCGCATGAGCGACATCGCGAACTTGGTGAGCCCGGGCGCCCTCGTGCTGTTCAACGAGTCGTTCGCGTCGACCAACGAACGCGAAGGCTCCGAGATCAGCCGGCAGGTCACCCGTGCCCTGATCGAGGCGGGCGTCAAGATCGTCCTCGTGACACACCTGTACGACTTCGCGCAGAGCCTGCACCGCGACCCGCCCGACGAAGGCGCACTGTTCCTGCGCGCTCCGCGCCGGGCGGACGGGGCCCGCACGTTCCGTCTGGAGGTCGGCAAGCCGCTGCCCACCGGCTTCGGCGAGGACCTCTACGAGCAGGTCTTCGGGCTGTCCGACGCCGCTACCGGAACTCCGGTGCCGGAGCACCTGTGACCTGCCGGTAGCGGGCCCTTGCCGCCACCAGGTACGCGGCGGCCGGCTCCGCGCCCTCGATCCGGGTCACGGACCACATGATGCTGTGCCCGCGGTCGAGACGTCGCAGCACGAGGGCAGCCGACTGCTCGTCGACCTGCCAGAAACGCAGCGCATCGAGATCCGTGAGCGTGGCGAAATGCGCGTCGTGGGCCGGCACACAGACCACCACGGCCTGCGCCCGGCCGGGTGCGGATGCATGCAGCACGGCGACCGGGCGAGCCGTCAACGTGCCGCCGGGCAGGGCTGGTTCAGGCATCAAAAGGAGGGCGGTCACTGGTTGTCCGTGATTGTCGGCGGTGTCCTCGACGGGGCCGTGGCCCACGGGGTAGCCGGTGACGCCAGTCGAGCCGGTGCCGACGAGCGCCGAGCTGTCGGTTCCGTCCTTCGGTGCGAACGGCGAACCCACCGTTGCCGTCACCGTGATCGTGCACTCCATGGCCCTCACCTCCGTGGTCGCTGTGTCACACAGAGGCCATCAGCACGGCCGGAGGACCGGAGGTGCATTTCGAGGGCGAGCCTCATCGCCCGATCACCTTCAGTGTTCCCCCGATGCACGGGGCGGACACCGACTGGCGCGATCGGTGCCGCGGGGCGCACCATGGGCGTGTTGGGCGATGAGGCTCGCCCTTGACCGCACGCGACCGTGCTGATGGCCTCTGTGAGCGAAAGCCGCCGATTGGCGGCCCGGCTACGGAGGCGCACGGATGTACGCGTACACGATGCGCAAGGCCCGCATGGCCCACGGCGGCAAGATCATCCTTGATGACGTCACCCTCGGGTTCCTGCCCGGCGCGAAGATCGGCGTGGTCGGACCGAACGGTATGGGCAAGTCGACCGTCCTGCGGATCATGGCCGGACTGGAACGCCCCACCGACGGCGACGCGTTTCCCGCCCCGGACATCAGCGTCGGCATCCTGGAGCAGGAGCCCCGGCTGAACGAGTCCGCCACGGTGCAGGGCAGCGTCGACGAAGGCGTTGCCGCGCTGCGCGAGGGGCTCGCTCGCTACGAGGACGTCACCACGCAGCTCGCGGACGCGAACCCCACGCGCCAGCAGGAAATGCTCGACGAACTCGGGGCTCTGCAGGAGATGTTGGACCACGCCGGGGCCTGGGACCTGGACTCCCGCCTGGAGCAGGCGATGGACGCCTTGCGCTGCCCGCCTCCCGATGCCCTGGTGTCTGATCTGTCGGGAGGTGAGCGGCGCCGGGTCGCGCTGTGCCGGCTCCTGCTCTCCCAGCCCGATCTCCTGCTCCTGGACGAGCCCACGAACCACTTGGACGCCGAGTCCGTCGCCTGGCTGGAACAGCACCTCGCCGACTACCCGGGCACCGTCGTCGCCGTCACCCACGACCGGTACTTCCTCGACAACGTCGCCCAGTGGATCCTGGAGATCGACCGCGGCCACGCCTACCCGTACGAGGGCAACTACTCGACGTACCTGGAGACCAAGGCCGCCCGGCTCCAGGTCGAGGGCCGCAGAGACGCCAAACGCCAGAAGCGCCTGGCCGAGGAGCTTGCCTGGGTCCGCTCGGGGGCGAAAGGCCGGCAGGCCACGTCCAAGGCCCGCCTCCAGCGGTACACGGAACTCGCCGACGAGGCGGCCCGCACCCGGAAGCTCGATTTCGAGGAGATCCAGATCCCGCCCGGACCGCGCCTGGGCGCCCTGGTCCTGGAGGCCGAGCACCTCACCAAGGGCTTCGGCGAGCGGCAGCTGATGACGGACCTGTCCTTCTCCCTGCCGCGCGGCGGCCTGGTCGGCGTCCTGGGACCCAACGGCGTCGGCAAGACGACGCTCTTCAAGATGATCACCGGCCAGGAGCCCCCCGACGCGGGCGCGCTCCGGCTCGGTGACACCGTCAAGATCTCGTACGCGGACCAGAACCGCGCCGGGCTCGACCCGGCCAAGACGGTATGGGAAGCCATCTCCGGCGGCCAGGACCACCTGCAGATCGGTGAGGTCGAGGTCCCCTCCCGCGCCTACATCGCCACCTTCGGCTTCAAAGGCGCCGACCAGCAAAAACGGGTGGGGGTCATGTCGGGCGGCGAGCGCAACCGCCTCAACCTCGCTCTCACCCTCCAGCAGGGCGGCAACCTGTTGCTGCTGGACGAGCCCACGAACGACCTCGACGTCGAGACGCTCGCCTCCTTGGAGAGCGCCCTCCTCGCGTTCCCCGGTTGCGCCGTGATCACCGCGCACGACCGGTGGTTCCTCGACCGTGTCGCCACGCACATCCTGGCGTGGGAAGGCGGCTCCCAGTGGTTCTGGTTCGAGGGCAACTTCGCCGACTACGAGGCCAACAAGATCGAACGGCTCGGCGCCGAGGCAGCCCGCCCCCACCGCGTCACCCACCGCCGGCTGGCCCGGGACTGATCGCCGCAGGGAGCCCGCCATGACCTACCTCGACCAGGATGCGACGGCGATCGTCCGCGCCGCCCGGCTCATCGTCATCAACGCCAAGTGGCACATCTGCGAGGAGGAAGCCGCCCACCGGATGGCGCAGGTCCGGGGGCTCGCGTGCACGCCGCTGTTCCCCGGCCACGACGTGATCCAGATCGTCGCCTGCGACGGAGTCCTGCTCGGCCGGGTCCGCCGGCACCACGACGACCGCGGCACCCGCTGGGTCGCCACACCGACTGCGACAGCGCACGACATCGGCACCTACCGGACCCCCAACGCCGCCGCGCGGGCTCTGGCCCGACGGGCGCGGCTGCACCGGCGCCGCGTGAGACCGGTGCCCGTCTGAGGGTCACGTGGTGTCGCAGCGTGACGGTCGTTTGACGGTCACCGGCACTTCGTCGACCCTGGAAGTGGTACGCACAGGTGATGGGGCTCACCTCAACCGCGGATTCCCCCGCTGACGGTCCCTGGCGAACTCCGACCTGCCGGAGGGCCCTGTGCGTGAGGTACCGCTGTCCCTACTCGGCTGGCATCCGGGCGTGCCGGCGCCCGCTGGGCGCGATGCACAGGGGTTCTGGTCCTGCTGGTGATCGCCGCGCTCGGCGTACGGGCACGTGCCGCGGGGCAGTTGGACTCCACCGCTCATCCTGTCGTCCACGGCGGCTGGGCCGGTCCGGTGGTGGGTGCAGTCGTACTGTCGGCCGGCGTGCTGCTGAGCGCACTGCTGCTTCTTCCGTTCTGGCGGCGTGCGCGCCGGAGGCGACGGCGTGGGGACGCCGAGCCACCGCAGGCGCTGTACGAGCCGCCCGGTGGGGTGGCCTCGCGGCTCTGGGCGCTCGGTGCGGTCGTCCTGCTGCTGGGGCTCATGGGGTCGGCGGTGGTGCTCGCGATCCGTGCGACGTCCACGGGTGGGGGCGCGGAGCCGGTCTCCGGGGTTGACTCCCCGAGGCCGAGAACCCGACCAGTCGGGCCGGGCACCACGCCCGATGGGACGTGGTGGTGGCTCGCGGCTGGCGGGATCGTCCTGGTCGTGACGGTCACCGTGCTGCTCCTGGTGCGCCGGGCGCGGCATCGGTCGCAGACGTCCCCGGCGCCCCTCAGTTCGCCGGCGGCTCACGGCGGTGCGGGTGTCGGCCGGCTGATCCTCGGCAGCGATCCGAGGTCTCAGGTCATCGCCCAGTACCTGGCGGTGGAAGACAAGTTGGCGGGACAGTTGCGGCGTGATCCCAGTGAGACGCCCGCGGAGTTTCTGGGGCGGGCGGACCGGCTGGGCCAAGGCGGTGCCCAGTTCCGTCGCCTGGCTGACCTGTTCGCCCGCGCCCGGTACAGCAGCCACACCATCACTCTCGGCGAGCAGATCGAGGCACAGCAGGCCGGTGCCGCCGTGCACCTCCGCGGCTCCCGCCCTGGCGGGTCGGGGACTGCGGGAGGTGAACCGGCATGACGAGCTTCCGGTTCCCTCGGTGCACGGTGCGGGGCGCGACGGCCTGCTGCGCGCTGGCCGCTGCCGGTGCCGGCGGATGGATGGCCGGCGGACCGACGGGACTCCTCGTCGCCGCGGTCGTCGCCGCGGTCGCGGCAATGGCTGTCGTCCGCGTTGTGTACGTCCCCGCGCCGATGCCGGAACTTCCGTTGCCGCACGGGGGCGTTCCCGTGGCGGACGCTCCGTTTCGCCGCTACCGCAAGCTGTCCAACGCCCTGTCGTGGGGGCAGGTGTCGAGGCGCCACTTCGACCACACGACCCGCCCTGAACTGGAGCGTCTCGCCGCCGCCCTGATCAGCGCCCGGTGCGGAGTCGACCCCCTCTCCCGTCCTGACGCGGCCCGCGCTCTGCTCGGCGATGACCTGTGGGCCCTGGCCGAACCGGGCCGTCCGCGCAGCGACGACTCCTTTGCGCCTGCCGTCCCGCTGGCCACCGTGGCCCGGCTCATCGACCGCCTGGAGGACCTGTGACCGTCGTCGGCACCGAACTGGACGTACCGCAGTGCGCGACGCTCGCGGCGAGGGTTCTCGACGAGGTCGAGCGCGCGGTTGTCGGCAAGCGCCGGGCCCTGCGGCTGATCCTGCTCGGCATCCTGGCCTCCGGGCATGTTCTTCTCGAGGACCTGCCCGGGCTGGGCAAGACGCTGGCGGCCCGCTCCTTCGCCACCGCGCTGGGTCTGGGCTTCACCCGGATGCAGTTCACTCCGGACCTGCTGCCCGCTGACCTCACCGGCGCCCCCGTCTACGACCCGCGCACCGGCGAACTCGCCTTCCGTCCCGGGCCCGTCTTCACCCAGCTGCTGCTCGCTGACGAGATCAACCGCACGCCGCCCAAGACGCAAGCGGCCCTCTTGGAAGCGATGTCCGAGCACCAAGTCAGCAGTGACGGCGAGACCCGGCCGCTGCCCGTGCCCTTCATCGTGCTGGCCACGGACAACCCCATCGAGTTCGAGGGCACCTATCCGTTGCCGGAGGCGCAGTTGGACCGCTTCATCGCTCGGGTCCGCATCGGCTATCCCGACACCCAAGACGAGGCGGAGCTGCTGAACCGCCGTCTGCGCCGAGCTGATCCCGGTCCGCCGATGGTGGGGCAGGTTGTCGACGCGGCCGGAGTGGTCGCCATGCGCCGGGCGATCGAACAGGTCGAGGTCGAGCCCGATCTCGTCGACTACGTCGTGGCGTTGGCGTCCGCCACGCGTGCGCATGCCCAGTGTGCCGTCGGGGCGAGCCCGCGTGCCTCCCTCGCCCTCCTTCAAATGGCCCGTGGCCAAGCTCTCCTGGAGGGGCGCGACTTCGTCACGGCGGACGACGTGAAGTCGGTCGCCGTGCCCGCGCTCGCTCACCGCATCGTGCTCAGGCCCGAACTATGGGTCCGCAGACTCAGCGGCGACGACGTCATCGCCGACGTACTGCGCACGGTCCCCGTCCCCGACCCACACCCCACCCACCGGGCCGGGAGTACGTCATGACGAGGCTGCATGGCCACCGTGCCGGTGCGGGACCGCAGGCACCGGACCCGGGCCAGGAGACGAGCATCCAGTGGGAGCCCACACCCCTCTTCAGGACCCTGTCCCTGCTGGCCCTGCTGTCCCTGGCAGCCACAGTGATCGTCGGCCGGGCACAACTCCTCATCGTCGCCGGGCCGCTGCTGTGGTGGCTCGCCGCAGCGCCCCGCTCCCACCCCGGCGAGCTGACCGTGGACGTCGAAGCAGACACATACCGCTGCAGCGAGGGCGACACCGTCCAGATAACCCTCACCGTGCGCGCGGACGACGACCTCGACGTCGTCTCGGCCGCCCTGCCCCTTCCGCCCCGGACACTCGTGATCAAAAGACCCGCGGCGCCCCGTCCCGCGGCACGCGAGCACCGGCTGCAGTGGTGTCTCCGGCCGGGGCAGTGGGGACGGTGGACGGTGGGTCCCGCCACGCTGTGCGTCCGCGCCCCGGGCGGACTCCATCAAGTCCGCCTTGCCTGCCCGGCGGTCGAACTGGCCGTTCTGCCGTTGCCCGTCGTCGTGGCTCGCGGCCCGCAACCGGCCTCCCTTCCGCGCCGCACCGGCGGTCACCCGGCCCACGCTGCCGGAGACGGCACCGAATTCGACGGATTGCGCCCCTACCAGCCCGGCGACCGCCCGCGGCAGGTCAACTGGCCTGCCAGTGCCCGCAGACAGTCCCTGTTCGTCACCACACGGCGGGACGAGCGCTCCTTCGATCTGATCCTTCTCCTCGACGCGTTCCTTCGCGTCGGGCCGGTCGGCCGCGACAGTCTGGATGTTTCCGTACGGGCCGCCTCCGGTCTGGCCCGTGCGCATCTGCGCGCTGGTGACCGTGTCGGCGTGGTGGCCGTCGGTGGCCGTCTGCGCGGTCTCGCCCCGGGCATCGGCGACCACCAGCTGCAGCGGATCGCCGATGCCGTCCTCGACGTCCGCCTGGACGACAGTTACGTCGACCCGGACGTGTCGCGCCTGCCCCGCACGGTTCTGCCACCGGGTGCCCTCGCGGTCCTGTTCAGTCCGATGCTCGACGAGCGTGCGCGGATGACCGCACTGGAGCTGCGTCGTCGACGTCACCCGGTCGTCATCGTCGACGTACTCAGCGCTGAACCCTCTGTCGTCCGCCGCGACCGCGTGGGGCAACTCGCCGTGCGGTGGTGGCACTTGGATCGAGAGGCGGGCCGGTTCGAACTCGGCCGCTGGGGCATCCCGGTCCTGCCCTGGCAGGGGACAACATCGCTCGACGAGGCGTTCGTCCCGCTGCTGCGACGCCCGGTCGGCGTTGGGGGGCGAACGCCATGACACCGAGGCAACGTGCCGTTGTGGGCAGCGTCGTGGGCGCCGGTCTCCTGGCGTGCGCCACAGCCGGGCTGCCCTGGTTCTGGGCCATCCCGTGCCTGGCGGCGGGATCCCTGCTCCTCATCGGCGCCGAGCTACGGAAGGGGCGCCGGGCCAGTGGCGTGCCGATCACCGCGATCCTGGCTCTGTCGCTGTGCGCTCTGGTTCCCGGTGGACACCTCAGCACCCAATGGGCCGTGTTGACCTCCATGGGCATCGTCCTGTTCATCACGGTGCACGAGGCACGAGCTGTGCAGGAGCGGTGGGGTGCTGTCCGCGGCGAGGTGTGGGGCGCGCTGCTGGTTGCGCTGGCCTGCGGAGCTTTGATGCTGCTGCCCGCCCTGCACGTCCCCTGGCTCCTCGGAGTCGGCGCGGGCGCATCGGCTCTGGTCTTCGCTATCGCCGTGACCGGCACGAAGGCGCAAGCCAGCCGCCTTCGCGCGAGGACGCAAGCGGTCCGTGCGCGACAGCCCTCACACGGTGAGGGATCCGCCGGCCACAGCGGGACGGTGCGGCCATGACGCAATCCGGAGTTCGCCCCGGTCGGGTGATGTGGCGCTGGCGCCGTAACCCGCTCAAGCGCCGCAGCGACACCGTGGAAGCTGGCTGCTCCTCGCGGCGTGGGTCATCGCCGTAGTCGGCGGGCTGTGTGCCGGATGCGCAACGGCGGCACAGTCGGGGAACGACATAGCCCGGCAGCGGGTGCAGAGGCACCCCGTGGTGGCCGTGCTCGTCCGCAACGCCCCCGGCCAGGCGGCTGCCCGAGCCGTGGCCGACGACGCGGTGTGGACCGCTGTGCGGTGGCGTGAGAGCGACGGCTCGCTGTTCACCGCCCAGGCCAAGGTCGCGCCGAACACGCCGGCAGGCACGCACGTCGCACTCTGGGCGGACGCTTCGGCGCCTTCCTGGTCGTGCGTGTGCTGCTGGCGGGCGTGCAGCGGCGGCGGATGCGGCAGTGGGAGCACGACTGGGCGGTAGCCGACGATCAATGGGGCACGCCGTGATGGCCACCAGTCGAACTGTAGTACGCCGAGAGCGCGGTGCCGCTCCGGGCGGCGCCACCGCGATGCGGTTCGTGCTGCTCGTCGGTGTGGTGAGCCTGTTCTCGGACATGACCCACGAGGGCGCCCGTGGCATCTCCGGTCCGTTCATGGGGTCGCTCGGCGCCAGCGCGCTGATCATCTCCGTGGTCGCCCGATGCGGTGAACTCCTCGGCTACGCCCTGCGGTTCGTCTTCGGAGCGCTCGCCGACCGCACCGGCCGGTACTGGCCCATCACCGCCGTCGGCTACACCGTGCAGATGGTGGCGGTTCCTTTGCTGGCCCTGGCCGGGCAGTGGCCGATCGCCGCTCTCCTGATCGTCGCCGAGCGAAGCGGGCGCGCGATGCGCACACCTGCCCGGGATGCGATGCTCGCTCACGCCACCGCCGAGCTCGGCCGCGGCTGGGTCTTCGGCGTCCGCGAGGCCCTGGATGCGACCGGAGCGATGGTCGGCCCGCTCATCGTCGCCGCCGTGCTCGCCCTGCACGGCGGCTATCGCCTGAGCTTCACCGTCCTCGCCGTCCCCGCGGCCCTCACCCTGCTGGCCCTGCTGACCGCCTGGCGCCAGTACCCCGTGCCCGCCGACCTCGAAGCGGACTCCTCCCCCGCATCGCCGAGTCGCGGCGACTCCCGGACGTTCTACGTGTACCTGGCCGCCATGGGGCTGGTCGCCGCGGGTTACGCCGACTTTCCCTTGATCGCCTACCACTTCGGCCAGCAGCGCACCATGACCCTAACGTGGGTCCCCGTCCTGTACGCGGGCGCGATGGCCATGGAGGCCGTGGCAGCACTCGTCCTGGGACGGCTCTTCGACCGGTGCGGGTTGTGGACCGTGGTCGGCACGACCGCGCTCACCGCCTGCTACCCGCCGCTGGTCTTCCTCGGCAACGCCACCGCCGCGGTGCTCGGCGTCCTGCTGTGGGGCCTGGGCACAGCCGCCCAGGAATCGATCGTCCGAGCCGCGCTGACCGGCATGGACGCCCCTGACCGGCGAGCCCGCGCCTTCGGCCTGTTCGACACCGGCTTCGGCGCCTGCTGGTTCGCGGGCAGCCTCGTCCTGGGCGCCCTGTACGACCTGTCGGTACCCGCCCTCGTCCTGTTCGCGGTCGCCGTGCAGCTGGCTGCCGTTCCGCTGATCCTCAAGGCGCGCCACGCCACGTGAACCGCCGGCCCGTCATCGGGCACGGGCCCGGAGCAGCTGCATCAGGAGGTCCTGGGCTTTCGAGTACGACGAGGAGGCCACGCGCAGCCGCCACGGGTGACGCTGTCGATCGGCGGGGGTCAGGACACGGACCGGTGGCGGCGCGGGGGCGGCGTGCGCCGGGATGTCGGCTTGGCGGAGCGCTTCGAGCACCGGGGCGACCCGTTCAGCCGGGATGTCGGCAATCGGCGCCCAGGACGAAGCGGCGAGTCCGTTGTCCCGGCCGCCCGGCGGCAGCCACCCGGGGGCGAATGCGGCGGTGGATGCGCCGTGGGACGAGTCCGGTCGGTGAGGGCTGGAGGCTGGTGCGGCCATGGCATCCACCTCGCTTCAGAGCGGAGAGGCAGGAACCATCGGCCGACGGGCTGGGTGGCCGCCCGATCGTGGGGGCGGCCCCGGCGGGATCCAGCGCCGGATTGCGTACACCTCCACCGTACGCCGGGATCGGCCGGGCCCCCCGACAGCGTCGGCGCGAGCTGATCGGCGTACCCTGGATATCAGCGCAGCCCCTGGTAGGACACAGTGGGAGGCGCGTCGTTTACGCCGGTGATGGGGCTCACCGCAACCGCGGCATCCGCCGCTGACGGTCCCTGGTCGATGAAGCATGACCAGGAGGCCCCATGCCCACGCCCGCTCCGTCCCGCTCCTCTCCCGGGCTCTGGGCCATGCTCCGCCGTGCCGGGCGCCTACTCCAGGGCCGTCGTCCCGTGAAAGCCGTGCCGACCCGGCAGGTGCAGCTTCATGCCCTGCTTGGCATCCTCGACGAGGCCGCCCAGGCACAGCCGGCCGCCGATCACGCTGTGGACGCCTGCCGCGAGACGGGCTGCATCTCCGCCACGGTGCTGAAGGATGTGGCCCGCCAGCAGTCGCTGTATCACCAGCTGATGCTGCGTCTGCGCGCCCTGCGCCTGGACCCTGACCTGAGCACGCTGGGCGAACGGACATCCCGCCTCTTGGCCCACCACGAATGGACCCTCAACCAGGCCCTGAGAACGGCGCAGTCACCGCTGGCACAACCGTCGGCGGCGACGACGCGCCTCGATCTGGACGGTCTGGGCTCGACCGGAGATGCCTTGCGGGCTCTGCGCGACGAGGTCCATGACCGCGTCCAGGCCGGACACGACAGTCCCGAGCCGGAAGGCACGCCGTGACCCGGGGAAACACGCCGCAGGGGCTCGAGGCAGCACCGCGGTGGAGGAAGTGGCGCGCCCGCGCAAGTACCCGGACGCAGCGCTCCACCAGCGAGGCAGTCCAGCAGGCTGTCAGGGAAGCCCGGCAGCTCCTCGCCCGGACGCCCTGCTGCGTCTGCAGCGAGCGCGACGAAGCCGTCGAGCGGTGGTTGAAGTTCTTCATCGCCGACAGCCACACCGACCAGGGCGTGATGGGCCGCGTCACGGCAGCAGGCGGCCTGTGCCCCGCGCACACCCAGGGCCCTGCTCGCCGACCTGTCCGCACCATGGCTCCTGCCCCAGGTCCACCAGGCTGCGCTCCGTGGAAGCGCGGCACTGCTCGACCCGGACGGCCCAGCCCCTCTCCGGTGCGTGGCCTGCACCGCGGGCAACGCGGCCACCCAGCGCGCTCTGGCCACCCTGACGACCGTGATCGACCACAACGATGTGCGCAGCGGCGTTCACCCCGGCACCGTATGCCTGCCCCACCTGGCCGAACTGACCGCCCATGTCCCCCCAAAGGAGGCGCTGCTTCTGGCGGCTGCCACATCGGCCGGCCTCGAACAACACCAACCGAGCCTGCGCGTGCTGGCCGGTGCCGACCCGGACGCCGACGCCCGTTGCGCCCAGTACACACGGCTCGACCGGCTTCTTCCTGTGGAAGCCGCGCGGCAGCTCCACGGAATCACGGCCCGCTGGGAGTCCGACATGGACATGAGCTGCTGCCCACTGTGCCTCGCACAGGAGCGAGCCGTACGACGGCTGCTGCAGTGGATGGCGACCCGAGTCGGCCGGGGCGCGCCGAACGAAGAGGAACGTCGGCTGTGCCCACGTCACCTCTACGACATCGACGCGATCGGCGGGCCAGGTCTGCCGCCCGTACTGGAGGTCGCCACCGGCCAGTGGCAGGACCGCTTGGCGCGGTTCCGTCGGCTTCTTGCCCAGGGCAAAGGAGCACCGCAGACAGCAGGAGCCGAACTGACCGCAACCGTGCGCTGCCGGGCCTGCGCAGAGCAGGAACTCGCCGAGACACGCCAACTGAGCCTCTTGACCGCCCAGTTGCAGGACCCGCTTCAGGCACAGAAGTACGCGGTCACGCACGGCGTGTGCCTGCGGCACGCAGCAGCGCACCGCGAAACCCTGCCCGCCGGCGCCCGGAGCCTCCTGCTCGCCCGACTGGCCCAATTGAGCTGGGAGGTCGACGAGGCGTTGCGTAAGCAGGACTGGCGGACCCGACACGAGACCAGAGGCGCTGAGGCCACCGTGGACCGACGCGCCCCCACCCTCCTCGACGGACAGGTCTGGGCCGGCATGCCCCCACCCAGCACCTCAGCCGAGGACCCAACGCCCCATCCGCGAGAGCCGCACGAAGAGACGGCTCCGAATGCAAGGAGAGACCAGTGGAGTTCGACGTGACCGTGGAGATCCCCCAGGGATCCAGGAACAAGTACGAGATCGACCACGAGTCGCACCGCATCCGCCTGGACCGACTCCTGTTCACCTCCACCAAGTACCCGGCGGACTACGGCTTCATCGAGGACACCCTCGGCGGCGACGGCGACCCCCTGGACGCCCTCGTCCTGGTCGGCGAGCCGACTTTCCCCGGCTGCGTCATCGCCTGCCGGGCGGTAGGCATGTTCGTGATGAGCGACGAGAACGGCCCCGACGAGAAGGTGCTGTGCGTCCCCGCACACGATCCCCGCTACAGCAACATCCAGGACATCGGCGACGTCCCCTCCTACGACCGCTTGGAGATCACCCACTTCTTCGAGGTCTATAAGGACCTCGAACCCGGCAAGAGCGTCGAGGGGTCGCACTGGGAGGGCCGCGAGAAGGCGTACGAGGAGATCGAAGCGTCCCGGCGCCGGGCAGCAGCGGAGCCCGGCGCCCATGCCTGAGCCGCTCAGGCCGCTCGGCCCGCTGGTGCTCGTGCGGCACGGACAGAGCACGGCCAACGCCGACGGCCGCTTCACCGGCTGGGTGGACGTCCCGCTCACCCAGCACGGCGAGCACGAAGCCGTCGAAGCAGCCAAGCTCCTGGACACGGCCGGTCTGCGACCCGACGTGGTCCACACGTCCGTGATGGGCCGCTCCATCCGCAGCGCCGACCTGCTGCTCGCCGCCCTCGACCGGCAGTGGATCCCCGTACGGCGCACCTGGCGGCTGAACGAACGGCAATACGGCGCCCTGACCGGACGCGACAAGAACGAGGTCCGGGCCCAGGTCGGCGATAAGCAGTACCGGGCCTGGCGACGGTCCATGCACAGCAGACCCGACCCGCTTGCGCCATCCGAGCTGGCACGGCTGCGGGCCGATGCACGCTATGCGACGCTGCGCCCGACGGGCGTGCCCGCAGTGGAGAGCCTGGCGGACATGGTCACCCGCGTCGCGCCGTACTGGGCCGACGTCCTGGCACCGCAGCTGCGCGAGGGGCGCACCGTGCTGGTCGTCGCTCACGGCAACGCGCTACGCGCCTTGTGCGTCGTCCTCGACCGGCTGACCGAGGCCGAGTCCGAGATGCTCAACATCCCCACCGCGGCACCGCTGCGCTACGACTTCACCGCCGAGCTGGATCCCGTGATCCGTTGTGGCACCTACCTCGATCCCGACAGCGCCTGGGCGCGTGCCGAACTCGTCGCCGCCGAAGGACACCGCTGAACCCCCGCACCTTATGAAGGAGACCGTCATGCCCCTGCAGATCACCGACCTGCACGCCGTGGAGATCCTCGACTCCCGCGCCCGTCCCACCCTCGCCGTCACCCTCACCCTGGCCGACGGCACCCGAATCCGCGCGGGCGTCCCCTCCGGCGCGTCCACCGGCACCCGCGAAGCCGTCGAACTCCGCGACGGCGACAAGGCCCGCTACAACGGCCAGGGCGTCCTCGGCGCCGTCGGCAACGTCAACGGGGAGATCGCGGGGGCCCTGTCCGGCCGAACCTTCGGCTCCGCTCAGGACGTCGACCGGGCGCTCATCGAGCTGGACGACACGGACACCAAGTCCCGACTCGGCGCGAACGCCATCATCGGTGTCTCGCTCGCCGCCTACCGCGCCGAAGCCGCCCTGGCCGGAACGGAATTGTGGCAGCACATCGCCCAGGCCGCCGGGACCACGCCCCGCCTGCCGGTACCCCACTTCAACGTCGTCAACGGCGGCGCCCACGCCGCGAACAACCTCGATTTCCAGGAGTTCATGCTCGCCCCGCTCGGCGCACCGAGCCTGCCCGAAGCCGTCCGCGCCGGCGCCGAGGTGTACGCCAAGCTGAAGGCCCGCCTGGCGGCATCCGGACACGCCACCGGCCTGGGTGACGAGGGCGGCTTCGCCCCCGCCATCGACCGTCCGGAAGACGTGCTCCAGGCCCTCGTCGAGGCGATCACCGATGCCGGGTACACGCCCGGCCGCGACGGCGTGGCCATCGCCCTGGACCCCGCCGCCAGCGAGTTCCGCTCCGGCGACGGCTACCGCATCGCAGGCCAGGACGTGACCAGCAATCAACTCATCGACCGCTACGAGGAAATCGTCGACCGCTTCCCCGTCTGGTCGATCGAGGACGGGCTCGGCGAGGACGACTGGGACGGCTGGGTCCGCCTGACCGAACGGCTCGGCGACCGCGTCCAGGTGATGGGTGACGACATCTTCGTCACCAACCCGGCCATCATCACCGAAGCCATCGCGAAGAAGGTCGGCAACTCCGCCCTGATCAAGGTCAACCAGATCGGGACCGTCACCGAGACCCTCGACGCCATGCGGATCTGCCGCGAGGCCGGCTACACGCAGATGGTCTCCCACCGTTCCGGTGAGACCGAGGACGCCTTCATCGCCGACCTCGTCGTCGGCACCGGCAGCGGACAGATCAAGTCCGGCGCCCCGGCCCGCGGCGAACGCGTGGCCAAGTACAACCGCCTCCTCGAAATCGCCGATGCGCACGCCACGTCGCTTCCCTTCGGCATCGGCTGAGCACTGCTCGGCAGACTGGCCTATCACTCCGGGCTGAAGGCTGCCGGGCAATCCCGTAGTAGGACCGTCGTGGTGCGTGGGCCGCGTCAGCGGACCTCGCACCACACGCCGGCCGCGGCTGTCGCCCGTGACGCAACGGCGTCACCGTCTGACAGGCCGGCCTCAGCGACAGGTTGGGGTGCGAGAAGATCGCGTCACTCCACTGCCGTCTGTTCCGTTTCACCCCTAGGGTCGATCGGCATCCGATGCGAGACGGTCAGGAGGCAGAGTCCCTATGTCTAAGAGCGCAACGAGAGGCGGGCTGTTCGGTGAGCTGTCCGCGGAATTCGCCGGCACGCTCATCCTCATCCTCTTCGGCTGCGGTGTGGTCGCGCAGGTGGCCGGAGCGGATATCGGCGACCACGACAGCATCGCTTGGGCCTGGGGGCTGGGCGTCACCCTCGGCGTCTACGCCGCGGCCCGGCTCAGCGGCGCACACCTGAACCCGGCCGTCACCGTGGCGCTCGCGGTGTTCAGCGGCTTCTCCTGGCGCAAGGTCGCCCCCTACGCACTGGCGCAGACCGCGGGCGCTTTCGTCGCCGCGCTCCTGGTGCGTTGGAACTATTCCGAGGTTCTCGCCAAAGCCGACCCCGGCCACACCATCAAGACCCAGGGCGTCTTCTCCACCCTGCCGGGCAACGGGACCCTGCCGGTCAGCGAACTGGGCGCCCTGCGCGACCAGATCATCGGCACCGCGATCCTGCTGTTCGTCATCTTCGCCCTCACCGACGTACTCAACACCCCGCCCGGAGCCAATCTGGCGCCGCTGCTCATCGGCCTCCTCGTCGTCGCGATCGGCATGGCCTTCGGCACGGACGCCGGCTACGCGATCAACCCGGCGCGCGACTTCGGCCCACGGCTCGCGAGCTTCCTCACCGGGTATGGCACGGCCTGGCGGGACCAGTACGGCAACCTGTACTTCTGGGTCCCGATCATCGGCCCTCTTATCGGGGGCGTGCTCGGTGCCGCTGCCTACCGGCTACTGATCAGCCGGCACCTCCCTGTACCGGAGCAGCAGGAACCCGGCCGCACGCCGAGCCCGAACAGCTGATGGCTCCCAGGTGACCCGTTCAGCCGCGCGGGACAGCAAATGCGCTCAGCATCGCCTGCCCGGCGGAGAGCCTGTTCCAGGAGTCGAATCGCGTGAGCACCGCCACGGCCGAGGTGGCGAACTTTTCCCGCGCCGCCCTGAGCGCCTCGGCCTCTCCGTTTCCTGCCAGCATCAGCACCAAGTCCTGGACGCCCGGATGATGACCGACCAGCGCTACGGTCACGAGATGGTCGGGCACGTGCCGCACCACGTCGAGCAAGCCCGCCTCGTCCGCTTCATAGACCCTGCGCTCGAACATCACATCCGGCCGCGGACTGAACGCTTCCGAGGCCAGCTGCCACGTTGTGCGTGCCCGCACCGCCGTGGAACAGATCACGAGATCCGGCGTGCAGTGTTCTTCCCGCAGCCACTGCCCGATGGCCGGCGCATCACGTCGCCCCCGGCCTGACAGCGGCCGTTCATGGTCGGGCACAGCGGCCGGCCACGCTGACTTGGCGTGCCGCACGACCACCAGCCGCAGCGCGACCATTACGTTGTCCGTCGCTCGAAGGCTTGCTGGCCCACGTCTTGGGTCAGCCCCAGCCCCAGGATCCTGTCCGCAAGAGCGAACATTTCGAACTTTGCGCCCGCAGCCACTTCCTGCGCTATTTCGGTGCGGCGCAGCAAATTGAGCACAGCGGGCGTGTCGAGATCGGCTTCGAACGCGGCTTGCGCGCGTCGGCACAGGTCGTCCGGCACCGGTTTGGATGGGGCACATGCCCACTGCGCCACGCGGCGACGCCAGCGATGCAACGTGTACGCGGCAGTTCCGATGTCGTGCGGCAGGAACCGCGCA
Source organism: Streptomyces sp. NPDC043952 (assembly GCF_056435325.1). Lineage (NCBI taxonomy): Bacteria > Bacillati > Actinomycetota > Actinomycetes > Kitasatosporales > Streptomycetaceae > Streptomyces > Streptomyces sp. NPDC043952. The sequence continues at coordinate 39,191 of NZ_JBWKES010000012.1, forward strand.
CTGCTGCGATACGGCCGGTCAAGCAGGGCGAGGCGCACCGCGACCGCATCCGGTGCGTCGTCGGTGCCGTCACCGTGACCGGGGCGCCGGGCATCGGCAACCACCAGCCAGGTGCCCTGCTCGCTGTCGCACCGGACATCGTCCGAGACGTGGACGTCTGCCGGGCGCCCCAACCCGTCGGGACCGCTCCTTCTCACGGCGGTGAATGCCATCGGCGGGTGAACGCCGAGCGCGCTCATGACAGGGGCCAGGTCCGCGATCCGCGCCGGAGATGGATCACCCAGTTCACAGGCCCAGATCATCTGGAAGCCCTGCGCCTCCACAGTCCGCAGCAACACGTCCGCGACCACCAGTAGACGTGCGGAAGCAAGCCCGTCCGGCTCGCCTGGGACGTGAACACACATACGGATCAACCGGTCCGGTGAAACGCCCAGCGGCACGAGTCGACGCGTGCGGGCATCCGTGACGGTCAGCATCGCCGGTGCTCCTTCATTCCAGGCAACCGGTGAGGCGGCGGAAGGCACGCTGTGCGTCGGAAACGAGGTGTTCCGCCTCGTCCCGCACACCACATCCGATGACGTGATACCGGTGGCCGGGGGCGAGTCGGGCGAGCGCTTCGACCCACGCCTCTGGCTCAGCGTGCCAGCGCGGCAGGTCGGGGACGTCGACCAGACCGAGGAAGCACTCTGCCTCGGCGACGCTCACCACTTCGTCGAGCGGGATTCCCCCGTCGCCCAGATGCAGCACCGCGACTGGCCACGCCGCCACGGCCTGGGACGGCAGCGCGGGCTCAGGCATCAGCACTAGGGCGGGCACGGGGGAGCCTTCCGCGGTCAAGGTGTCGGATACGACGCCTCTCCCCACAGGCCACCCTTCTGGCAGGCCCTCTTCGTGGCGCCCTATGGCGGACCCGGTCGTGGCATCGACAGTGACGCTGATACGGGGCATTGAGCCCACCTCCCGCACCTCCAGTGCGTGGCTGGATTGCCCAGAGGCCATCAGCACCCACGTCGATGCGGTTACGGCGAGCCTCATCGCCGGTCCATTTCAGTGTCCTGCGGCCCAGCCGCGACCACAACAGCCGCCGTCTCGATGCCCGAGGAGAAGGCAGCGGGAACGCCAGGTATCCTTGCGCAGGCGGTGATGTTGTGACACCGCACGGCGGTGGGGCCCGCCGTACCCGAACCGCGGCGACGACGCCGACAACGGTCCCTACTTGCGACGCGCACTCGTATACAACCGTGCCCGGCGAGTAGGAGAGCTAGGTGACAAAGGCCCAATCCGCGATGGTGAACGAACCCGTCGATCCCGATATCGACCTCCACATCCCCGCGCAGCGCAAAGAAGCCCGCCTGCGGCAACGCCCAGTCATAGCGGTCGTCGCCCTCGGCGGCGCCATCGGCGCGTCAGCTCGCTATGGCGCCTCGCTACTGTGGCCGACCGCGCCAGACGCCTTCCCCTGGACAACACTGATCGTGAACGCGGTCGGCTGCGCGATCATCGGCGTGTTCATGGTCGTGATCACCGATATCTGGGCCGCGCACCGACTCGTCCGCCCCTTCTTCGGCACCGGCGTCCTGGGCGGCTTCACCACCTTCTCCACCTACGCCACAGACATCCAGCGCCTGGTCAACGGCAAGGACGCCCGCATGGGCCTCGCCTACCTGGCCCTCACTCTCGTAGCTGCCCTGGTCTCGGTGTGGGCCGCGGCAACTCTCACTCGTCGCGTCATCAAGTGGAGGCAGCCGTGAGACTGACCGGACCCGCCCTGCGCGTCACCGTCTTCATCGGCGAGAACAAGACCTGGCACCACAAGCCCGTCTACACGGAGATCGTTCACCGCGCCCACCGTGCCGGCCTCGCCGGCGCCTCCGTCTTCCACGGCATCGAAGGCTTCGGCGCCTCGTCCCTCATCCACACCAGCCGCCTCCTCTCCCTGAGCGAAGACCTGCCAGTAGCCATCGTGATCGTCGACACCGAGGAACGCATCCGCGAATTCCTGCCTCAACTGGACGAACTGGTCACCGAAGGACTCGTCATCCTCGACGACTGCGAAGTCATCCGCTACATCGGCCAGGACAAGGAGGCGACCCAGTGAACTGGCTGCTCGTCATCGCCGGCGCCGCGGTCGGCGCCCCACTGCGCTACCTGACCGACCGGACCGTCCAGTCCAAGCACGACACGGTATTCCCCTGGGGCACCTTCACCGTCAACGTCGTCGGCTGCCTGATCCTCGGCCTCCTGACGGGAGCAATCAACGCAGGGGCCGCATCCTCCAACGTGCAGCTCCTCCTCGGAACCGGCCTGTGCGGCGCGCTCACCACGTACTCGACGTTCTCCTACGAAACGCTCCGGCTGGCTGAAGACGGCGCCCGCTTCTTCGCCGCGGCCAACGTCGTCGCCAGCGTCGTGGCCGGACTCGGCGCGGCCTTCACCGGCGCCGCGCTCGCCCAGGCGGCCTGGGGATAGTCCCCGTCTGCCTCTCTCTACTGCAGGCCCCCTCCCTGGGACCCTCGCCCCACCGGTACGGTGCGCATGAGCCCAGGTTCCGGAGGGGGCCGCCATGCTTGCGACAGGGCCCGCTGCACGTCTGACCATCCACTTGTCCGGCACTGCGTTGTGGCACCACAAGCCTGTGTACGCCGAGATCGTCCACCGTGCACGCCACTACGGCCTCGCCGGCGCAAGCGTCTTCCACGGCTTCTCCGGCTTCGACGCCCACCTGCCCCCCTCAAGCTCAGACCGACCATGCGTCGCGGCTCTCCCTGCATGGCCCCTGCGTCGTAGTGATCGTCGACGAGGAGCAGCGGCTCAGGGAATTCCTGGCCGGAGCACACGACGTCCTGACCCACGCAGAGATGGTCGCCCTTGATCACGTGACGGTGTACCGGGCAGCGTGAAGGGCTCGTTCCGCCGAGGCAGATCAGTCCTCGGTGTAGCCGGCGAAGAACTCGCTCCCGGCTTCCGAGATGCGCCGCGGACGGCCCGTCTCCAGGTCATAGGCGGCCATCTTGGTGGTGGCCTCGGCGTACGTGCGCTCGCCGTCCCTGATCGTGTACCCCAGCTCAAGCCGCGCGCCGCGGCAGGTGACGACCCAGACATCCACGTGTACGGGCTGGTCGCGGTAGTCCAGCGGCATCTTGTAGTCGATAACGGACTGCTGGACCACGAAGGCGTGACGACGCCGCTCGGCCTCGTCCGCTGGCAGCAGCTCCTGAACCATCCTCGTACGTGCCTCTTCGAGGTAAGTCAGGTAGCGGGAATTGTGGACGTGACCGTAGCTGTCGGCGTCGGCCCAGCGCAGCGGGAGCGGATAGGTGAACTTGGGCATGAGGGTCTTCCTGTGCAGAGAACGGGACGTAGCGGAGAGCATTCGTCGGGGAACCACCACTGGTGACGACTCCCCGACGAATGCCTGACGACCTACCTCGCCACGGCCACCGCGCACCCCGCAGAGCTGAAGAACATGCGCTGGCTGCAGCCCGACGACTTCACGCTGCCCCTGCACGCCACCCTCTGGCAGTGCCTGACCGCTCTGGCCCACAACGGGGAACCCGTGGACCCCGTCACCGTGCTCTGGGAAGCCCAGCACCGCGGACTCCTCGCTGACGGCCTCGCCCCCGGCGACCTCATCGACCTGGTCTCCACCCCCGTCGGCTCACCCGAATACTGGGGTGAGCGAGTCCTTCAACGCGCCCTGCTGGGCCGCGCCTTCGATGTCGGAACACGCATTGCCGCCTACACCCAGGACCCGGCCAACACCCCGCACCAGTTGATCACCGGCAGCCGCCGCGCCCTGGCCGACCTCAGCGCCCTGCGCACCCGCTGGCACCGCAGCACCAGCCCTCCTACGCCGTCAGCTCGCCAACCGCGCAGCCCGGCCGTCTCACGAGCCGGCCCGCCGCCGCGAGCCACCGCGGTCAGCACCCGAGCACTCCGATGACCCCACCACCTGCTCCGGCCGGCCCCGCGTCGGCCGGAGCCGTGAAACGAGGACAGATTGCCGCACCCCGAAGCAGACCCGCACCTCCGCCTCGACCTGTTCGACGGCCGCCCCGGCGCCGTCACCGCCACCATCACCGGCACGCCCACCCACACCGTACGAGCCCTGCTCGCCGTCCACGGCTTCGAGCCCCTCGACGACACGACGATGGTCATGGCACGCATCGACCGCGAAGAGCCGCACTACGCCGAACAGGCCGCACGCGCCCTGCGCGCCGAGGGCATCACCGTGAACATCACACCCCAACTGCGCGAAGAGATCGACACCGAATGGACCTGGGCCAACTACCCCATGCCCTGGTGCTCGCGTGAGGAGATCCGCGAGGTCTCCGCCGACGCCCAGCAGATCTACGACGACATCCGTCACGGCCGCCTGATCATCCACGCTCACGCCCACGACGGCTGGACCACCGTGGCCGTCGGCACCTACCGCGACGGCCCGAGCATCCACCTCCACGGTGAAAACCACCTCCGCGTAGAGGCCGGCCGATACGACACGCCCGTCAAGGCCATCGCCGAGTTCGAGCGCCTCCACGGCGATGCCGTACGCCCCGGCCCTGCCCCGGCCACCAGCACCGAACGCGACGCCGAGCAAGCACGCACCCCATCCACGCCCGACGCGGCCGACGCGGCCGACGCCCAAGCGTCCCCGGCGACGGCCGAGCCCGCAGAGGCGGACTCGGCCGGCCCTGACGACCACGAAGCGCTCCTGACGGACTTCCTCGAGTCGCACGGAGAGTGGGAACGCTGGCGCACCTGGTCCGACGACACCACCCACGCCGTCCACGAATCCCTCGTCCTGCGCGCCGAGTTCGTCCACGAAGCCAGCCCCGACGACACCCAGTGGAAGATCTCCGCGTACGAGAGCCCGGTCGGCGAGCGCCTGTGGCACGCCATCGCGACCACCACGGTTCCCGTGGAGATCATGCAGGTGCTCCTCGACAGCCTCGCGTCCACGGATGCGGTACAAATCGCGGCGGGCAACCAGGTCTCGGAGGCGGTCATCAGCGACGCCACCCACCCGCTGTCCGACGCTGGCTGGGAACACGTGGTCGACGGTCGCTGGATCCGCTGGCAGGCGCCGGGGGGCCACGCTGCCGGTGTCCACTTCGACGCCTTCGCCGCCCACGCTCCTCACAGTGGCCTGCCCGCCTGGACATTCTGGGGCGGTGACGACGCCAGCACCCCCCGGTGGGCGCTTCACTTCTCGGCGCACGCAGCAGCCTCCGTGCTGCAGGACGTGGCCTTCGAAGTGGCCCACGGGGTCACACAGAAGCCCATCACCGCTCGACGCCAGGGACTCAACGCCCTGAGCCGTACCGACATCCGCGCGCAGCCGGTCCCACGCGCTGGTTCGGCGAGGTCGCGGTGACGTCTGGCCAAGCGGGTGGCAGCGGCCATCACGCCTGCGCCACGATGCAAATGCACGACGAACACGAGCCGCTGGAGGACTGGGCACGCCGCCGCGAGGAACGTCGACACGCCTCGAAGGGCAAGCGCCGCGCGGTGCCTTTGACCGAAGGTCCGCACCGCGGGCAACACGTCGACCCCGACGCACCCCGCGTGATCCAAGAATGGAACGGAACCGAGTGGGAGACGGTCGCCCTGGCCAGCAATCTCGCCGAGGCCAAGACCGTGCTGTACCCACCACAGCCGGCCGAACAGAAAGCCACCGAATGAGATCGCCCCGCGCTGGGAAAAGGCCGGGGCCGACACCGGAAGCCGACCTCAGCAGAGGACCGAGAGACGTAGCAGTCCGTTCAGGGCCACGCGGAAGGACGGCGGCAATATAGCGGCGGATCCCCGGTTACCGAAACCGGGGATCCACCGAATACTTGTAGCTCCACCGCCACTTCTTGACCGCCCGTCGAAAGGCAGCACCACGACGACCCCTAACGTCACCTCCACGCGTCAACGCGAGGCCGGTCCCTGCTTCGTCATGCCGCGGCGTAGCTCAGCCGGAACAGGTCCTGGGCGCGCTCCAGGTCCCGCTCGGTGCGCAGCTGCACCTCCAGGTCTCCCGTGCCGTGGTGGCCGAGCCCGGTCACGTCCCGGGTGAAGCCGGACACCAGGTCCACCGCCGTCGGATCCGCTTTCAGGTAGACCAGTACCTTGGTCTGCTGGGGCGGGATGAGGCAGGCAAAGTTCCGCAGCCGCTGATAGGCGCGGTACTGCTTGCGCTGCACCCAGGTGACGCCGTCGTCCAGGCCGACGAGGACCTCGACGACCGCTGCCGCCAACTCGCCCGTCGCCCCGCCCTGCTGCCGAACCGGCAGACCAGGGGCGCGGCGGCGTGCCCGCTTGGCGTCACTCAAGTGCCCGGTAACCGAAGCCACGGTCTCAAGGCCGAAGTGGTCGCTGCCGAAGTACCGGTAGCGGACCAGGTCGATCGAGCGCCGGTGCTCACGTACGGCGTGTGCGTCGTAGCGGGTGAAGTCGCCGGCCACGCAGATCAGCCGCGGTGCGCTCCACAGGATCTGGGACGCGGCCGTCGCCCCGAGCCGGTCGCGGACCAGGCTCCGGAAGGCGTCCTTGTGGCTCATCAGCCAGGCCATATAAAAGAGGCCCTGGTTGATGACACCGGCATCCGTGCCCCGCTTGTACTCCACGATCACGGGAGCACCGTTCGCGTCCAGCCCCAGCGAATCGATCCGCCCGCCGTCGACGCAGTCGATCACGTACTCGCTCGCGAGGAACGTGACGCCCAGCATCGCCTCCATGTGCGCCTCGACGAGATCCTGCACATCCGCCTCGACCACAGCAAGACGCGGCATGACCTCAGTCACGCCGCCATTCGTCGTGTGGAACAGCTTCAGGCCCGGCACCTTCCCCTCCTCAGCTCCGAAATCACCAACTCTGGGTGGGGCCGAGCTATTTCCGCAGAGAGATTCGCCCGCTCCAGAGAGGGCTTGCGACAGACAGTCGGCGGCCATTGGCGACCGCAAAGAAGGGCACCCACGCGCGCCACTTACCATTCCGCCTCGAAGCCCCGGCCGAGCGCTCATCGCTAACACTGAAATGGTTCGGTCCGCAGGACGACGCGACCGAACAAACCTCCGCCGAGCTGCCTCCCCCAGCACAACGAAGCCGCCCGCGCCCTCCAAGGAACAATGGAGAGTGCGGGCGGCCGTCGCTATATCTGACGCCTCATCAAACGCACCTGACGAACCATCAAAACGAGCGTCATTTGAGCGTCACGAGCGTCAAATCAGCGTCAAGATATCGCCCGTAACGCACACAACGCACATAATGCACACTGAGAAAACTGCAGGTCAGCGGAGCTTTTCAGCAGGTTCAAGGATCGCCACGCACTCCACATGATGCGTCATCGGAAACAAGTCGAACGCCCGCAGCGTCCGCACCCGGTACCCGTTCTCCCCGAAGTACCCCAGGTCGCGTGCCAGGGCCGCCGGGTCGCAGGCGACGTAGGCGATGCGGCGGGCCCGCAGGGACGCGAGGTGTTTGACCGTGTCGCGGCCGGCGCCGGCGCGTGGGGGGTCGAGGACGATCAGGTCGACCTCGGTGATGCCCGTGCGCGGGAGGACGGATTCGACCTTGCCCTGTTCGATGCGGACGCGGGGGAAGTCGGCCAGGTTGTGGCGCGCGTCCTCGACCGCGCGCTTGCCGGACTCGATGCCGAGGACCGCGCCCTTGTCGCCGAGGCGGTCGGCGAGGGCGCCGGCGAAGAGGCCGACGCCGCAGTAGAGGTCGAGGGCCATCTCGCCCTTGCGCGGGAGCAGGCCCTGCATCACCGCGGTGACGAGGGTGTCCGCCGCCTTCGGGTGGACCTGCCAGAAGCCGCCGGCGCCGACGCGGTGGGTGCGGCCGTCCGCGCGCTCGCGGACGAAGGGGCGGCCGTGGACGCGGTGCACGCCGCCGGTCTTCTCGTCGACCCGCATGACCGAGACCGGCTTGTCCAGCTCGACCAGGGGCAGGCGGCCGCCCGGACGCGGGGTGAGGATCACCTGGCGGTCCTGGGAGCCCGTCGCCGCGATCGCCTCGACCGACTCCATGCCGGCCCACTCGTGCTTCTCGATGCCCAGCTCGGACACGCCCGGCGCGGCGATCATGCAGTGGTCGATGCGCTCGACCTCGTGCGAGCGGTGCCGGCGCAGGCCCGCGTGGCCCTCGGCGTCGACGGCGTACTGCACCCGCGTACGCCACTGCGGCACCTCGCCGGCGGGCAGCTTGTCGCCCTCGGCCGGGACCACCGTGCCGTCCCAGCCCGCCTCCTCCGGGGTGAGGCCCGCCAGGCGCCTGAGCTGCTCGGCGAGGACGTCCGCCTTGAGCCGGCGCTGGGCGCCCGGCTTGGCGTGCTGCCAGTCGCAGCCGCCGCAGCGGCCGGGCCCGGCGAAGGGGCAGGGGGCCTCGATGCGGTCCTTGGACGCCTCCAGGATCCGTACGGCGTCCGCGCGCAGGAACCGCGCGCCCTCCTCGCCCTCGGTCACCTTCGCCACCACCCGCTCGCCGGGCAGCGCGTGCCGGACGAACAGCACCTGGCCCTCGGCGGTACGGGCGATGCAGTGGCCGCCATGGGCGACGGGGCCGATCTCGACCTCGTACTCCTCGCCCACCAGAGACGTGGTCGGTTCTGCCTGCATGGTGGGTGACTCCAGAGGATCGGGTTCGCGGCGGCACAGGGACGGCGGCGAAGGCCGCCGAGCTGCGGAGACGGGTCCGGGGCGGTCGAGCGCAGCCCGGTGGACCGACAACAGCCCACCAGTCTACGGCCTCGCCGCCCCGGCCTCGTACGCCGGTGCCCCGGCCCTGTACCCCGGTCCCGGTGTCCGGCGCCCCGTCAGTCCTTCGCCGACGAGCCCGACGTGCCCGCCGAGCCAGACGTGCCCGCCGAACCCGCCGATTCCGAGGAACCGGACGGCTCCGACGACCCCGACGGCTCCACTGTCTCCACCGGCTCCTTGGGCCGCACCGCCGCCGGTCCGCGGCGGACCGCGCCGGGCGCGCTCCACTCCTGGCGCCTGCGGGCCCGCATCTTGGCCGCCTCGGAGGAGGCCAGCTGGTAGGGCACCGAAGTGACCATCACACCGGGCGTGAACAGCAGACGGCCCTTGAGGCGCAGGGCGCTCTGGTTGTGCAGCAGGTGCTCGTACCAGTGGCCGACCACGTACTCGGGGATGATCACCGAGACCGCGTCGCGCGGGGACTCCTTGCGCAGGCCCTTGACGTACTCGATCACCGGCCGGGTGACCTCGCGGTACGGCGAGTCGAGGACCTTCAGCGGTACGTCGATGCCGCGCCGCTCCCACTCCTCGCGCAGCGCCTTGGTCTCGGCCGGGTCCACGTTGACCGTGAGCGCCTCCAGGCCGTCGGAACGCATCAGCTTGGCGTACGCCAGGGCACGCAGCGTCGGACGGTGGATCTTGGAGATCAGCACCACCGAGTGCACACGGGAGGGGCGGACCAGGTCGTCGTCCGGCTCCTCCGGCGCGGCGATCTCCTCGGCGACGCGGTCGTAGTGCTTGCGGATCGCGGTCATGGTCGCGAAGAAGATGCACATGCCCAGCAGGGCCACCCAGGCGCCGTGCGTGAACTTGGTGACCAGGACGACGACCAGCACCAGGCCGGTGAGGAAGGCACCGAAGGTGTTGATCGCCCGCGAGCGCATCATGTGGCGCCGCTTGGCCTGGTCCTTCTCGACCGCGAGGTGGCGGTTCCAGTGCCGCACCATGCCGGTCTGGCTCAGCGTGAAGGACACGAACACGCCGACGATGTAGAGCTGGATCAGGCGCGTGGAGTCGGCGCCGTAGATCACGGTCAGCAGCGCGGCGGCGCCGGCGAGCAGCACGATGCCGTTGGAGAAGGCGAGCCGGTCGCCGCGGGTGTGCAGCTGGCGGGGCAGGTAGCGGTCCTGGGCGAGGATCGAGCCCAGCAGCGGGAAGCCGTTGTACGCGGTGTTGGCCGCGAGGAACAGCACCAGCGCGGTGGCGGCCGCCAGGAGCACGAACAGGAAGCTGCCCTTGCCGAAGACCGCTTCGGCGACCTGGGAGATCACCGGGTTCTGGACGTAGCCGGAGCCGATCGGGTGGCCGTTGTGCAGCAGGTCGGTGGCCGGGTTCTCGGCCATGCGGACCTTGGTCACCGCGGCCAGCGCGATGATGCCGCAGAACATGGTGACGGCCAGCAGGCCCATCGCCGCGAGGGTGGTCGCCGCGTTCTTGGACTTCGGCTTGCGGAAGGCCGGCACACCGTTGGAGATGGCCTCGACGCCGGTCAGGGCGGCGCAGCCGGAGGAGAAGGCGCGCAGCAGCAGGAAGACCAGCGCGAAGCCCGCGAGGCCCTGGTGCTCGGCCCTGATGTGGAAGTCGGCGGTCGGCGCCCGCATGGTGTCGCCGAGCACCAGGCCGCGGAACGCGCCCCACAGGATCATGACGAAGACGCCGCCGACGAACACGTACGTCGGGATCGCGAAGAGTTTGCCGGACTCCTTGACGCCGCGCAGGTTCATCAGCGTCAGCAGGACGATCACCACGGTCGCGCAGAGCACCTTGTGCTCGACCACGAACGGGATGGCCGAGCCTAGGTTCTCGATGCCGGAGGCGATGGACACCGCGACCGTCAGCACGTAGTCCACGAGCAGGGCGCTCGCCACGGTGAGGCCGGCCTTGGGGCCGAGGTTGGTGGTCGCCACCTCGTAGTCGCCGCCGCCGCTCGGGTAGGCGTGCACGTTCTGGCGGTAGGAGGCGACCACGGTGAACATCAGCACGACGACCGCGACGGCGATCCAGGGGCTGAAGTGGTACGCCGACACGCCCGCGATGGACAGGACCAGCAGAACCTCCCCCGGCGCGTAGGCGACGGAGGACAGCGGGTCGGAGGCGAAGACGGGGAGTGCGATGCGCTTGGGCAGGAGGGTTTCCCCCAGCCGGTCACTGCGCAGTGCGCGCCCGATCAGGATCCGTTTGGGCACGTCGGTCAGTTTGGACACGAGAGAGGATCGTAAGCCTTCGAACTGGCAGCCGCCCACCCTGTCCGCAATATCTTCCCCATGGGTGAACTCCGCGGCGGTGTGATGTACGGATTCCGTGGCGCGGGCTCGGGTCGTGTCTAGATGGCAAACCCCGCCTGTCGCCGACCTCTGGAGGCCCCATGCCGCCGACTCCTGAGCTGATCGGAGCGGTGCTCGCCCTGGTCTGCCTCGGAATCCTGACCGTGTGCAGCGTGCGCAGCATCACTCGAAGACGAGCGGATGAGCCTCTGTAAGCCCGTGTGACGCCCGTGTGAGCCCGGTGCGCGGGGCTGTCCAGGGCACGGGGGTGCCCGGTGAGGGTGATGCGTGTGTAGCTTAAGCGACGGTCTGAGAACCTGTTAAGGCCAAGCCAACGACTCTTGACTTCGGAAGGACGGTCGTGCACATCGTCATCATGGGCTGCGGGCGAGTCGGCTCCGCTCTCGCCCAGACCCTGGAGCAACAGGGGCACACGGTCGCCGTGATCGACCAGGACCCGACCGCCTTCCGTCGGCTGGGACCGGGATTCGGGGGCCGCCGGGTCACCGGAGTCGGCTTCGACCAGGACACCCTGCGCGAGGCGGGGATCGAGGAGGCGGGCGCCTTCGCCGCCGTCTCCAGCGGCGACAACTCCAACATCATCTCCGCGCGGGTCGCGCGCGAGATGTTCGGCGTGGAGAACGTGGCCGCCCGTATCTACGACCCCCGGCGCGCCGAGGTCTACCAGCGCCTCGGGATCCCGACCGTGGCCACGGTCCGCTGGACCGCCGACCAGATGCTGCGCCGGCTGCTGCCCTCCGGGGCCGAGCCGCTGTGGCGGGACCCGACCGGCGGGGTGCAGCTCGCCGAGGTGCACGCCTCCCCGAAGTGGGTCGGCCACAAGATCAGCAAGATGCAGGAGGACACGGGCGTCCGGGTGGCGTTCCTGACCCGGCTGGGCGAGGCGATCCTGCCGAGCTCCCAGACGGTGCTCCAGGAGGGCGACCTCGTGCACGTGATGATGCGGACGGACGACGTGGAGACGGTCGAGGCGGCGTTCGCCGGGGGCCCGGAAGAGGAGGGCGGTCACTGATGAGGGTCGCCATTGCCGGAGCCGGCGCCGTCGGCCGCTCGATCGCCGGCGAGCTGCTGGAGAACGGCCACGAGATCCTGCTCATCGACAAGGCCCCGACCGCCATCTCGGTGGAGCGGGTGCCGCAGGCGGAGTGGCTGCTGGCCGACGCCTGTGAGATCACGTCCCTGGACGAGGCGGCGCTCCAGCGCTGCAACGTGGTGATCGCCGCCACCGGTGACGACAAGGTCAACCTGGTGGTGTCGCTGCTCGCCAAGACGGAGTACGGCGTTCCGCGTGTCGTCGCACGGGTGAACAACCCCAAGAACGAGTGGCTGTTCAACGAGGCGTGGGGCGTGGACGTGGCCGTCTCCACCCCGCGGCTGATGTCCGCCCTGGTCGAGGAGGCGGTGAGCGTCGGCGACCTGGTGCGGCTGCTGCGCTTCAGCCACGGCGACGCGAACCTGGTGGAGCTGACGCTGCCCGAGGAGTCGGCCCTGGCCGGCACCCAGGTCGGGGATGTGCGCTGGCCCGAGGACACCTCGCTGGTGACCATCATCCGGGGCACCCGCGTGCTGACGCCGTCCCGCGAGGACTCCCTGGAGCCGGGCGACGAGCTGCTGTTCGTGGCGGCGCAGGCCCGGGGGGAGAAGCGGGAGAACCTGTTGTTGGGGCGAGGGAGGAAAGAATCCGGACGCTCCCAACGCCCTTGAAAACGCGGGAGGCCCCCTTCCCCGCCAAGCCCCCCCTTCCGCGTCGTAGCGACGCATACGGTGGGGTGCGGTCACGGTCCGTCCCGGCGACCGCATACGGTACGGCGGTCAGGCCGTGGCGACGGTCTGCGGTACGGCGGTCAGGCCGCGGCGACCCACTGCGGTACGGCCCTCACGCCTGCCTGCGATGGCGGCCCGGCATGGTCTCGGTCTCGCCGCCCTCCGCGGCCAGCGCGGCCTTGCGCTCCTTCTCCGCCTTCTCGGCCTGCTCCTCGGCCTCCATCTCCGCGAAGACGTCGATCGGGGCGGGTGCCTTGGCGAGGAAGACCCAGGTGAGCCAGACGGCCAGCAGGAAGGGCGGGATCTTTAGGGCGACGAGGACCCAGCCGAGCCGGGTGGTGTCGGACCACCAGTACAGCGGGAAGAGGATCGCGCACTTGGCGAGCAGGATCAGGCCCCAGGCCCAACTCGACTTCGCGTACGCCTTCTTGCGGCCCGGATTGCGGGTGCGCCAGGAGAGGTTCTCCTTGAAGACCGGACCCAGCACGACGCCGATCAGCGGGACCCCGAGCAGGGTGGTGACGATGTAGGCGAGCGCCAGGCCCAGTGTGTAAAGCATGCCGGGCAGGTAGAAGTCCTTGGCGTTGCCGGTGAACATGGCGAACACCACGCCGAAGATCACGCCGAACACGCCGCTGAAGGCGTGCTTGACGGTGTCCTTCATGGCGAGCCGGACCACGACCAGCACCAGGGAGACGGCCAGCGCGGCGATCGCCGAGAGGTGCAGGTTCTTGTCGATCGTGAAGATCGCGACGAACAGCAGGCCCGGCACGACCGTCTCGACCATGCCGCGGACGCCGCCGAACGCCTCGAACAGCGCCGCCTCCGTCACCGCACGGGCGTCGCCGTCGCCGGACGCGCCGGGTGGGGTCTGGTCGGTGTCTTCGGTCGGCTTGTCGAGGGACGTCACCGGCTACTCCCGTCCGAGGGGTCGCAGTTCGTACTTCGGGTTGAAAAGCACCCGGCGGCCCCGGCTCAGCGAGATCCGGCCCGATGCGATCAGCTTGCGCCCCGGTTCTATGCCCACGATGGAACGCCTGCCGAGCCACACCACGTCCAGCGCCGCGGAGCCGTCGAACAGCTCGGCTTCCAGGGCCGGGACTCCGGCACGCGGACGCAGGGTGACCGTGCGCAAGGTACCAGTTACGGTGACGATCTGCCGGTCCTGGCAGTCGCCGATCTTCGTACAACCCGCCGTCTCGGCGTCCTCGCGCAGCTCCTCGGACTCCAGGTCCTCCTGGGAGGTGGAGAGCCGGTCGAGTATGCGCCGGAACCGGCCGGCCGGCTTTTCGGAACGAGGAACAGCACTCATATCTGAAGCGTACCGGGGCCCACCGACAGCGCCGTATCCCCGCTCACACTTCCCCCGTACGGGCCTTGTCACTTCTCGAACCGGTACCCCATTCCGGGCTCGGTGATGAAGTGCTTCGGGTGCGAGGGGTCGGCCTCCAGCTTGCGGCGCAACTGCGCCATGTAGACGCGCAGGTAGTTCGTCTCGGTTCCGTACGACGGCCCCCACACCTCCTGGAGGAGCTGCTTCTGGCTGACCAGGCGGCCGGTGTTGCGGACCAGCACCTCCAGGAGGTGCCACTCCGTGGGGGTGAGCCGGACGTCGTGCCCGCCGCGGTTGACCTTCTTGGCGGCCAGATCGACGGCAAACCCCTCGGTCTCCACGGTGGTCACGTCGTCTTCGCCGGCACCGACCGGCTCGGCGCGGCGTACGGCGGCGCGCAGCCGGGCCAGCAGTTCGTCCATGCCGAAGGGCTTGGTGACGTAGTCGTCGGCGCCCGCGTCCAGGGCCTCGACCTTCTCGTCGGAGGAGTGGCGCGCGGACAGCACCAGGATCGGCACCCGGGTCCAGCCGCGCAGGCCCCTGATCACCTCGACGCCGTCCATGTCGGGCAGGCCCAGGTCGAGGACGACCACGTCGGGGTGGCGGGAGGCGGCGAGGTCGAGGGCGGTCCTGCCGTCGGCGGCCGCGTCGACGTCGTACTTGCGTGCCTTGAGGTTGATCACGAGGGCGCGCACGATCTGCGGCTCGTCGTCGACCACGAGGACCCGCGTGGGGGTGCGGTCCCCGCTCGGGCTCAGCATAGGGTCTGCCTTTCTGGTTCCGCGCTGGCCGGCCCGCCGTGGGCCGGGTCGGGGGTGGACGCCGTTTCGGTGGGCTGTGTCGCCGGCTGCCGCCCGTGGACGCTGCGCAGGCTCAGCACCATGGTGAGGCCGCCGCCGGGCGTGTCCTCCGCGGTCAGGGTGCCGCCCATGGCCTCGGTGAAGCCGCGGGCGACCGCGAGGCCGAGCCCGACGCCCGCGCCGCGCGGTGCGTCGCCGTAGCGCTGGAAGGGTTCGAAGATCCGGTCCTTGGCCACGTCCGGCACACCGGGGCCGCGGTCCACCACGCGGACCTCCACCCGGTCGGCGAGGGCGCTGGCGGAGACCAGGACGCGCCGGCCGCGCGGGCTGTACTTGACGGCGTTCTCCACCAGGTTGGCCACCGAGCGCTCCAGCAGGCCGGGGTCGGCCAGGATCATCGGCAGGGTCTCGGGCACGTCCAGGTCGACGCTGTCCTCCGGCACACCGCCCAGGGCCATCGGCACGACCTCGTCCACGTCGATCTCGCGGATCAGCGGGGTGACGGTGCCGGTCTGGAGGCGGGACATGTCCAGGAGGTTGCCGACGAGGTGGTCGAGCCGGTCGGCGCCCTCCTCGATGCCCTCCAGCAGTTCGGCGCGGTCCTCCTCGGACCAGTCGACGTCGGCGGAGCGCAGCGAGGAGACGGCGGCCTTGATCCCGGCCAGCGGGGTGCGCAGATCGTGGCTGACGGCGGCCAGCAGGGCGGTGCGGATGCGGTTGCCCTCGGCGAGGGTCCGGGCTCGCTCGGCCTCCTCCTGGAGGCGCCTGCGGTCGAGGACGACGGCGGCCTGGGCGCCGAAGGCGGCGAGCACCCTGCGGTCCTCGGCGGGCAGTACCCGGCCGGTCAGGGCGAGCGCCATGTGGTCGCCGACGGGCATGTCGACGTCGGCGTCCTCGGGGCGCTCCAGGACGGGCCCGAAGCCGGCCCGGCCCGCGCAGGTCCACGGTTCGACGTCGCTCTGCCGCTCCAGCAGGGCCGCGGACTCCATGGCGAAGGTCTCACGCAAACGCTCCAGCAGTTCCTCCAGGCTGGTCTCGCCGCGCAGCACGTTGCCGGCCAGGAAGGACAGGATCTCGGACTCGGCGCGCAGCCGGGCCGCCTGGTGGGTGCGACGGGCGGCGAGGTCCACCACGGAGGCGACCGACACGGCGACGCCGAAGAAGATCACTATGGCGACGATGTTCTTCGGGTCGGCGATGGTCCAGCGGTGCAGCGGCGGTGTGTAGAAGTAGTTCAGCAGCAAAGAGCCGAACGCCACCGAGGCGAGGGCGGGCAGCAGGCCGCCGAGCAGGGCCGCCGCGACCGTGACGGCCAGGAACAGCAGCATGTCGTTGGCGAGGCCGATGTCGACGGTGTTCAGCAGCAGCGCGAGCACGACCGGGCCGGCCAGCCCCATGGCCCAGCCCGAGAGGATCCGGGTCCGGCCGAGCCGGGCGCCGCGGGCCACGGGCAGTCCGCGGCCCTTGGCGACCTCCTCGTGGGTGACGATGTGGACGTCGAGGTCGGGGCCGGACTCGCGGGCGACGGTGGCGCCGACGCCGGGTCCGAAGACGTACTGCCAGGCCTTGCGGCGCGAGGAGCCGAGCACGATCTGGGTGGCGTTGACGCCGCGCGCGAAGTCCAGGAGCGCGGCCGGGATGTCGTCGCCGACCACGTGGTGGAAGGTGCCGCCGAGGTCCTCCACGAGGGTGCGCTGGACGGCGAGTTCCTTCGGGGAGGCGGCGGTCAGTCCGTCGCTGCGGGCGATGTAGACGGCGAGCACCTCGCCGCCCGCGCCCTTCTCGGCGAGCCGGGCGGCCCGGCGGATGAGCGTACGGCCCTCGGGGCCGCCGGTGAGCCCGACCACGATCCGCTCCCGCGAACCCCAGATCTTCGAGACCCGGTGCTCGCTGCGGTACTGGTTCAGGTACTCGTCCACCCGGTCGGCGACCCAGAGCAGCGCCAGCTCGCGCAGGGCGGTGAGGTTGCCGGGGCGGAAGTAGTTGGAGAGGGCCGCGTCGACCTTGTCGGGCTGGTAGATGTTGCCGTGCGCCATCCGGCGGCGCAGCGCCTCCGGGGACATGTCGACCAGCTCGATCTGGTCGGCGCGCCGTACCACCTCGTCGGGCACGGTCTCGCGCTGGCGCACCCCGGTGATGGACTCGACCACGTCGCCGAGTGATTCCAGGTGCTGGATATTGACGGTCGAGATGACGTCGATCCCGGCGGCGAGCAGTTCCCCGACGTCCTGCCAGCGCTTGGCGTTGCGCGAGCCGGGGATGTTGGTGTGCGCGAGTTCGTCCACCAGGGCGATGGCGGGCGCCCTGCGCAGCACGGCGTCGACGTCCATCTCCCCGAAGACGCCCCCGCGGTACTCCAGCTCCTTGCGGGGCACCTGTTCGAGGCCGTGCAGCATCACCTCGGTGCGCGGCCGGCCGTGGTGCTCCACGAACGCCACGACGCAGTCCGCGCCGCGCTCGACGCGCCGGTGCGCCTCGGCGAGCATCGCGTACGTCTTTCCGACCCCCGGCGCCGCCCCGAGATAGATCCGCAGCTTCCCGCGTGCCATGGCTCCATTGTCTTCCGCTCATCCCTGCCTACGCAGCGTCGACCTTACGGCCAACGATGGGGACAAACGGGACGGGGACAGGCGTATGAGAGCACTTTGACGGAACCCTGATGGGTCGGGGCTCCCCCGGCGCGCGCCGGCGCGCAAACGGGCCGCACCCCGCGAAGGCGCGACCCGTCTGTACGAAATCGTCAGCGGACTTCCGTGATCTCCGGTCCCCGCTGAAGCTGTCCCATGCCCCCGGAGAACCGCGAGCCCTCTTCCTGCTGGACGCCCTCGGGAACCATCTGGGCGTCGTTCGGGAGCTTGAGGACGATCGGGTCGCGGGGCGCCATCGGGCCCTCGCCGCGGACCACGACCGTGTCCCGGAAGATCTGCTCCAGCAGCCCAGCGGCCTGTGGCTGCACCGCGCCCTGCCCGGAGATCACACCGCGCAGGAACCAGCGGGGGCCGTCCACACCGACGAACCGCACCACCTGGAAGCCGCTGGTGCCGTCCGGCAGCTGCACCGGCACCTGGGCCCGCAGCTCCCAGCCGAGCGGGCCCTCGACCTCGTCGACGATGCCGCCCTGCTGGGTGATCCCGGACGCGATCTCCTCGCGTACCTCGCCCCAGATGCCCTCGCGCTTGGGCGCGGCGAAGGCCTGGAGCTGGATGGCGCTGTCGTTCAGGACGACGGTCGCGGCGACGATCGCGTCACCCGCGACCTCGACCCGCAGCTCCATGCCGTCCACGCCCGGCACGAACAGTCCGCCGAGGTCCACGCGGCCCTCGGCCGGGTCGCGCACCTCGGTGCTGTCCCACGGCCCGTCGGGCCGGGGCTCGGGCTCCAGCCGGACGCGCTCGCGCTCGGCCTCCGCTTCCTCGTCCGCCTCGGTGTCGACGCTGTCGACGACCTGCTCGGCCTCGCCGGCCGCGTCCTCGGCGGCACCCTTCTTGTTGCGACGTCCGAACACGTCACTGTCCTTCCCGGTCGGATACGACCGAAGCGTATCGATTCCCACCCGTCGGGCCGCCCTCGGCGGACCGACCGCTTGTGCCGCTCTCGTCGCCCACCGCGGCATGGCCACCGGTGGACCCGAAGCCCCCTTCGGCCCGCGCCGAGCCGGGAAGTTCCGCGACCTCCTGGAAGCGGACCCTCTCGACCTGCTGGACGACCAGTTGGGCAATCCGGTCGAAGCGCTCGAACCGCACGCTGTCGCGCGGGTCGAGATTCACCACGATCACCTTGATCTCCCCACGGTACCCGGCATCAACCGTCCCCGGGGCATTCACCAGGGCGACACCGCAGCGGGCGGCGAGACCGGAACGGGGGTGCACGAAGGCCGCGTACCCCTCGGGGAGGGCGATCGACACTCCCGTGGGCAGCACGGCCCGCTCGCCGGGGGCCAGTTCGCACGTCTCGGTGGTGCGCAGGTCGGCGCCGGCGTCGCCGGGGTGCTCGTACGACGGAAGCGGGACGTCCGGGTCCACGCGCCGGATCAGCACGTCCAGCGGGGGGCGGCCGGCGGCGCTCACGGGTTCACCTCGAAGGCGCGGGCCCGGCGGACCTGGTCGGGGTCGCTCATCGCGGCCTGGATCTCCTCCGGGCGCCCGTGGTCGATGAAGTGGTCGACCTTCACCTCGACGAAGAGGGCGTCGGCGCGGACGGCGACCGGTCCGTCGGGGCCGTCGAGGCGGCCGACCGCGCTGGAGTAGATCTTGCGCCCGGCGACGGCGGTGACCTCGGCCGACAGGTGGAGCGTGCTGCCGACCGGAACGGGCCGTACGAAGTCCGTCTCCAGGCGGCCGGTCACGGCGATGGTGCGCAGCAGCCAGTTCAGCGAGCCCAGGGTCTCGTCCAAGGCGGTGGCCAGCACGCCGCCGTGGGCGAGGCCGGGAGCGCCCTGGTGGGCGGCCTGGACGGTGAACTCGGCGGTCAGGGTGACGCCCTCGCCGGCCCGCGCCTCCAGGTGCAGCCCGTGCGGCTGCCCCGGACCGCAGCCGAAACAGTGCTCGTAGTGGGCGCCGAGAAGTTCCCCGGGCGCGGGCGCGTCGGGGTGCCGTACCGGTTTCACCGCGTCGGCCGGGGGCTGAAGACTCATGGAACTACCACTCACGAGCGCAGACCTTACCCGCGCGTCGGGCGCCACAGGATCCCGTGCCAAGCTTGGTTTCATGCAGCACTCCGCCACCCCGTACGAAGAACGCCTCACCGCCCCGCGCTCGTGGTGGCTGATCAGCTTTCTGGTCGGCGTCTCCTTCGCCCTGATCCTGTTCCCGTTCGGCACCCTGCCGATCCTGGGCGGCCTGGTCGGCGGTACGGCCGCGGCCGCTGTGGTCGCCAGTTCGTACGGCTCCCCGCGCATCCGTGTGGTGGGCGACTCGCTGATCGCGGGCGAGGCGAGGATCCCGGTGTCGGCGCTGGGCGAGACGGAGGTGCTGGATCCGGAGGAGACCCGCGCCTGGCGCACCTACAAGGCCGATGTCCGCGCGTTCCTGCTGCTGCGCGCGTACATCCCTAGGGCGCTGCGGGTGATCGTCACGGACCCGGAGGACCCCACGCCCTACCTGTATCTGTCGACGCGTGAGCCGGAGCGGCTGGCGGCGGCGATCGAGGCGGCGAAGAAGGCGAACGCGTCCCAGCCGGCGGAGAGCGACGCGCCCAGGCCGGCGGACAGCTAGGACCCGGCCCCCGGCGAATCCGCCGGAAGGGCTCAGGGCGGGCCGGAAAGGGCCCGGCAGGGGCTCAGGAGGCCCGGCGTGGGTCAGGACCCCTTGTGCGGACCGCGCAGTCTCAGGGGCTTCGCAGGCTGCTCCAGGGGCGGCAGCTGCTCCAGCTCCTCCCAGGGCACCTGGATCTTGCGCAGGTCGGCGCGGACGCGGGCCGCGAGTCTTCTGGTGTCCCGGCGGTTCAGGACCGCCCCGACCGCGGCGCCCACCATGAACGGCATCAGTGTGGGCATGTCCCGCACCATCCGCTTCATGATCTGCTGGCGCAGTTCGCGCTTCATGCGGCCGCCGAGGGCCGCGTCGTACGTCGACGGCTTCGTCACGTCGACGCCGCGCTCCCCCGACCAGGAGGACAGGTACGCGGTGCCGCGGACCTTGAGGCTGCCGGGCGGGCGGACGCCGTAGACCTCGTGCAGTTCCGCGATGAGTTTCAGTTCGACCGCAGCGACCCCGGTGATCTCCGTGGCCAGTTCGGTCGGCAGGGCGGGTGGCACGGGCAGCATCGCCGCCGCACCGACCCCGGCCCCGATGGTCGAGGTGCCGGCCGCGGCGCCCGCCACCAGCTTGTCGGCCAGCTCCTCGGGTCCGAGACCGGGGAACTGACTGCGCAGGGTCGCGAGGTCGCGTACGGGCACCCGCGGGGCGATGTCGATGACACGGTCCGCGAGGTACGCCAGGCCCGCACGAGCGCGGTCGCCGCTCCTGCGGGCGCCTTCCCGGGCGAGCGTCCGGGCCTTGCCGCCGATGACCCGTGCCTGTCGCCTGGCGATGGGCACGGGACGCCGCTTGGGCGCCGGGCGGTCGGCCCGGTCCGCCGTCGGTTCGAGCGGGGCTCCCGCGTCCGGGGAGCCACGCTCGTCGTCACGCGCGCCGAGTGGGTCGTCGAGCGGCCCTTGGTCCGCTTTCCGCAGGGGGAAGCGGCGCTTCCGGGGAGGGGTCGAGCCAGTCATGGCCGACCCGTCCTCAGTCGCAGTCGCGGCAGATCGGCTGACCGTTCTTCTCGCGGGCCAGCTGGCTGCGGTGGTGCACCAGGAAGCAGCTCATGCAGGTGAACTCGTCCTGCTGCTTGGGCAGGACCCGGACGGCCAGCTCTTCGTTCGAGAGGTCCGCTCCGGGCAGTTCCAGGCCCTCGGCGGCCTCGAACTCGTCGACGTCCACCGCGGAGGTGGTCTTGTCGTTCCGTCGAGCCTTCAGCTCCTCCAGGCTGTCCGAGTCGACGTCATCGTCGGTCTTGCGTGGAGTGTCGTAGTCGGTTGCCATATCGCTCTCCCCCTCTGGGTGTCTGCGGTGTCTCCAGCGCACGTAACGCGTGAGAGGCCGGACTTGTGCCCGACCTGAGGCGGAGATTTTGCCTCACATCAAGGGCTGTTACTCAATCGACACCCAACCCGATCCCTCAAGAGTGATCGGCTTGGATGGCGGTGAGGACCGTACACGCTTCGAATACCGCACCTCAAAGGCGCCTCATCGTGTACTTCCCGTGATCAAGAGCCCTGAAAACCAGGACTTTTCAGGCTTTCTGTCCCCTGTCAGGATCACTGACAGTACATGGCCGGAAATCCGTCCATGTGATCGATCACACAGACACAAGCCCATTCGGCCTCTGGAAAATTCCGCGTGAAGCGAACATCTCCCGCGTGTGTCGATGGATCAGGTGACAGATCGGGCGGTGGATCACAGCGGAAGTGTCACACGCATCACGAGGCCACCGCCCTCGCGGGGCCGCGCCACGATGTGTCCGCCGTGCGCCCTGGCCACGGACCGCACGATGGACAGCCCGAGGCCGACGCCCTTGTCGCTGCCCGTGCGCTCGGTGCGCAGCCGTCTGAAGGGCTCGAAGAGGTTGTCGATCTCGTACGCCGGCACCACCGGACCGGCGTTCGAGACGGTGAGCACCGCCTGTCCGTGCTGGATCTCGGTGTCCACCTCGACCCATCCCGCCTCGGCCACGTTGTACCGCACGGCGTTCTGTACGAGGTTCAGCGCGATCCGCTCCAGGAGCACGCCGTTTCCCTGCACCACGGCGGGTTTGCGCTCGCCGCGGATCTCCACGCCCTTGGCCTCCGCCTCGGTGCGCACCTGGTCGATGGCCTGGGAGGCGACCTCGGCCAGGTCGACCGGTTTACGCTCCACGATCTGGTTGTCGCTGCGGGCGAGCAGCAGCAGGCCCTCCACCAGCTGCTCGCTGCGCTCATTGGTGGCCAGCAGGGTCTTGCCGAGCTGCTGGAGCTCCACCGGCGCGCCCGGATCGGAGAGGTGCACCTCCAGGAGCGTGCGGTTGATCGCGAGCGGGGTGCGCAGTTCGTGCGAGGCGTTGCCGACGAAGCGCTGCTGGGCGGTGAAGGCCCGCTGGAGGCGCTCCAGCATCTCGTCGAAGGTGTCCGCCAGCTCCTTGAGCTCGTCGTCCGGGCCGTCCAGCTCGATCCGGCGGGACAGGTCGGAGCCGGCCACCGCGCGGGCGGTGCGGGTGATCCGGCCGAGCGGGGACAGCACCCGGCCGGCCATCGCGTACCCGAACGCGAAGGCGATCACGGCGAGGCCCAGCAGGGCCAGCAGGGAGCGGCTGAGCAGGTTGTCCAGGGCGGCCTGGCGCTGGTGGTCCACGCACCGGCTGATCGCGTCGTTGAAGTCCGCCAGCGGCAGGCTGGTGGTGTTGATCGCGGGGCAGTTGTCGCTGGAGACCTTCAGCTCCTGGAAGCTGACGATTTTGAACAGCGGCTGGTTGCCGGTGCTGATGGCCTGCGCGGCGAGCAGGTAGATGATAGACAGCAGCAGGATGCCGGCGATCAGGAACATGCCGCCGTACAGCAGCGTGAGCCGTATGCGGATGGTGGGCCGCAGCCAGGGCAGGGGCGGCTGGGGGCGCCGGGGGTCCCAGGTGGGCTTCGGGGGCGCCTGCGGATGCGCGGGGGTCGTGGCCATGGCCGGTCAGATCCGGTAGCCGGAGCCGGGCACGGTGACGATCACGGGGGGCTCGCCGAGCTTGCGGCGCAGGGTCATGACCGTCACCCGGACCACGTTGGTGAACGGGTCGGTGTTCTCGTCCCAGGCCTTCTCCAGCAGCTGTTCCGCCGAGACGACCGCGCCCTCGCTGCGCATCAGGACCTCCAGGACCGCGAACTCCTTGGGCGCGAGCTGGACCTCCTTGCCGTCGCGGAACACCTCGCGGCGGTTGGGGTCCAGTTTGATGCCGGCGCGCTCCAGGACCGGCGGCAGGGGCATGCTGGTGCGGCGGCCGAGGGCGCGCACGCGGGCGATCAGCTCGCTGAACGCGAACGGCTTGGGCAGATAGTCGTCGGCCCCGATCTCCAGGCCCTCCACGCGGTCGCTGACGTCACCGGAGGCGGTGAGCATGAGCACGCGGGTGGGCATGCCCAGCTCGACGATCTTGCGGCAGACGTCGTCGCCGTGCACGAGCGGGAGGTCGCGGTCGAGGACGACCACGTCGTAGTCGTTGACGCCGATGCGCTCCAGGGCGGCCGCACCGTCGTACACGACGTCGACGGCCATGGCCTCCCGGCGCAGTCCGGTGGCCACCGCATCGGCGAGCAGCTGCTCGTCCTCGACGACGAGTACGCGCACGTCCCTTGTCCTTCCTGTGTCCACCCGCGTAGCGCTTCCGGGGCGCGGGCGCGGGCAGGGGTGTTCGTGGAGTGTGACCTCCATCCTGCCCTTTTCGGCCATAAGTCGGCTGTAAGCGGGGTCCGGCCGCAGGGACGGGCGACCTGGAGCGGGAATACGAGATTTTCTCCGCCGCCGAGGTTTCCCGGATCGGAAGCGGGGGGAGGACGGGTTTACACCCCGCGATCACGCTCTGCATGTGCCGCAGCACCATGCGGTATCACGCGATCCGCTTGTGCAGGGCGGGCGCGGGTGTCCGGCACCGTAGCCGCCCGGCCGGGCGCGCCGGGCATCTGCGAGACGTGATCGTCCTTTCCCACGGCACACCCCCGTGCCACCGACCCACCGACCCAGGACGAGGGGGCGCAGCATGGACGCTTTCACCGCAGGACTCCTCCAGCGCATAAAGACGACCGAGTCCGACCTGTCGCGGGCCCGTGACGAGGGCGACGACTTCCTCGTGGAGGTGGAGCAGGCAGAGCTGGACGACCTGCGCCGCCTCGCCGCCGAACACGGCGTGGAGGTCGGCGCGACCCGCGTCTGATCCGCCCGGAGCACAGGCTCCGATCCGCCCGAACGCACAGGCACGGCACCGGCACGCGAAGGGACCCCGGCGAATCCAGCGCCGGGGTCCTTTCGCGTCGTCCGGAGGGCGATCCGGAGCGATCCCGCGTGGGCCGTCAGTCGTGCCAGGCGCCGAAGTCCTCCAGCAGCCCCTGGAGGGGCTCGAAGACGCCCGGTGTCCCGGCGACCGTCAGCTCCCGTGAGGGGGCCTGTGCGGGCCGTCCACCGGTCAGGGCGCCCGCCTCACGGGCGATGAGGTCCCCCGCCGCGTAGTCCCACGGGTTCAGTCCGCGCTCGTAGTAGCCGTCGAGCCGGCCGCAGGCCACGTCGCACAGGTCGATGGCCGCGGAGCCGCCCCGCCGGATGTCCCGGACCAGCGGGACGATCCGGGCGGCCACCTCGGCCTGGTGGGCCCGCACCTCGGTGACGTAATTGAAGCCGGTGGAGACGAGCGCCTGGTCCAGCGGGGGCGCGGGGCGGCAGGCGAGCGCCCGTTCGCCCTCCCACGCGCTGGTGGCCC
The DNA here is from genome assembly GCF_056435325.1 of Streptomyces sp. NPDC043952. Lineage (NCBI taxonomy): Bacteria > Bacillati > Actinomycetota > Actinomycetes > Kitasatosporales > Streptomycetaceae > Streptomyces > Streptomyces sp. NPDC043952. Next base: position 64,083 of record NZ_JBWKES010000012.1, read on the forward strand.
AGGCGCCGCCGCCGCGCACCGCGTGGTACGTCTCGCCGCGCATCGGGGCCGCGACGACCCCGGCGACGGTCTCGCCGTCCTGTTCGGCGGCGATGGACACCGCCCAGGTGGGCAGCCCGTAGAGGTAGTTCACGGTGCCGTCGAGCGGGTCGATCACCCAGCGGACGCCGCTGGTACCGGCGGCGGACGCGCCCTCCTCGCCGAGGAAGCCGTCGTCGGGGCGCTGCCCGGAGATCAGATCGGTGATCAGCTTCTCGGCCGCGATGTCCATCTCGGTGACGACGTCGATCGGGCTGGACTTGGTCCGTGCCACCGCGAGGTCGGCCGGGCGGCCGTCCCGCAGCAGCTCGCCGGCGCGGCGTGCGGCCTCGCGGGCCAGCCGCAGCAGGTCCTGGTGCAGGGCGTCGGTCACGGGTCTCCTCACGCGTAGGGGCTGTCGGCGCCGGCGGCGGCCGGGCGGGGCGTCCGGGCGGGGCAGCAGCCGACCGGGCAGAGGTGGTGGCTCGCGCCCAGGGTGCCCAGGGCACACGGGGTGATGTCCTGGCCGCGCTCGACGGCGGCGCGCTCCAGGATCAGCTCGCGCACGGCGGCGGCGAACCGGGGGTCGGCGCCCACGGTGGCCGAGCGGCGCACCGGCAGGCCCAGTTCCCGCGCCTTGGCGGTGGCCTCGGTGTCGAGGTCGTACAGGACCTCCATGTGGTCGGAGACGAAGCCGATGGGGGCCATGACGACGGCCGGGACGCCGGCCGCGTGCCGCTCCTCCAGGTGGTCGCAGATGTCGGGCTCCAGCCACGGGACGTGCGGGGCGCCGGAGCGGGACTGGTAGACGAGGCGCCAGGGATGGTCCACGCCGGTGCGCTCGCGGACGGCGTCGGCGATCAGCTGGGCCACCTCCAGGTGCTCCTCGACATAGGCGCCGCCCTCGCCGTGGGCCTCGACAGGGCCGGAGGTGTCGGCGGCGGCCGTGGGGATGGAGTGGGTGCTGAAGGCGATGTGGGCGCCGTCGCGGACGTCCTCGGGGAGGTCGGCGAGGGAGCGCAGCACGCCGTCGATCATGGGCTCGACGAAGCCGGGGTGGTTGAAGTAGTGCCGCAGCTTGTCGACCCTCGGCAGCTCCAGGCCCTCCGCCTGGAGGGCGGACAGCGCGTCGGCGAGGTTCTCGCGGTACTGGCGGCAGCCGGAGTAGGAGGCGTAGGCGCTGGTGGCGAGGACCAGGATGCGGCGGCGGCCGTCGGCGACCATCTCGCGCAGGGTGTCGGTCAGGTACGGCGCCCAGTTGCGGTTGCCCCAGTAGACCGGCAGATCGAGGTTGTGCTCGGCGAAGTCCTCGCGCAGGGCCTTCAGGAGGGCGCGGTTCTGGCCGTTGATGGGGCTGATTCCGCCGAACTGGAAGTAGTGCTGTCCGACTTCCTTCAGGCGTTCCCTCGGGATGCCGCGCCCGCGGGTGACGTTCTCCAGGAAGGGGACCACGTCGTCGGGGCCTTCGGGGCCGCCGAAGGAGAGCAGGAGCAGGGCGTCGTACGGGGTGGCATCGAGCGCGTCTGGCATGTCTCGATCCTGCCACCCGGTACCGACAGCGCGGCAACCGCGGGATGAAGAGTCGAGATCCAGCGGGTTTATACCGAAATTTCCCCAGCCGAAACCGAGTGCACTTAGGGTCCCCTAACTCGTAAGCTGTATCCACCGCATTCGCGCCTTACGGACCGCCTCGGAGACCACGTGCCCAGCCCCTACAGAGCCCTCTTCGACGTGCCCGGCACCAAGGCCTTCTCGGCCGCGGGGCTCCTCGGCCGGATGCCGCTGTCCATGATGGGCATCGGCGTGGTCACGATGATCTCCCAGCTCACCGGGCGCTACGGGCTCGCGGGCGCGCTGTCGGCCACCATCGCGCTGTCCGCGGCGGTGCTCGGGCCCCAGGTCTCCCGGCTGGTGGACCGGCACGGGCAGAGCCGGGTGCTGCGCCCGGCCACCCTGGTGGCGCTCGCCGCGGCCGCCGGGCTGCTGCTGGCCGCGCACTTCCGGTGGCCGGACTGGGTGCTGTTCACCTGCGCCGCCGGAATCGGCGCGGTGCCGAGCCTGGGCGCGATGATCCGGGCCCGCTGGGCCGCCCTGTACCGGGGCACGCCCAAGCTGCACACCGCCTACTCGTTCGAGTCGGTTATGGACGAGATCTGCTTCGTCTTCGGGCCGATCATCTCCATCGGCCTGTGCACGGTCTGGTTCCCGGAGGCCGGCCCCCTGCTCGCCGCCCTCTTCCTGGCGGCCGGCGTGTGCTGGCTGACCGCCCAGCGCGCCACCGAGCCGCAGCCGCATCCGGGCGAGCGGCACGGCGGGGGCACCGCGCTGCGCTCGCCGGGGCTCCAGGTGCTGGTGGCGACCTTCGTGGCGACCGGTGCGATCTTCGGCTCGGTGGACGTGGTCACGGTGGCCTTCGCCGACGAACGCGGCCACAAGGGCGCCGCGAGCGTGGTGCTCGCCCTGTACGCGGCCGGTTCCTGCCTGGCCGGCGCGGTCTTCGGGCTGCTGCGGCTCTCCGGGTCGGCGGAGCGCCGCTGGCTCCTGGGCGTGGCCGCCATGGCCGTGAGTATGATCCCCCTCCTACTGGTCGGAAACCTGCCGCTTCTGGCCGTGGCGCTGTTCGTTGCGGGGCTGTCCATCGCACCGACGATGATCACGACGATGTCCCTCATCGAAAAGCACGTACCTCGCGCGCAGCTCACCGAGGGCATGACCTGGGTGAGCACCGGCCTCGCGGTCGGCGTGGCGCTCGGTTCCTCGCTGGCCGGCTCGGTGATCGACGCCGCCGGGGCGCGCGCCGGGTACGGGGTCCCGGTGCTCTCCGGGGCCGTCGCGGTCGTGGTCGGTTTCCTCGGGTACCGCCGGCTGCGCAGGCCGGCCGCGGGTCGGGGAGGAACCGTTGAGCAGCACGGCGAACGGGAAGACGAGCGGCGCGAACGGCACATGGCGTAACTGGGGCGGGAACATCGCAGCCCGGCCCGCCCGGCAGGTCGCGCCGGCCTCGGTCGGGGAACTGGCGGCGGCGGTGCGGCGGGCGCGGGAGGACGGGCTGGCGGTGAAGGCCGTCGGCACCGGGCACTCCTTCACCTCGATCGCGGCCACCGACGGTCTGTTGATACGCCCTCAACTGTTGACCGGTATACGCACCATCGACCGGGATGCCATGACGGTCACGGTCGAGGCGGGCACCCCGCTCAAGCGACTCAATGCGGCGCTGGCGCGCGAGGGTCTGTCGCTCACCAACATGGGCGACATCATGGAGCAGACGGTCTCCGGGGCGACCAGCACCGGCACCCATGGCACGGGCCGCGACTCCGCCTCCCTCGCCGCCCAGATCAAGGGCCTCGAACTCGTCACGGCGGACGGCTCGGTGCTCACCTGCTCCGCTACGGAGCACCCGGAGGTCTTCGCCGCCGCCCGGCTGGGGCTCGGCGCGCTCGGCATCGTCACCGCGATCACCTTCGCCGTGGAGCCGCTGTTCCTGCTCACGGCGCGCGAGGAGCCCATGCCCCTGGACCGGGTCCTGGCCGAGTTCGATCAACTCTGGGCGGAGAACGAGCACTTCGAGTTCTACTGGTTCCCGCACACCGGCAACACCAACACCAAGCGCAACAACCGCAGCGCGGGCCCCGAGCGACCCCTCGGGCAGCTGTCCGGCTGGTTCGAGGACGAGTTCCTCTCCAACGGCCTCTTCCAGGTGACCCAGTGGGTCGGCCGGGCGGCGCCCGCGAGCATCCCCGGCATCGCGAAGGTCTCCAGCAGGGTGCTGTCCGCGCGGACGTACACCGACATCCCGTACAAGGTCTTCACCTCGCCGCGCCGGGTGCGGTTCGTGGAGATGGAGTACGCCGTGCCGCGCGCGGCCCTGGTGGAGACGCTGCGCGAGCTGAAGGCCATGGTGGAGCGCTCGGGCCTGCGCGTCAGCTTCCCGGTGGAGGTGCGCACCGCCCCGGCCGACGACATCACCCTGTCCACCGCCTCGGGCCGGGACAGCGCCTACATCGCCGTCCACATGTACCGGGGCACGCCGTACCAGTCGTACTTCACCGCCGCCGAGCGCATCTTCACCGCGCACGAGGGCCGGCCGCACTGGGGGAAGGTGCACACACGGGACGCGGAGTACCTCGCGCGGGTGTATCCGCGGTTCGCCGAGTTCACGGCGTTGCGGGACCGTCTGGACCCGGAACGTCTGTTCCGGAACGACTACTTGCGGAGGGTGCTGGGGTCGTAGCCGCCCCGGCGGAGCCGCTGGGTGTGGGGGCCGGGGAGGCCTGGTCCCCGCCGTCCTTCCCGTCGGGCGAGGCGCTCGGGGCGGGCGACGAGGAGTCCGCCGTACCGCCGCCGGAGCCGGTGCCGGTGCCAGCGCCCGAGCCGGTCGACGGGTCCGTGCTGGAACCCGGAGCCGGGGTGCCGGTGTCGGACGCGGCGCCGCCGCTCGGGGAGGTGCGCGGGGGAAGCCGGCCGGGGTCGTCCGTCCGGTGGACGCCGGAACCCCGGCCGCCGACGGCGTCGCCGACCGTCGTACCGGTACCGCCGCTGAAGCTGCTGCCTGACACCAGTTCGTACGTCGTGATGCCACCCATCGTCACCCCGAACACGAGAGCGGCCGCGACCAGCGGACGCCGCCAGCTCTTGACCCGCGCGCGGTAGACGGTGCCGGCGGAGAACTCGCCCTCGGCGGGCGGGTGCTGCGCCGGGGACGCGGCGGCCGGGTTCTTCACCACCCGCAACTGCTCCCCGGTCCGCCGGAAGAAGTGCTGGAAGAGGGAGCCGCCGCAGGTGGCGATCACGCTGACGACACCGGCGCCGAGGATCGTGCCGTACACGCCGAAGGAGGAGGCCAGCTTCGCCGCGATGACGGCCGCGAGGGCGCTGCCGGCCACCTGCGCGACGCTCAGGTCGATCCGCTTCCGCTCCGCATCGGGTGTTTCGCGCATACCCGGAACTTGCCTGCCTTTCCCGTACTTGATCGACATCGGGGTACTGATCGCACGGGATAGGGACGTATACGCGAAACCGATAGTTCCGTTTCCGGGGATTGCGTGAACTTCGCCACGTTCATGATCCACAAAACCGGTTGCGCGCGGCCCGGAGTCGCCCCTTGCCGGAAGTTGGGCGGCGCGCCAATCCACGCACGTGGCCCGAATGGAGTACTGTTGCGAGCCCTGGGTCCGGCCTCCCACCAGGGTGTCCGCGGCCACCAAGGACCGCCGGGAGGGGGCTAGTTGCACAGGGTGACAGACTCGGTCACTTAGCGTGGCGAACTGGTAAACGTGCCATAACGGCGACCCAGGGCCCGCGCCCGACACGCCGGGCAACTCGGCAAGGTTGTGGCAGGCTGCACCCGGGCAGGCCACACTCGACTAGCGGAAGCAGCGACGCACGTGACGTCGGCAGGCACCACCCGGGAGGTCCCCATGCCCGAACTGCGTGTCGTGGCCGTCTCGAATGACGGCACACGGCTGGTGCTGAAGGCTGCCGACTCTACGGAGTACACGCTTCCGATCGACGAGCGGCTGCGCGCCGCCGTGCGCGGAGACCGGCCGCGTCTCGGCCAGATCGAGATCGAGGTCGAGAGCCATCTGCGCCCCCGTGACATCCAGGCGCGGATACGAGCCGGTGCCACCGCGGAAGAGGTCGCACAGCTCGCGGGCATCCCCGTCGACCGGGTGCGGCGCTTCGAGGGGCCGGTGCTGGCCGAGCGCGCCTTCATGGCCGAGCGGGCCCGCAAGACCCCCGTCCGCCGCCCCGGCGAGAACTCGGGACCGCTGCTCGGCGAGGCCGTCCAGGAACGGCTGTTGCTGCGCGGCGCCGAGAAGGACACCGTGCAGTGGGACTCCTGGCGCCGCGACGACGGCACCTGGGAGGTGCTGCTCGTCTACCGGGTCGCGGGCGAACCGCACTCGGCGAGCTGGACGTACGACCCGCCCCGGCGGCTGGTCCAGGCCGTGGACGACGAGGCGCGCTCGCTGATCGGCGAGTCCGACGACCTCGCCGTACCGGAGCCGAGCTTCCCGTTCGTCCCGCGCATCGCCCGGCTGCCGCGCGAGCGCTCGATGGACCGCGCCCTCGACCGGCAGACCGACCGCGAGCGGCCGAGCCTGCCCGCGCAGTCGGCCGAGCCCGCCGAGGAGACCACCGGCGAACGGGACTCGCTGACCAGCCTGTTGGAGGCGGTGCCGTCGTTCCGCGGCGACATGGTGGTGCCGGAGCGCTCCCCGGAGAGCCCGGACGAGCCCGACGAGGAGGCCGCGGTGGAGGAGCCGCCGGCGCCCGCCGCCTCGGCCGGCTCGGCCTACGCGGACGTCCTCATGCCCCGCTCGGTCGGCAGCCACCGCGACCGGCTGACCGGCGCCACGGACCGCCAGGCCGAGGCCGACGGAGTGCGCCCCGGCCGCCGCGCGGCCGTCCCGAGCTGGGACGAGATCGTGTTCGGCACCCGCCGCAAGAAGCAGGAGTAAACCGTCGTACGACGCCAAGAGGGGCGGGACACCCAGGTGTTCCGCCCCTCTTCCGCGCCGCCCTGGCGGCTACTGCGGGTCGGCGCCCACCGCCACCGGCCGGGAGGGGTCCGCGGACCACTCCGACCACGAACCCACGTACAGGGCCGCCGGGATGCCCGCCACCGCGAGGGCCAGCACCTCATGGGCGCCGGACACGCCCGAGCCGCAGTAGACGCCCACCGGCGCGTCGGAGGAGATTCCGAGGGCCTTGAAGCGGTCCTTCAGCTCGACCGCGGGCAGGAAGCGGCCGTCGGGGCCCACATTTTCCGTGGTCGGCGCCGAGACCGCGCCGGGGATGTGCCCACCGACCCGGTCCACGGGCTCCACCTCGCCCCGGTACCGCTCCCCCGCGCGGGCGTCCAGCAGCACACCCGTACGGGCCAGTTCGGCGGCTGCGTCCGCGTCCAGCAGACCGTCCGCGGCCGGCACCGGCACGAAGTCGCCCTCGGCCGGATCGGGCACCTCGGTGGACAACTCCCCCGTCCAGGACGGCAACCCGCCGTCGAGGACCCGCACGTCCGGGTGACCCGTCCAGTGCAGCATCCACCACGCGCGGGCGGCGGCCCAGCCCTGCCCGCCGTCGTACACGACGACCGGACGGCTCGCCGACACGCCCGCGCGGCGCATCGCGGCGCCGAACTCGGCGAGGTCCGGCAGCGGATGGCGGCCGTGCTCGCCCGGCGCCCCGGCCAACTCCCGGTCCAGGTCGACGAAGACCGCGCCGGGGATGTGCCCGGCCGCGTGCTCGGCCCGGCCGTCGAAGGGCGGAGCGCCCGCCGCCTTCGCCAGGCTCAACTGCCAGCGCACGTCCAGCAGGACCGGGGGCGCCTCGCCGGCGAGCGCTTCGGCGAGTTCGGGTGCGGTGATGATGACTGTCATGCCGCCATGCATACGCCAGGGGTGGCCACGGCGTCCAGGTGCGGCTACTCTGCTCGGCCGGGCAGGCTCGATCACGAGCCGTAGGGGATCGAGCACATGCCGTACACCCGGCGAACATGCGTCGGACCTCCGTCGGACATCGTCAGAAAGCGGCGGAAGACGTCAGCCCAGGCATTCTTCCGGAAGACACCGCCGATCCGGCGGCGCGGCGACACGACAGGGCCGTGCGACCGTGGAGGATGCGGACACACCGGTACGGGCGTACGCGCCGGCGGCGTGCACACACCTGCCGGAGAAGCGGAAGCGACACGGCCACCGCACAAAGGGGCCGGGGAGAGAGTGATCGATGACCGAGGCACGGGAGTCGGCCGGTCCGCAGGCGCTGCGCGCGCCCGGCACACCCTGCTGGGTGAGTCTGATGGCGCACCGGCTCACCGCCACCGAGGAGTTCTACGGAGAGCTGTTCGGCTGGGAGTTCCGGCCGGGCCCTCAGCAGCTCGGGCCGTACGTGCGGGCGTTGCTCGACGGGCGCGAGGTGGCCGGCATGGGCCAGTTGCCGCCGGAGAACCTGCTGCCGATCGCCTGGACGCCCTATCTCGCCTCGGCCGACGTGGACCGCACGGCCGAGGCGGTACGGCTGTGCGGGGGCACCGTGGCGGTCGGCCCGCTGGACGCGGCCGAGGCCGGGCGGCTGGCCATCGCGGCGGACCCCTCGGGCGCGGTGTTCGGCATCTGGCAGGCGCCCGCGCATCTCGCCCCGGCGGTCACCGGGGTGCCGGGCGCGCCCGCGTGGAACGAGCTGGTGACGTTTGAGACGGAGAGCGTCGCCAAGTTCTACGCGAGTGTGTTCGGGTACGAGATGGAGCCGGTGGTGTCCGCCGGGTTCGACTATGTGACCCTGCGCGTCGGCGGGCGCCCGGTGGCCGGGCTGCACGGCGTGGGCCACGGGCTGCCGCGGGACCGGGGGCCGTACTGGGCGACCTATTTCGAGGTGGCCGACATCGCGGAGACGCTGCGTCAGGTGACGGGCCTCGGCGGCCTGATCCTCCGCCCGGCCCATGAGGGCCCGCACGGACGGGTGGCCACGGTGGCGGACCCGGAGGGCGCGGTGTTCTCGGTGATCCAGGAGCCACGCTGAGCGCCGCGCCGCTGACCGCTGAGCTCTGAGCCGCTGACTGCTGAGCTGCTGAGCTGCTGAGCGCCGGACGCTGGGTCCCGGCTCGCGCCGAGCGCTGCGGGAGGTTCGGCGAGTGATGGGGGCTCAGCGAGGGCCGGGCGGCCCGGCGAGCGGTCGAGCGGCCGGCGAGTGATGGGGGGCTCGGCAAGTGGTCGGGAGGCCCAGATAGCAGGCCGGGACGCCCGGCGGCAGGCCAGGAGGCCCGGCGAACGGTGGGGGATCCAGCGAGCGGTCGGGAGGCGTGGCGACAGGCCAGGAGGCCAGGCGAGCGGTGGGGGCCCCACCGACCGGTCAGGAGGCCCGGCCGCTCCCGGCTCGCGCCAAGCACTGCGGGAGACCCGGCGACCAGTCGGGGGGCTCGGCGAACGGTCGGGACGTCCGGCGGCAGGCCGGGAAGCGCGGCAGCAGGCCGGGAGGCCAGGCGAGCGGTGGGGGCCCCACCGACCGGTCAGGAGGCCCGGCCGCTCCCGGCTCGCGCCAAGCGCTGCCGGAGACCCGGCGACCGGTCGAAAGGTCCGGAGGCAGGCAGGGAGGACCCGGCCAGCGGTCGGGGGCCGGTGGGGTCAGGGAGAGGAGACGGGGAGGACGTCCGGGGACAGGGCCGCCGCGCGGGCCGTCGCGGCGGTCATGCGGCGCCGGTGGTGGCGGCGGCACAGCACCTCGTAACCGACCTCGCCCGCCGCCTGGTTGACGTCCCCGACGACGACCTGGGCGCCCTCGACCACCATCTGGCCACCGACCGTACGGGCGTTGTGCGTGGCGCGGGCGCCGCACCAGCACAGCGCCTCCACCTGGAGCACCTCGATGCGGTCGGCCAGCTCCACCAGCCGCTGCGAGCCGGGAAAGAGCTTGGAGCGGAAGTCGGTGGTGATGCCGAAGGCGAAGACGTCCACGCCGAGATCGTCCACCACGCGCGCCAGCTGGTCGATCTGCACCGGCGCGAGGAACTGCGCCTCGTCCGCGATCACATAGTCGATCCGGCCGCCCTGCGAGAGGTGGTCCACGATGTACACGTAGAGGTCCTGGGCGTCGGCGACCTCCACCGCGTCGGTGACCAGGCCGAGGCGCGAGGACAGCTTGCCCGCGCCCGCGCGGTCATTGCGGGTGAATATCATCCCGGCCAGGCCCCGCGCGGAGCGGTTGTGCTCGATCTGGAGAGCCAGCGTCGACTTCCCGCAGTCCATCGTTCCGGAGAAGAACACCAGCTCGGGCATGAGGAGTTGAGCACCTTTCGGTGAGGGGGGCGGATGAGGCGGGGAGGGCGGCGGGTCAGGAGCGTACTTCGAGCAGCGGGACCAACTGCTCCACGGGCGTCATCGAACCGTGGTTGCCCACCAGCGCGGACTCCTTGGGCTCCCGCTCGGAGGCGATGATCAGGACGTCGTCGCACGCGGCCGCGATCACATCGCCGAGCCGGTCGTACACCCGCTCGTCCACATGCGGCCCGAACCAGCCGGCCTCGATCGCCTCGTCGCGCGAGGCCACCCAGAACTGCTCGCCGAGCACCTCGCGCCAGCAGGTCAGCACGTCGCTCTGGGCGCCCGGCACCGCGTACACATGGCGGGCCCGGCCCTCGCCGCCCAGCAGGGCGACCCCGGCGCTCAGTTCCCAGTCCGTGTCGAAGTCGAAGCGGTGCTCCTCGTCGAACGGCACGTCGATCATGCCGTGGTCGGCGGTCACGTAGAGCGCGCTGCGCGGGGGCAGCTGCTCGGCGAGGCGCTGGGCGAGCCGGTCGACGTACATCAGCTGGCCGCGCCAGGTGTCGGAGGCGACGCCGTAGCGGTGGCCCGCGCCGTCCAGTTCGGCGTAGTACGTGTACACCAGCGAGCGGTCCCCGGCGGCCAGTTGCGCGGCCGCGAGATCCATCCGCTCCTCGCCGGACAGCCTGCCGTGGAAGGTGCCGCCGCTGAGCGCGACCTTGGTGAGCGGCGTGTGCTGAAACGTCGGCGAGGAGACCTGGGCCGCGTGCACCCCGGCGGCGTGGGCCAGCTGGAAGACGGTGGGGTACGGCTGCCAGCGGCCCGGATCGGTGTACGGCTGCCAGCGGAGCTGGTTCATCAGCGCGCCGGTGGCCGGGTCGCGGACGGTGTAGCCGGGCAGGCCGTGGGCGCCGGGGGGCAGGCCGGTGCCGACGGAAGCGAGGGAGGTCGCGGTGGTCGCTGGGTAGCCGGCGGTGAGCGGCCGGCCGGTGCCGCCGCGCGAGCTGCCGAGCAGCGAGGTGAGGAAGGGCGCCTCGTCGGGGTGGGCGCGCAACTGCTCCCAGCCGAGGCCGTCGACCAGGAAGACGCAGGCCCGGTCGACCGGGGCCAGCTCCGTGATCGCGGCGGTGGTGCCGGGGACGCCCATGCCCGCGGCGAGGGTGGGGAGCAGGTCGGCGAGGGAGCCGGTGCCGTACTCGGGCAGCGGTGCGCCGGACAGGGCGAGGGGTTCCGGGTGGTCCCAGGCGGAGAGCTGGGACATCAGCGGTCGAGGTCCGCGGTCGCCTCGGAAAGGGCCTGCGCGAAGGCGAGCGCCTCGCGCACCGTCTCGGGGCCGTCGCCGGCCTCGCTGACGCGCAGGCTGAGGTCGTCCGCCGTGGAGTTGCCTGTGTAGCCGTGGTCGGCGTCGCAGTTGGGGTCGCCGCAGGCGGCGGGCTCCAGGTCGATCCGGCTGACCGCGCCCCAGCCGATGGTCAGCACGACCTCGCGGGGCAGGGTGCCCGGTGTGTACTGCTCGGGATTGGCGACCACCCGGCTGAGCACGACGGAGGAGATCCGGCCGAGCTTCACGGACTCGGTGGAGGTGGTGGCGTACGGCGTCGGGGAGGTGCCGTCGGCGGCCTGCTCGTCGGTGTGGCTGACGATGAAGCGGTTGGCGGTGAGGACCAGGACGGTCACATGGCGGCGCACCTCGTTCTGGTCGAACGTGGTCTCCTGGTGGACCAGGTACGACCGGATGGGCTCGCCGCCCACGGCGGCCTCCACCGCCTCGGCCACGAGGGCCGGGTAGTAGCCGCTGCGCTCGATCGCCGCTCGCAGCCCCTGGGTCGTCGTACTGGTCTTGGCCATGGCGTCCATCCTAGTGCGTGGACGGGGGCACTCCGGGCCAACGGGGCGTGCGGTGGGAGGGGGGCCGGAGTGTCTCCCGGTCAGGTGCCTTCCCGCTTCTCGGGACGCGGCCCGTGCCGGATCTCCACCCGCTCGGTGGCGGCCAGACAGGACACGGGTTCGATTCCACCGGCGTCCGCCTCGAACGCGACGAGCACGGGGGGCGCCTGCCCGAGGGACCGGATCAGGCAGGCGGTCTCGTCGGGGGTGGGGGCGTCCCGTCAGCTGGCCTCGGGGAGTCGGTGGCCGGCGATCCGCATGGGAGCGCGCTCAGTAGGCCGGCATGGTGCGCGGGCCGTGGTCGTCGCGGGCGGGCGGGGGTGCGAGCCGTACGGTCGCGCCCAGGACGCTCGCGCCGTGCGGGGCCACGACGACCGGTTCCAGGGTGACGGCGACCACCTCGGGGTGGTCGTCGACCAGGCGGGAGACCCGCAGCAGCAGCTCCTCCAGAGCGGGGGTGTCCACGGGGGTGGAGCCGCGCCAGCCGAACAGCAGGGGCGCGGTGCGGATCGCGCGCACCAGCGAGGTCGCCTCCCGGTCGGTGACCGGGATCAGCCGGTGCGCCGTGTCGTCCAGCAGCTGGGAGGCCGCGCCGGCGAGCCCGAAGGACAGCACGGCCCCGGCCGCCGGGTCGATCACGGCGCGTACGACGGTGTCGACGCCTCGGGGCGCCATCCCCTGCACCACCGGCCGGATCTCCTCCGGCTTGCCGAACAGCTCGGTCAACTCCGCGTACGCCCGCCGAAGTTGCTCCTCGTCCGCCAGGTCCAGGCGGACGCCGCCCAGGTCGGCGCGGTGCCGCAGGTGGGGGGCGGTCGCCTTCAGGGCCACGGGGTAGCCGAGGGTACGGGCGGCCTCGGCGGCGGCGTCGGGGGTGGGCGCGGGAAGCGCGCGGCGCACCCGGATGCCGTACTTCGCGAGCAGTTCGCAGGTCTGCGCGTCCGAGATGGTGAGCCCCTCGCCGCGCTCCAGCAGCTCCCCGATCAGCCGCGCGGCGCCCTTCTCGTCGATGTCCTCGTACTCCGGCACCCGTCCGGGCTCGGCCGCCTCCCGCCGCCACTGCCCGTACCGGACCGCCTCGGCGAGCGCGCGTACGGCGCGTTCGGCGGCGGGGTAGGCGGGGATGAGGCGGGTGCCTTCGGGGGGCGTCGGGGGTGTGGGGGGTGTGCTGGGCGTGCGGCGCGGGGTGGTGTCCGCTGATCCCGTGGCGGGCGGCTTTTCCGCTCCTGCGGTGGGCGGCTTCTCCTCGCCCTCGGTGCCCGCGGTGCCCGCGGTGACCTCGGTGCCGGCGGTGACCTCGGTGCCTTCGGTGCCGAGTGCCCTGTCAGCGGCCTGTGGTGCCGTACTCGCTGCCGCCGACAACGCCTCCGCCAGCCCGCCCAGCTCCACATGCACCACCAGCACCGGCTTCCCCGGCACCCCGGCGGCGGCCGAGCGCAGCGCCTCCGCCAGCTCCGCGTCCCCCGGCGACGCCTCCCCGATCGCGGGTATCGCCGTCACCACGACGGAGTCGTTCGTCTCGTCGGCGAGCGCCGCGCTCAGTGCCCGGTGGAAGTCTTCCGGCGTCGCCCCGGTCGTCAGGTCGAGCGGCCGCGACGGGTGCAGCCCCTCCGCGATGCACCGGTCGTACGTCAGCACGCCAAGGGACTCGGAGTTCCCGAGGATCGCCACCCTGGGCCCGGCGGGCAGCGGCTGCCGGGCGAGCAGCAGCCCGGCGTCGACCAGCTCCGTGATGGTGTCCACCCGGATGACCCCGGCCTGCCTCAGCAGCGCGGAGACGGTCGCGTGCGGCAGCCGCGTGGCGCGCACCGCGTGGCCCTGCGGTGCGGTGCCCGTCCCCTGCACCACGACCAGCGGCTTCGCCGCCGCCGTCCGCCGGGCGAGCCGGGTGAACTTGCGCGGGTTGCCGATGCTCTCCAGGTACATGAGGACGACGTCGGTGTCCGGGTCCTCGTACCAGTACTGGAGGACGTCGTTGCCGGACACGTCCGCCCGGTTGCCCGCGGAGACGAACGTGGAGACGCCGGTGACCCCGGTGACGCCGCCGCCGCGCCGGTGCAGCCGGGACAGCAGGGCGATGCCGATGGCGCCGGACTGGGCGAACATGCCGATGCGGCCGGGGCGCGGCATCTCGGGGGCGAGGGAGGCGTTCAGCCGTACGTCCGGTGCGGTGTTGATGACGCCGAACGCGTTGGGCCCGATGATCCGCATGCCGTACGCGCGCGCCTGCTGCACGAGCGCCCGCTGCCGCTCCTTGCCCTCGGGACCGCTCTCGGCGTACCCGGCGCTGAGCACGACGATCCCCTGGACGCCGTGTTCCCCGCACTCGGCGACCACCGCGGGCACGTACTCGGCCGGTACGGCGACGACGGCGAGGTCCACCGGGGCGTCGACGTCCCGCACACAGCGGTAGGCGGCCACCCCGTCGACCTCGGCGAGGTCCGCGGGGAACGCCTTGTTCACGGCGTACAGCCGGCCCGCGTACCCGGCGTCGCGGATGTTGGCCAGGACGCCGCGGCCGACCCCGCCGGGCGCGCGGCCGACGCCGATGACCGCGACGGAGCCGGGCGCGAGCAGCCGCTGCACCGAGCGCGCCTCGGCCCGCTGCTCGCGCGCGTGCTGCACGGCGAGGGCGCGGTCGGTGGGTTCGAGGTCCAGCTCCAGGCGTACGACGCCGTCCTCGAAGCTGCGCTTCTGGGTGTACCCGGCGTCCGTGAACACCTTGATCATCTTGGTGTTGGCGGGCAGCACCTCGGCGGCGAAGCGGCGGATGCCCCGCTCGCGGGCGACGGCCGCGATGTGTTCGAGGAGGGCGGAGGCGACCCCCCGGCCCTGGTGGGCGTCCTGCACCAGGAAGGCGACCTCGGCCTCGTCGGCGGGACCGGACGCGGGCGCGCCGCCTGCCCCTATGCGGTCGTAGCGCACCGTCGCGATGAACTCACCGCCCACGGTGGCCGCGAGGCCCACCCGGTCCACGAAGTCGTGGTGCGTGAAGCGGTGGACGTCCTTGGCGGACAGCCGGGGGTAAGGGGCGAAGAAGCGGTAGTACTTGGACTCGTCCGAGACCTGCTCGTAGAAGTGGACCAGGCGGTCGGCGTCGTCGACGGTGATGGGCCGGATGCGGGCGGTGCCTCCGTCCCGCAGCACCACGTCCGCCTCCCAGTGCGCCGGGTACTCGTACCGGCCCTGCCGGCCCTGCGGTTCCGCCGAGGTTCGCATGGGGCCCAGCGTACGGCTCGCGTCCGACAACGGCGCGGGGCAGTCTGTGGAGCACGGCGGAGGGGGTGCGCAGCCCCTCTTCTGGCACGCCTCGCGATATGGAACACTGGTCTAGACAACCCTGAACAGTGAAGGGCAGCAACACATGGCTGAGCGCCGCGTCAACGTCGGCTGGGCCGAGGGTCTTCACGCCCGCCCCGCCTCCATCTTCGTCCGGGCCGCCACGGCCGCAGGCATCCCGGTGACGATCTGCAAGGCCGGCGGCACCCCGGTCAACGCGGCCTCCATGCTGGGCGTTCTGGGCCTGGGCGCCCAGGGCGGCGAGGAGATCGTGCTCGCCTCCGACGCCGAGGGCGCGGACGCCGCCCTGGACCGGCTGGCCAAGCTGGTCGCCGAGGGCCTGGAGGAGCTGCCCGAGACGGTGTGAGCCGTCCGGGACGGGCCGTGACCGAGGCCGGGACGGGCCGGGGCCGGGACGGGCCGTGGCCGGGACGGGCCGTGGCCGGGGCCGGGAAGTCCGGGCTCTATACGGGCTCTGTCCGGGGCCGGGAAGTCGGGCCGGATTCGGGAAGTCGCGTCATCCTCCAGCGGGTGGCGCGGCTTCCGCGTTTTCCGAGCGCCGCCGTATCGGCCATGGCGAGAATTCCCCATGGACCGCCTCCCCTAATTCACGGCACCCGGAAATACACGCCCGCCGGATATTCCCTCCACTTTGTATACGGCACCGATGTTAATTCCGCGCGCCGGACATGTTTACGGCATGTTGCGAAGCCCGCGCACGCGCCGCGGCCCCGGACAGCCGCAGCCGGTGCGCCGCCGTCGCCCGCTCGGTGTGCAGCGCGGTCACCGCGCGGGCGCGCTCACTGTCGCCGCGCGCCACCGCGTCCACGATCGCGCCGTGCTCGGCCCAGGTGCCGGCCGCGTCCGGCGGCGCGTCCACCGTGTACATCCAGGCGATCTTGTGGCGCAGCTGGACGAGTGCCGAGGTCAGCGAGGGGCTGCCGCAGGACTGGGCCAGCGTCTCGTGGAACCAGCCGTCCAGGGCGCGCAGATCCTCGCTGCCGCCCCTCCTGGCACGCTCCTGGCCCAGCCGGACCAGGCCGCGCAGCACCTTCAGATGGGCCTCGCTGCGGCGCCGGGCGGCCCGCGCGGCGCCGAGCGGCTCCAGGAGCAGCCGCATCTCCAGCAGGTCGGCGGCCTCCTGCTCGGTCGGCTCGGCCACGCAGGCGCCCGCGTGCCGGCGCGTCACCACGAAGCCCTCCGCCTCCAGGGTGCGCAGGGCCTCGCGCACGGGGACGCGCGAGACGCCGTAGCGGCGGGCGAGCACCTCCTCGGTGAGCCGGCTCCCGCGTTCGAGGGCGCCGGCGATGATATCGTCCCGGATCGCCGTGCACACCGATTGCGCCGGAATACGCATGACAGACCTCCGCCTTAATGCCCGCGACACGACGCCGACGACGAACGCGTGTTTTCCGTGACTCTATTCCACCGGGCCGCAATTTCCGACGGCGGGCCTCGATCCATGGATATTTTTTGGACAGGGCCGGGCGAGAACGTCCGGGAAAGGCGAAAGCCCCGGCCGGGAGGGCGGGGCTTTCGGTGCGTGCGGTCGGTCAGACGTTCACGCCGTGGCCGCGCAGGTACGCGACGGGATCGACGTCGGAGCCGTAGTCGGGGCCGGTGCGCGCCTCGAAGTGCAGATGCGGGCCGGTGACGTTGCCGGTCGCGCCGGACAGGGCGATCTGCTGGCCCGCGGTGATCCGCTGGCCCACCGTGACTCCGATGGACGACAGATGGCCGTACTGGGTGTACATGCCGTCGGCCATGCGGAGCACGATCTGGTTGCCGTACGCCCCGCCCCAGCCGGTGGAGACGACCGTGCCGGCGCCGACCGCGTGCACGGGGGTGCCGGTCATCGCGTGGAAGTCGATACCGGTGTGGGAGCCGGAGGACCACAGGGAGCTGCTGGCCTTGTAGCCGGTGGACACGTAGGAGTGCGCGATCGGGGCGACGAAGGCGTTCAGCCGCTTGCGCTCGGCCTCGCGGGCGGCGCGTGCCCTGGCCTCGCGGGCCTCCTTCGCGCGCACGGCGGCGGCTTTCTCGGCCGCCTCGTGCTCGGCGATCCGCTGCTGGGCGACGGCCTGGGCGTCGATGTGCTCGGCGAGGTCGTCGCTCGCGGTGAGCACCGGGGTGAGGCCGGTCTGCTCGACGGGGGTCTCGGCGGCGAGCGCCGGGGACGCGGCGAGGGTGCCGATGACACCGGTGGTGGTCAGGGCCGCGATACCGGCCGCCTGGGCGGTGGTGCGCTTGACCCGGCCGGGCTTGCGGTGCTTCCCGGTGGCGCATGCGAACGCCATGTGCGTGGCTGTTCCTTTCCTTCCCTCTCGCCTACCGGGTTAGCTGACGGGTTAGGAGCAGGAAGGTCTCCTACGGGCCCCGCACTCGCGCGCGGACGGGCCCGATTCACCCCAGGGACAGGTGGGTCCCCGGCTCCCCTGGCTCGCGCCTCGGGGACTCGGCGATGGCTGTCCGGTGCCGCGGCTGCGGCGCACTGCCCGACGGACAACCCGGACGACGCTAAGCGGACCGGCCGCCAATCCTCAAACAGAAGGCGGCTTTTGTAGCGCATCCCACAGGGCAGACGGGCAACCTCCGCCCCAATCCGGACATCTTGGGAAGAGAGTGGAACAAAGTGGGGCCCTGACGACCCGTAGGCCGTCAGGGCCCCATCGCCGTCAGGGCCCATCCCCTGTCGGGGCCTGATCCGCTGTCCGGGCACCGCCCCCAGGGGGCTGCCCGCGCGGGTGGTTACTCGGCCGACACCACGGCGACCGCGCCGATTCCCAGCGCCTCCACCGGCGCCTTGATCTGGGACGCGTCGCCCACGAGAACCGTCACCAGGCGGTCCACCGGGAAGGCGTTGACGACCGCCGCGGTGGCCTCCACGGTGCCCGTCGCGGCCAACTGCCGGTAGAGCGTCGCCTGGAAGTCGTCGGGAAGGTGCTGCTCCACCTGGTCGGCGAGCGTGCCCGCGACGGCCGCCGCGGTCTCGTACTTCAGCGGCGCGACCCCGACGAGGTTCTGCACGGCGACGTCCCGCTCGGCGTCGGTCAGGCCCTCCGCCGCGAGGGTGCGCAGCACCTTCCACAGGTCGTCCAGCGCCGGGCCGGTGTTGGGGGTGTCCACGGAGCCGCTGATGGCCAGCATGGAGGCGCCGTTGCCGTCGGGTCCGGAGCGGAGCACCTGCCCGAACGCGCGCACACCGTAGGTGTAGCCCTTCTCCTCGCGCAGCACCCGGTCCAGGCGGGAGGTGAGGGTGCCGCCGAGGCAGTAGGTGCCGAGCACCTGGGCGGGCCACACCCGGTCGTGCCGGTCCGGGCCGACGCGGCCGATGAGCAGCTGCGTCTGGACGGCGCCGGGCCGGTCCACGATGACGACACGCCCGGTGTCGTCGGCCGTCACGGCGGGCACCGGGCGGGGCGCGCCCGGCGTGCCGGTCCAGGCGCCCAGGGTCTCGCCGAGCAGGGCGTCCAGATCGATGCCGGTGAGGTCGCCGACCACGACCGCGGTGGCGGTGGCGGGGCGCACATGGCGGTCGTAGAAGGCGCGTACGGCGGCCGCGTCGATCTTCTCGACCGTCTCCTCGGTGCCCTGGCGCGGTCGGGACATGCGCGCGGTGGCCGGGAACAGCTCCTTGGAGAGTTCCTTGGCGGCCCGGCGGGCGGGGCTGGCCAGCTCGTGCGGGATCTCGTCCAGGCGGTTGCGGACCAGCCGCTCGACTTCA
Organism: Streptomyces sp. NPDC043952; assembly: GCF_056435325.1. Lineage (NCBI taxonomy): Bacteria > Bacillati > Actinomycetota > Actinomycetes > Kitasatosporales > Streptomycetaceae > Streptomyces > Streptomyces sp. NPDC043952. The sequence continues at coordinate 82,749 of NZ_JBWKES010000012.1, forward strand.
TTCTCGGCGAAGGCGGGGGCGCGCAGCGCGTCGGCGACCAGGCCGAGGCCCTTGGCCAGGCGCGAGGCGGGGACCTCCAGGCTGATGCGGACGCCGGGGTGGTCGGCGTGCGCGTCCAGGGTGGCGCCCGCGCGCTCCAGCTCGGCGGCGAACTCCTCGGCGGAGTGCTTGTCGGTGCCCTCGGAGAAGGCGCGCGCCATGATGGTGGCGACGCCGTCCAGGCCGGCCGGCTCGGCGTCCAGGGGGGCGTCCAGGAGCACCTCGACGGCGACGACCTGCTGGCCGGGTCGGTGGCAGCGCAGCACGGTCAGGCCATTGTCGAGCGCGCCGCGCTCGGGGGCCGGGAAGGCCCACGGCTTCGCCTCGCCGGCCTGCGGCTGCGGGTGGAAGTCCATGGTGGCGAGCTGCTCGGTCACTTGGCCGTCTCCTCGTTCTCGTTTCCGGCCTCTACGGTGGCCTCCGACTCCGGGTCCTCGGGCAGATCGGCGTCCTCGACGGCCTGCGGGGACTTCGGCTCGTAGACCAGGACCGCGCGGTTGTCGGGGCGCAGCCGGGCCTTGGCGACCTCCCTGACCTCCTCGGGGGTGATCTCCAGGATGCGCTGCACGGCGTTCAGGGCGAGCTGCGGGTCGCCGAACAGGACGGCGTAGCGGCACAGTTCGTCGGCGCGGCCCGCGACGGTGCCGAGCCGGTCCAGCCATTCGCGCTCCAACTGGGCCTGGGCGCGCTCCATCTCCTCCGCGGTGGGGCCCTCCTCGGCGAACCGGGCCAGCTCCTCGTCGATGGCCCGCTCGATGACCGGCACCTCGACGTCGCCGGAGGTCTTCACGTCCAGCCAGCCCATGGAGGGCGCGCCGGCCAGGCGCAGCAGCCCGAAGCCGGCCGCGACGGCCGTACGGTCGCGCCGCACCAGCCGGTTGTACAGCCGGGAGGACTCGCCGCCGCCGAGGACGGTCAGGGCGAGGTCGGCCGCGTCGCACGCGCGCGTGCCGTCCTGCGGCAGCCGGTAGGCGGCCATCAGGGCGCGCGCCGGGACCTCCTCCACGACGACCTCGCGCAGTTCCTCGCCGATGACGTCCGGCAGGGAGCCGTCACGGGGCGCGGGCTTGCCGTCGTGGGCCGGGATGGAGCCGAAGTACTTCTCGATCCAGGCGAGGGTCTGCTCGGGGTCGATGTCGCCGACCACGGAGAGCACCGCGTTGTTCGGCGCGTAGTAGGTGCGGAAGAACTGGCGGGCGTCCTCCAGGGTGGCCGCGTCCAGGTCCGCCATGGAGCCGATCGGCGTGTGGTGGTACGGGTGGCCCTCGGGGTACGACAGGGCGGTCAGCTTCTCGAAAGCGGTGCCGTAGGGGACGTTGTCGTAGCGCTGGCGGCGCTCATTTTTGACGACGTCGCGCTGGTTCTCCATGGACTCGTCGTCCAGGGCGGTCAGCAGCGAGCCCATGCGGTCGGCCTCCAGCCAGAGCGCGAGCTCCAGCTGGTGGGCGGGCATGGTCTCGAAGTAGTTGGTGCGCTCGAAGCTGGTGGTGCCGTTGAGCGAGCCGCCGGCGCCCTGCACCAGCTCGAAGTGGCCGTTGCCCTTGACCTGCCCGGAACCCTGGAACATCAGGTGCTCGAAAAGGTGGGCCAGGCCGGTGCGCCCCTTGACCTCGTGGCGGGAGCCGACGTCGTACCAGAGGCAGACCGCCGCCACGGGGGTCAGGTGGTCCTCGGAGAGCACCACGCGCAGACCGTTGGCCAGGCGATGCTCGGTCGCTGTCAGGCCCCCGGAGCCTGCCTCGGCTGTGGTCGTGTGACCCATGGGCATGTACGTCCCTTCGCGAGCGGAGGCGGTCGTGAAACCGCGGTTTTCCTGCCGTTCCTGCCACTGTATGCAAAGCGTGCGGGGCCCCGGTGAAGTTCCCGCGGCACGTACGCCGACAGCGGATCGCGTAGCCTGCCTCGCACCCGGATCCGGTGATCGTCCGGGGCACCGGGCGAGCCGCGCGGACCGGGGCGCCGGTCCGGGTTGTCAGTGCCCCGGTCCACAATGGTCCGCGACAGATTTGTCAGACGCTTCAGCACGAGCGAGCCGAAGGGTGCGCGCCCCGAAGGCGAGCGATCAGATCAGGAGGAGCCGGCAGCGATGGCCCGCCGCAGCACGAAGACCCCGCCGCCCGACGATTCGTACGAGGAGAAGATCCTCGACATCGACGTCGTGGACGAGATGCGTGGCTCCTACCTCGAGTACGCCTACTCGGTCATCTACTCGCGCGCCCTGCCGGACGCCCGTGACGGCCTCAAGCCGGTGCACCGCCGGATCGTCTACCAGATGAACGAGATGGGCCTGCGCCCCGAACGCGGCTATGTGAAGTGCGCGCGCGTCGTCGGCGAGGTCATGGGCAAGCTGCACCCGCACGGCGACGCGTCGATCTACGACGCCCTGGTGCGCATGGCCCAGCCCTTCTCCATGCGGCTGCCGCTGGTCGACGGCCACGGCAACTTCGGCTCGCTGGGAAATGACGACCCGCCGGCCGCCATGCGGTACACCGAGTGCCGGATGGCCGAGGCCACGAGCCTGATGACCGAGTCGATCGACGAGGACACGGTCGACTTCGCGCCGAACTACGACGGCCAGGAGCAGGAGCCGGTCGCCCTGCCCGCCGCCTTCCCGAACCTGCTGGTCAACGGCTCCTCGGGGATCGCGGTCGGCATGGCGACCAACATGCCGCCGCACAACCTGCGCGAGGTCGTGGCCGCCGCCCGCCATCTGATCAGGAACCCGAACGCGGACCTGGACGCGCTGATGAAGCACGTCCCCGGCCCCGACCTGCCCACCGGAGGCCGGATCGTCGGCCTGGACGGCATCCGGGACGCGTACGCGACCGGCCGCGGCACCTTCAAGATGCGCGCGACGGTCTCGGTCGAGCCGGTGACCGCCCGCCGCAAGGGCCTGGTGGTCACCGAACTGCCGTTCGCGGTCGGCCCGGAGAAGGTCATCGCGAAGATCAAGGACCTGGTCAACGCGAAGAAGGTCCAGGGCATCGCCGACGTCAAGGACCTCACCGACCGCGAGCACGGGCTGCGTCTGGTCATCGAGATCAAGAACGGCTTCGTGCCCGAGGCCATCCTGGAGCAGCTCTACAAGCTGACGCCGATGGAGGAGTCCTTCGGCATCAACAACGTGGCCCTGGTGGACGGCCAGCCGCTCACCCTGGGCCTGAAGGAACTCCTCGAGGTCTACCTCGATCACCGCTTCAATGTGGTGCGCCGGCGCAGCGAGTTCCGCCGCGCCAAGAAGAGCGACCGGCTGCACCTGGTCGAGGGTCTGCTGACCGCCCTGGTCGACATCGACGAGGTCATCCGGCTGATCCGGTCCAGTGACAACTCGGCGCAGGCCAAGGAGCGCCTGATGGGGCGCTTCTCGCTGAGCGAGGTGCAGACGCAGTACATCCTCGACACGCCGCTGCGCCGGCTCACCAAGTACGACCGCATCGAGTTGGAGGCGGAGAAGGACAAGCTCACCGCGGAGATCGCGGAGCTGACCCGGATCCTGGACTCCGACCAGGAGCTGCGCAAGCTGGTCTCGGCCGAACTGGCTGCCGTGGCCAAGAAGTTCGGCACCGACCGGCGCACCGTCCTGCTGGAGTCCGGCGGCGCCCCGGCGGCCACCGTGCCGCTCCAGGTGGCCGACGACCCGTGCCGGGTGCTGCTGTCCTCCACGGGCCTGCTGGCGCGTACGGCGACCGCCGAGCCGTTCCCCGACCAGGCGGGCGGCAAGCGGGTCAAGCACGACGTGATCGTCTCGGCGGTGCCGGCGACGGCGCGCGGTGAGATCGGCGCGGTCACCTCGTCGGGCCGGCTGCTGCGGATCAACGTGGTCGACCTGCCGCAGCTGCCCGAGGCGACGGGCGCGCCGAACCTCTCCGGAGGCGCGCCGCTCGCGGAGTTCGTCTCCCTGGAGGACGACGAGACGGTGGTCTGCCTGACCACGCTGGACGAGTCCTCCCCCGGTCTCGCGCTCGGCACCGAGCAGGGCGTGGTCAAGCGCGTGGTGCCGGACTACCCGTCCAACAAGGGCGAGTTGGAGGTCATCACGCTCAAGGAGGGCGACCGGATCGTCGGCGCGGTGGAGCTGCGCACCGGCGAGGAGGACCTGGTCTTCATCACGGACGACGCGCAACTGCTGCGTTTCCAGTCCTCGATCGTCCGTCCGCAGGGCCGTCCGGCGGGCGGCATGGCGGGCATCAAGCTCGCCGAGGGCGCGAAGGTCATCTGCTTCACGGCCGTCGATCCGGCCGCCGACGCGGCGGTCTTCACGGTGGCCGGCTCGCGCGGCACCCTGGACGACTCGGTGCAGACGACGGCCAAGCTGACCCCGTTCGACCAGTACCCGCGCAAGGGCCGGGCCACCGGCGGCGTGCGCTGCCAGCGGTTCCTGAAGGGCGAGGACTGTCTGGCGCTGGCCTGGGCGGGCCCGGTGCCGGCGCGCGCCGCGCAGAAGAACGGCACCCCGGCCGAACTGCCGGACCCGGACCCGCGCCGGGACGGCTCGGGCACCTCGCTGCCGAAGACGGTGTCGGTGGTCGCGGGGCCGGTCTTCTAGTCGCCGCGGGGCTCCGGGCCGGGTTCGTCCTCGGTGCCCTGTACGTAGCGCAGGACGCCCCACATGCCGTGCTCGTCGGCGTGCGGGGCGTCGCTCTCGCAGCCCTTCAGCTCCTTGCCGAGCGCCTCGGTGTCGATGCCGGACCCGATCAGCACCAGCTGGGTGCGGCGGGGCTCGGCGGCTGCCCAGGGCTCGGGGTAGAAGCGCAGGAACCGGCCGACGGCGTGCATGGTGTACCGGTTGCGGGTGTCGTTGGGCCCGAGGTCGACGTGGCCCTTGATCCGGTACAGACCCTCGGGCCGGCTGTCCAGGAACCGCATCAGGCGGCGCGGGTCCAGGGGGGCGTCGGAGGTGAACGAGAGGCTGTCGTAGCCGGTGTGCAGGTGCCCGGCGTGGCCGCCCGCGCCGAGGCCGTCCGCGTCGTGGGCGTCGTCGTGGTCGTGCAGGTCGTCGAAGGACAGCTGGCCGATGCGTTCCTCGCTCGGCCGGCAGTCGAAGAGGAACTCGGGGTCGACGCGCCCGTAGGTCGCCGGGACGACGGCGGCCCGGTCGGTCAGCGACCCCGCCAGGGCGAGCACCCGTTCGGGGTCCCCGGCCCGGTCCACCTTGTTGACAACCACCAGGTCGGCGAGGGCGAGGTGCCGGTCGATCTCGGGGTGCCGCGCGCGTGTGTCGTCGAACTCGGCGGCGTCCACGACCTCGACGAGGCCGCCGTAGACGATGCCGGGGTGCTCGCTGGCCAGCACCATCCGCACCAGTTCCCGCGGTTCGGCGAGTCCGCTGGCCTCGATGACGATCACGTCGACACCGGTCTCGGGCGCGGCGAGCTTGGCCAGGTAGACGTCGAGTTCACTGGCGTCCACGGCGCAGCACAGGCAGCCGTTGCCGAGGGAGACGGTGGAGTCGCCAAGGGCCCCCGCGACGGCCAGCGCGTCGATCTCTATGGCGCCGAAGTCATTGACGATCGCCCCGATCCTGCTGCCCGCGCTGCGGTGCAGCAGGTGGTTGAGGAGCGTGGTCTTCCCCGACCCGAGGAATCCGGCGAGGACGACGACCGGGATCTGCGGCTGGGGACGACGGCTGCCGTCCGTGCTGTGCACCAAGCTGTTCCCCAAGGGGCGACCTTTCTCCTGCGAACGGGCTGTGGACCAGGATAAAAGGGCCGTGGGGGGCGCAAGGGAGCCGACAGCGGGGGCAGCGGGGCCGCGGGCTGGAGGCGGCACAGACGCGCACGGCGGAAGGACCCGGCGTCCGGTCGGCGGGCGGCCCGTCAGGCGGCGGGTATCGCGGCCGCCGGTTCGGGGCCCACATAGCGTGCCGCCGGGCGGATGATCTTCGGGTCGGCGGCCTGTTCCAGGATGTTGGCGCTCCAGCCCACCACCCGTGCCGCCGCGAAGGTGGGGGTGAACATCTCCCGCGGCAGGCCGCACAGTTCCATGACCACACCGGCGTAGAACTCGACGTTGGTGTGGAGTTCGCGGCCCGGCTTCAGCTCGGCGAGGACGGCCTCGACCCCGCGTTCGACCTCCACCGCGAACTCCACCCGCGGTCCGCCGAAGCCGAGGGCGATCTCCCGGAGCATCCGGGAACGCGGGTCCTCCGTACGGTAGACGGCGTGTCCGAAGCCCATGATCCGCTCACCGGCCAGCACCCGTTCCCGGATCCAGGCGTCGACGCGGTCCGGCGTGCCGATCGCGTCCAGGGTGTCCAGGGCCCTGCTGGGCGCGCCTCCGTGCAGCGGACCGGACAGCGCGCCCACGGCACCGGTGAGACAGGCCGCCGTGTCGGCGCCGGTGGAGGCGATGACCCGAGCCGTGAAGGTTGACGCGTTGAACCCATGGTCAATGGTGGAGATCAAGTATTGCTCGACCGCACGGGCCCGGCGCGGATCCGGTACCGAACCGGTCAACATGTACAGGTAGTTGGCCGCGTAGGGCAGATCCTCACGCGGCTCCACGGGATCCAGTCCCTGCCCCAGCCGGTACAGCGCGGTGAGCAGCGTGGGTACGGCGGCGCAGGCGGCGAGGGCGTCGGCGCGGCGCCCGGCGGCGTCCAGGTCGTACAGCGGCCGGAACCCGCGCGCCGCGCCCAGCAGGGACAGCGCGGTGCGCAGGCCGGCCAGCGGGCCGGAGGCGCGGCTCGCGGCGGCGATCGCGGGCAGGCTCGCGCGGACCTCCTCGGGCAGCCGCCGCAGCGCCGCGGTCTCGGCGGCGAAGGCGGCGCCGCGCCCGGCGTCGGGGAGCGCGCCGTGCACGAGCAGGTGCCAGACGTCCTCGAAACGGCGGGTGCGCGCGAGGTCGACCGCGGAGTACTGCCGGTAGTGGTAGAAGCCCTCCCGCCCCCGGACATCGCCGATCTCGGTCTCGGCGACGACGACACCGGCGAGACCGCGCGGGACGTCGACGAGGGGCGTTGCGGTCCTGTTGATGGCCATGACTGTCCTCCTTGAGCTTGATCCGACTGTCCACTCTTGACGAATAGCCTGTCAATATTGATTGAATCAACTCAAGTAGCAACGGGTCATCAAGATGTGCAGAGACCGCTACCGTGGCCCCCATGCGCGATCACGAACCCGCCCCCAACCGACCGGGGCGAAGGCTGACCACCAAGGAGACCGCCGAACTGCTCGGTGTGAAGCCCGAGACGGTCTACGCGTACGTCAGCCGGGGCCTGCTGAGCAGCAAGCGCGAGCCCGGTGGCCGCGCCAGCACCTTCGAGGCGCGCGAGGTGGAGGAACTGGCCCGGCGCAACCGCCGTGAGAGCGCCGGGATTCCGGGCTCCGGCGGCGATCTCTCGGTGCGCACCCGGATCACGCTGATCGAGGCGGACCGGTACTACTACCGGGGCGTGGACGCCACCGAACTGGCCGCCCGCCACCCCTACGAGGAAGTCGCGGAGTGGCTGTGGACCGGCCGGCTCGTGTCCGGTACGGCCTTCACCGCGCCCGAGGCGACCGTGCGCGCCGCCGGCTGGGCCGTGGAGTCGCTGCCCGAGCACACCTCCCCCATCGACCGGCTGCGGGTCGCGACGATCGCCGCGGCGGCCGAGGACCCGCTGCGCTTCGACCTGTCCCCGGAGGCCGTCCTGAACACGGCGCGCGTGCTCATCCCCACGCTCGTCGACGCGCTGCCGCCCATCGCGAGCGACCCCGGCCGCGACGCGTCGCTGGCCCACCGCCTGTGGTCGCGGCTGACCGCCCGCCCCGCGGACGAGGACGCCGTGCGCGTACTGGACGTCGCGCTGGCACTGCTCGCCGATCACGACCTGGCCGCCTCCACGCTCGCGGTCCGGGTCGCCGCGTCCGCGCGGGCGCACGCCTACGCGGCCGTCTCTGCGGGTCTCGGCGTCCTGGAGGGTCCGCTGCACGGCGCCAGCAGCGGGCTGGCCCACCGGCTCCTGCTGGACGTGCTCGAACTGGGCAACGCGGCCCCGGCGATCGCCGGCGAACTGCGCGCGGGGCGCCGCATCCCCGGACTCGGCCACCGCCTCTACACCGGCGAGGACCCCCGCGCGCAGGTCCTGTTCGGCCTGCTGGAGCGGCTCCCGCGCGCGGAGCCGGCGCTGCTCGCGGCCCGCGACATCGTCGCCACGACCGCCCGGCACACCCCGCTGCACGCCAATGTCGACCTGGCGCTCGCGGTGTTCACCTCCTCCTTCGGCATGCCGGCCACCGCCGGCGAGACGATCTTCGCCGTCGCCCGCACGGCGGGCTGGATCGCGCACGCCCTGGAGGAGTACGGCGAGCGCCCGCTGCGCATGCGCCCCGTCGGCCACTACATCGGCCCGCGCCCGCCGCAGCCCCTCCCCGAGGCCGACTGAGAAAACACGCGTCGTCTCCCTGAGCCACGCCCCCTCCGGGAGGCCGCCGCCCTTCCATGGGCACGACACGGACCCCGGCCGGAAGTCGCCCTCGCCGGAGTCAGGTTAGGCTCACCTCTGTGAGTAGGTGCGCGTCCGTCTCCCTCAGCCTCGACGAGCCCGTTTCGGCGACGGCGGCCACGGCGAGGACGTGGCTGCTGCTGGAACAGCCCGGCCCGTGGGGTGCCAAGGCGCTCACTTCGAGCCATCTGGACCCGGCGGTCGGCCGCGCGCTGGAGCGGACCGCCGAGGGCACCGGCGTACGCGTGGCCCTCATCCGGCGCCCCGGCCGCCACGCGGACCCCGGCACCCCCGAGATCCGCCAGGTCTACGCCGCCCACACCGTGCCGGGGCGTACCTGGCTGCGCTCGGCCGTCACGCGCGACCCCCGGCACCTCCTCGACCTGGACCTCGCGGCCCTCGGCGCGGGCGATCACCGCTCCTTCGACGCGGTGCTCGGCGGGCGTCCGCACACCGGCGACCCGCTCGCGCTCGTGTGCACCAACGGCAAGCGCGACCGCTGCTGCGCCCTGCTGGGCCGCCCGCTCGCCACCGAGCTCGCCGCGTCGGGCGAAAAGGGCGTCTGGGAGGTCACTCATCTGGGTGGACATCGCTTCGCGCCGACGGTGCTCGTACTGCCGTACGGCTACGTCTACGGCCGCGCCGAGGCACCCACCCTCAAGAAGGCCCTGGAAGACGTCCGGGAGGGCCGGGTGGCCGGCGCGGGGTGTCGCGGCTGCTCCGCCTTCGAACGCCCAGGTCAGGCGGCCGAACTGGCGGTGCGTGAGGTGGTCGGCGAATACCGGGCGGGGGTGCTGGCCGTCGTACGGACCGACGGCGCGGCGCCGCGCTGGGCGGTCACCGTCGCCCATGCCGACGGCCGCCGCTGGCGGGTCACCGTGGCGCGCGGCGTGTCGCTGCCGCCGCGCCCGGAAAGCTGCGGCGCGTCGGTGCTCGGCACCCCGGCGCGGATGACCGTCGTCGCGGTGCGCGAGCTGCGACCGACGGCGCTGGCGAGCTGAACCGCGCGGCGGGCGCACCCCGTACTGTCGTCCCCCATGAGCCCCACTTTCTCCGCACGCCGTCTGCGCCTCGGGATGCCACGGCGGGTGTTCTCGCAGGTGCTGCTCATGCAGGTGACGATCGCCGCGGGCGTCGCGGTGCTCGTGACCGGCCTGTTCCTGGCGCCGCTGAGCAAACAGCTGGACCACGAGGCGATGCGCCGCGCGCTGGCCATCGCCGAGACCACGGCCCAGGACCCGCAGATCGCCCAGGGACTGCTGACCACGCCGCCGACCGAGGACGGCCCGGTGCAGCGGGAGGCCGAGCGGATCCGGCGGGCCACGCACGCCGAGTACATCGTGGTCCTGGACCGGCACTGGGTGCGCTGGTCGCACCCGACCACCTCGCAGATCGGTCATAAGGTCTCAACAAGCCCCTCCGAGGCCCTGAAGGGCAAGGAGGTCATGGAGATCGACCGGGGCACCCTGGGACGCTCCGCGCGCGGCAAGGTGCCGCTGTACGACGCCCGCCACCGCCTGATCGGGGCGGTTTCCGTCGGCATCGCCTACGACAGCGTGCGCGCCCGGCTGATCGGCGTCATTCCGGGGCTGCTGGCCTACGCGGGAGGCGCCCTCGCGGTGGGCGCGCTGGCGGCCTGGCTGATCGCCCGCCGGGTGCACCGGCAGACCCGTGACCTGGCCTTCTCCGATATCTCGGCGCTGCTCGCGGAGCGCGAGGCGATGCTGCACGGCATCCGTGAGGGCGTGGTCGCGCTGGACCGGGGCGGCCGGATCCGGCTGCTCAACGACGAGGCGCGGCGGCTGCTGGGCATCGGCGACGAGGCCGTGGGCCGCACCCCCGACGAGGCGCTCGGCGAGGGCCGTACCACCGATGTGCTCGCCGGGCGGGTGACCGGCACCGATCTGCTGACGGTGCGCGGGCCGCGGGTGCTGGTCGCCAACCGCATGCCCACCGACGACGGCGGTGCGGTCGCCACCCTGCGCGACCGCACCGAACTGGAGCAACTGGGGCGCGAACTCGACTCCACGCGCGGGCTGATCGACGCCCTGCGCGCCCAGGACCACGAGCACGCCAACCGGATGCACACCCTGCTCGGGCTGCTGGAACTGGAGATGTACGACGACGCGGTGGAGTTCGTCGGGGAGGTGGTCGGGGATCACCGGGTCACCGCCGAACAGGTCACCGAGAAGGTGCAGGACCCGCTGCTGGCCGCCCTGCTGGTCGGCAAGGCGACCGTGGCGGCCGAGCGCGGGGTCGCACTGTGGGTGTCGGAACGCAGCAGGCTTCCGGACCGGCTGGTCGACTCGCGGGGCCTGGTCACGGTCGTCGGCAATCTGGTGGACAACGCGCTGGACGCGGTCGCGGGCACCCCGCACGCGCGCGTGGAGGTCGAGTTGCGCGTCGAGGGCCGTACGGTCGTGCTCAGGGTGCGGGACACCGGGCCGGGAGTGCCGGTGGACCAGCGGGAGTTGGTCTTCACCGAGGGGTGGTCCACCAAGCAGGTGCCGGCGCACGGCAAGCGGGGCCTCGGGCTGTCGCTGGTGCGCCGGCTCGCCGAGCGCCAGGGCGGCAGCGCGACCGTGGACACCGCGGGCGGGGGCGGTGCGGAGTTCACGGTAGTGCTGCCGGAGGCGCTGCGGGAGCCGGAGCTGGAGCCCGGACCCGGACGGGAGCCCGAGCCCACGGCACGCACCAGTTGACGACGTTGACTGTCCGCCGTACTACTTGACCGCCTTGGCGAACTCGGTCGTGTACGTCTTGCTCAGGTCGACGTTCGCGTTCTTGATGTTGGGGTTGAACGCCTTGAGCACCTTCTCCACGGTCTCCGGGCCGTTCTCCGGCATCACGCCGTCGTCGGTGAACATGGGCAGGGTGGCCTTGATGGACTGGGTGTAGAGCGCCTTGTCGCCCTGGGAGTAGTCGGCGGGCATCTTGGCGGCTATCTCGTCGGCGCTGTGGGTGGACATCCACTTGAGCGTCTTGACGAATGCGTTGACCAACTTCTGGACGGTGTCCTTGTGTCCGTTCACCCAGTCCGTCTGCATGTACAGACTTGACGACGGGTACGGCCCGCCCAGCGCCTGCTGCGAACCCTCGGGGGTGCGCATGTCGAGCAGGATCTTGCCGGCCTTCTTGTCGAGGATCGTCGCCACGGTCGGGTCGGTGGTCATGCCGCCGTCGATCGAGCCCTTCTGGAGTGCCGCGATGAAGGTCGGTCCCGCGCCCACCGCGACCGGTGTGAACTCGCTGACGTCCACGCCGTTCTTGACCGCCAGGTACTTGGTGAGGAAGTCGGTGGAGGAGCCGAGCCCGGTCACGCCCAGTTTGCGGCCCTTGAAGTCCTTGGGCGAGGTGATGTCGCCCGCGGCCTTGCCGGAGACGACCTCCACCTCGCCCGGCGCGCGCGAGAACTGCACGACCGACTCGACCGACTTGCCCTTCACCTGGAGGTCGAGGGTGTGGTCGTAGAAGCCGACCGCGCCCTGCACCTGGCCGGCGACGAGCGCGGTCTCGGCCTGGACACCGGCGGGCTCGGACATGAGCTGGACGTTCAGGCCCTCGTCCTGGAAGTACCCGAGGCGCTGGGTGAGCATCGCGGGCATGTAGATGACCTTGTCGAGGCCACCGACCATGATCTTGACGCTCTCGCCCTTGCCGCCGCCCCCGCCGGAGCCGGCCGCGGAACCGGCCGCGTCGTTGGCGCAGGCGGTGAGCGAGGACAGGGCGAGCAGGCCGGCGGCGGCCAGGGAGGCGTGTCTGGCGGTCTTGCGCATGGCGGTTCACGTCCTTGTGAGAGGGCGGTGCGGGTGAGGTGTGGGGGGCTTGGCCCTGCGACGGCCGGTGGTGGCGCGAGCGGGGCCGTCCGGCTGCCGGAACCGGCGGGTCAGTTGTCCGAACCGGCGGGCTTCCAGCGGAAGATGCGCCGCTCGGCGAAGGTCAGCAGGCCCTCGGCGGCGAGGGCGACGACGGCGAGGATGACCATCGCGGCGTACACACCGGCCGCGTTGAAGGTGTTCTGCGACTGCGCGACGAGCAGGCCGATGCCCTTGGTCGCGCCGATGTACTCGCCGACGATCGCGCCGATCAGCGCGAAGCCGAAGCTGACATGGAGGCTGGTGAAGATCCAGGAGGTGGCCGACGGGATGACGACCTGGAGGGTGACCCTGCGGTCGCTCGCACCCAGGATGCGGGCGTTGGCCACCAGATTGCGGTCCACCTCGCGGGCGCCCTGGAAGGCGTTGAAGAACACCGGGAAGAAGACCAGCACCACGGCGGAGGCGACCTTGGAGGACGGGCCGAGTCCGAACCAGATCAGGAAGATGGGCGCGAGGACGATCCGGGGTATCGAGTTGAGCACCTTGATGTATGGACCAAGCACCTCGGCGAGCAGGCCGATCCGCCCCAGCGCGATGCCGAGCAGGACACCGGCGACCACGCCCACGAGCCAGCCGAGCAGTGCCTCGTAGAGCGTGTACCAGACCTGCTCGCCCAGGGAGCCGAGCGCGGTGCCGTGCATGACCCAGGTGGATATCTGGTCCCAGACCTTGGAGGGCATCGAGAAGTTGAACGGATCGATGACCTTCGCCCGCGACAGCGCCTCCCACAGACCCAGCACGGCGACCAGGAGCACCACCCGCGCGGAGTTGACCAGGAGCTTGCGGCGGCGGGCGGCTTGGGCGCGGCTCTGCGCGCGGTCGGTGGTCTTGGCGGTGGCGGCGACCGGGGTGTCGAGAACCTCAGGCGACATGGGCGGCACCCCTCTCGCGGGTGATGCGGACCTCTTCGCCGAGCGACTCCCAGATCTCCCGGTAGATCTCGATGAAGCGCGGTTCGAGGCGTACCGACTCGACCTTGCGCGGGCGCGGCAGATCGATCTCGAAGACCTGCTTGACGGTCGCGGGCCCCGCCGTCATCACGACGACCTTGTCGGCCAGCGCGATGGACTCCTCCAGGTCGTGGGTGACGAAGACGACCGAGGCGCCGGTGCCCTCCCACAGCTCCAGCAGTTCGTCCGACATCAACGCACGCGTCTGCACGTCGAGCGCCGAGAAGGGCTCGTCCATCAGCAGGATCTCGGGGTCGTTGACGAAGGTGGCGGCGAGGGCGACGCGCTTGCGCTGGCCACCGGAGAGCTGGTGCGGGTAGCGGTCCTCGAAGGCGGCGAGCCCGACTCGGGCCAGCCACTCGCGGGCCTTCTGCCGGGCCTCCGCCTTGGGGACGCCCCGGAAGCGGGGGCCCGCCATGACGTTCGACAGGACGGTGCGCCAGGGGAAGGTGGCGTCCTGCTGGAAGACGAAGCCGACCTTGTCGCCGACGCCGCGGACCGGCTCCCCGGCGACCGTCACCTCGCCCTCGGTGGGCTCCTCCAGCCCGCTGACCAGGGTCAGCGTGGTGGACTTGCCGCAGCCGGTCGGCCCCACGACGGCCACGAACTCACCGCGCCCCACGGTGAGATCCAGGCCGCGCACGGCCGTGTGCAGTCCCCCGGAGGGGGTTCTGAAGGTCTTGCTCGCGCCCCGCAACTCGATGGCGGGGCCGGTGTGTGCGCTCATGGCCGGGACGGTAGGTCGGCCCGGCCACGAGCAGCAGTCTTGTGTGCACAAGGCGTTCTTTTGCTCGCAAGAAGCTGTTGTGCTCGTTTTGCTCGCGCTACAACTGCGGAGCCGCACAGGCGGGCCGGACGCCCGCCGGCCTTGAAGGAGAGGCCTGATGATTGACGTCCTGGTGGTCGACGACGACTTCCGCGTCGCTGAGATAAACGCCAAATACGTGGGAAAGGTTCCGGGCTTCCGGGTGGCCGCCCGCGCGCACAACGCCGCCCAGGCGCTGGCCGCCGTGGAGCGCGGCGCCATCGATCTGGTGCTGCTCGACCACTATCTGCCCGACCGTACCGGCCTGGAACTCGTCCACCGTATGCGGGAGCAGGGCCATGGCGCGGACGTCATCATGATCACGGCGGCCGGCGATGTCGCCACCGTCCAGCAGGCGATGCGCCTGGGCGCCCTGCACTACCTGGTGAAGCCGTTCACCTTCGCCGCGCTGCGCACCCGTCTGGACTCCTATGCCGCGCTGCGCCGCACGGTCGACCGGGTGGGCGGCCGGGGCGTGGCGGGCCAGGAACAGGTGGACCGGATCTTCGGGGCGCTGCGCACGGCCCCGGCTCCTTCCGCGCCCGGCCTGCCGAGCGGTCACACCGCGCCCACGACGGACCTGATATGCGACGTCCTGTACGACGCCGACCATCCGCTCTCCGCCCACGAGGTCGCCGCCCGCACCGGCCTGAGCCGCTCCACGGCCCAGCGCTACCTCCGCCACCTGGAACAGGCCGGCCGCCTGCGCCTCTCCCTGAAGTACGGCGACACCGGCCGCCCGGAGCACCGGTACGCGTGGGTGGCGCCGTGACGATGCCGGCCTGGCCCGCTAGACGGCGCCGGCCCCGGTGAGGGAGCGCACCTCCGTCTCGGCGAACTTGGCCTCGTCCGGGATCTCGTCCGAGGTGACCGTGCCCAGCCAGCCGGCGAGGAAGCCCAGCGGGATGGAGACGATGCCCGGATTCTGCAACGGGAAGTACTGGAAGTCGACGCCGGGGAACAGCGAGCCGGGGCAGCCGGACACCACAGGGGACAGCAGCACGAGCCCGAGCGCCGGGGCCAGTCCGCCGTACACGGCCCACACCGCGCCACGGGTGGTGAAGCCGGACCAGAACAGCGAGTACATCAGCACCGGCAGATTCGCCGAGGCGGCGACCGCGAAGGCGAGTCCGACCAGGTAGGCGACATTGAGGTCGCGGGCCAGCAGCCCGAGCGCGATCGCCACGACACCGATCCCGACGGCGGCGAACCGCGCCACGGTCACCTCACGGTGCGCCCCGCCCTTCCGCCCGTGGTGCGCCCGGCGGAGGGAGGCGTACAGATCGTGGGCCACGGAGGCGGAGGAGGCGAGCGTGAGGCCGGCGACCACCGCGAGGATCGTGGCGAAGGCGACGGCGGCGACCACCGCGAAGAGAACCGTTCCGCCAGTGGAGCCCGCGCCGCCGCCCAGGTCGAGGGCGAGCAGCGGCATCGCCGTGTTCCCCGCCGCGTTCGAGGCCCGCAGGGCACCCGGCCCCACGACCGCCGCCGCCCCGAACCCGAGGACGATCGTCAGCAGGTAGAACCCGCCGATCAGGCCGATCGACCACACCGCGGAACGGCGGGCGGCGCGCGCGGTCGGCACCGTGTAGAAGCGGGACAGGACGTGCGGCAGCCCCGCGGTGCCCAGCACCAGCGCGAGCCCCAGGCTGATGAAGTCGAGGCGGGCGGTCCAGCTCCCGCCGTACTTCAGGCCGGGCGCCAGGAAGGCGTCCCCGTGACCGCTGCGCTGCGCGGCCGTGACCAGCAACCGGTCGATGTCGCCATGGAACCGCAGCAGAAGGAGCACGGTCAGGGCGAGCGTCCCGCCGAGCACCAGCACCGCCTTCACGATCTGGATCCAGGTGGTGGCCCGCATCCCGCCCAGCGACACATAGATCACCATGAGCGCGCCGACCCCGATGACCGTCCACGCCCGAGCCGGTCCGCTCGTGCGCCCCAGCAGCAGCGCCACCAGGCTGCCCGCGCCGACCATCTGCGCCACCAGGTAGAGCACGGACACCACGACCGACGACATCCCCGCCGCGATCCGCACCGGGCGCTCGCTCATCCGCGCGGCCACCACGTCGGCCAGGGTGAACCGGCCGCAGTTGCGCACCAGTTCGGCGACCAGGAACAGCACCACCAGCCACGCCACGAGAAAGCCCACCACATACAGCAGCCCGTCGTAGCCGTACAGCGCGATGAGCCCCGTGACGCCCAGGAAGGAGGCCGCCGAGATGTAGTCGCCCGTGATGGCAAAACCATTCTCCATCGGGGAGAACAGCCGCCCGCCCGTGTAGAACTCCTCCGCCGAACCGTGCCTCCGCCGGCTCACCCACGTGGTGATCCCGAGGGTGACCGCGACGAACCCGCTGAACAGCAGCAGCGCCAGCGTCTGATGGCTGCCGGTCACCGCGCACCTCCCCGTGTCTCGCGGGTCAACTCCTGGGTGTCCCAGCGCAGTTCCAGCGCGGCCCTGTCCCGCCGCAGCCGCGCGTGCCGGGCGTAGGCCCAGGTGAGCAGGAACGTGGTGAGGAACTGCCCCAGCCCCGCGAGCATCGCCACGTTCACCGCGCCCACCACAGGGCGTGCCATCAGCCCCGGTGCGGTGGTCGCCGCGACGACATACGCCACGTACCAGCTCAGGAAGACCGCGACCCCGGGCACCACGAACCGCCGGTAGCTGCCGCGCACTTCACGGAAGGCCGCGCTGCGCTGCACCTCGACGTACACATCGCGGACGGGCTCCGCCGCCGGGTCCCGTTCCCCGCGGGCGGAGGGCACGGCCGGCGCGGGCGGCCCCGCGCCGTACGGCTCGTCCCAGCCCAGGGCTGCCGGGTCGCGCCAGGGGTCCTGGTGCCGCCTGTCGCGGGTGGGTGCGCCGTGGTCCCTCCGGTGCTCGGCCGAACGCTCGGGACCGCCCCCTGCTCCGCGGGCACGATCATCGCTTGACTGCATGCCCAAGGATGGACAGACCGGGAAGTTCCCCGACTCTTCTTCTCCGGGACCTTCACCCCATCAGGTGACCTCACCCCGCGGGCGGCCGCACCAGCCCCTTGGCGTAGGCGTAACGCACCGCCTGCGCCCGGTCCTTGAGTCCTGTCTTCGCGAACAGATTGTTGATATGCGTCTTCACCGTCGCGGTCGAGACATGCAGTCTGCGGGCGATGTCCTGGTTGCTGAGCCCCTCGGCGATCAGCACCAGGACCTCGGTCTCCCGCACGGTCAGCCCGTCCGGCGGAACCGGAGCCGCAGACACGACCGCAGCCGGCGGGGCCTCAGCCTGCGACAGCCGCTCCAGCAGACGGCGCTGCACGCTCGGCGACAGCCCCGCCTCTCCCGACAGCACGCTCTCCACCGCCCGGACGATCTCCTCGCCGCCCGCATCTTTGGTCAGATACCCCCGTGCACCGGCCCGCAGCGCGGGGAACAGCGACTCGTCGTCGGCGTACGTGGTGAGCACCACCACCTGGGTTCCGGGGTACTGCTCCCGGATCCGCCGGGTGGCCTCCACGCCGTCGCAGCGGGGCATCCTGAGGTCCATCAGGACGACGTCCGGGGCGAGTTCCCCGACCAGCCGCACCGCCTCCTCGCCGTCCCCTGCGGCACCGATGACCTCGACCCCCGGCAGCAGTCCGAGCAGCATCACGATGCCTTCCCGGACGACGGTCTGGTCGTCGGCGACCACCACCCGCGCCGGCTTCTTCTCCTCCTCGGGCTCGGTCATACGGGCACCTTCAGCGTCACCACGAACCCCTCCTCGTCCGGCCCCGCATCCAGCGAGCCGCCGAGCAGTTCGGCGCGCTCGCGCATACCGAGCAGACCGTACCCGCCGCCGGAGGAGGTGAGGTCGCCGGGCCGTCCGCCCGAGTCACGCACGTTCAGCGTCACTTGGTGCTCGCTGTAGTCGAGACGCAGGTCCACCTTGGCGCCCTGGGCGTGTTTGCGGACGTTCGTCAGCGCCTCCTGGGCGACCCGGCGCACGGCCTGGGACGCCTCGGCCGGCAGGGGCCTGGGCTCACCCGTGACGGTGACCGCCGCGCCCTCGGCCCCGCTGACGAGTTCGCCGAGGAAGTCCTCCAGGGGGGTCAGTTCGCCCCGCAGCGCGGACAGCGCCTGTCTGGTCTCGGCAAGACCTCCGCGGGCCATGCCGCGGGCGGCCACCACCCGCTCCAGGATCCGTTCGCGGTCGGCGCCCTGCTCGATCAGCAGCCGGGCCGCCTCAAGGTGGACCAGCTGCGCGGAGAGGCTGTGGGCCAGCACGTCGTGGATCTCACGGGCGATCCTGGCCCGCTCGGCGAATGCCGCGGACTCGGCCTCGGCGACTCTCGCGGCCCGCTCCTGGTCGAGCAGCCGCTGCGCGTTGCCGCGGGCTTCCGCGTCCAGCCGCAGGACGTATCCGGCGAGGGCCATGCCCGTCACCGAGGCGGCGGTGGTCAGCCAGACATCGTTGTTGAACGCGGAGTACGCGGCGAGGCCCGCCGAGGTCACCGGGGTCGCGGCAGCGAGTGGGAGGCGCTCCAGGGCGGTGATCCCGCAGCCGCACCACAGGACGAGGGCCAGTGCCCTGAATCCGGTGGCCTCGGCGGCGACCGCGATGCCCATGAGCGTGGCCAGCAGGAGGAGGGAGGGAAGCAGCCGGTGCTGATAGGTGGTGCGGAAGAAGGCCCAGGCGAGGAATCCGGCGGCGACGACGCCGGCGAGGGCGGCGACCGCGGTCCAGGCGCCGACATGCTTCTGGTTGTACGCGCCCCACAGCAGCAGGGCGATCACCAGAACCCGGACCGCCCAGGCGAGCAGGCGGCGGGGGCGGGTGCTTCCGGCGCGGCCGAGCGCTTCTTTCGAGGGCCACCGCGTCCAGGCGTTCTCGCTCACACGCGCTCCTTTCCCGCGGGCCTGCCGTCACCGTACGCCGCGGCGGGGCGGCTCGTGGTGCCGAGGGGCTGGGTGGTCAGGGGCGTACGGCTGACGAGGGTGCTCGCTCGCCAGGTCAGGATCCCGGCGCGGACCAGCAGGGAGGCGGCGAAGCCGAGGAGCAGGGCGGAGCTGTGCTGGTGCAGGCCGAGGGCGGCGCCGATGGCGTAGACGCCGATGCGCAGGGCGATGCCGGCGATCCAGACGGCGGCGCTCGCCTTGGTGCCCTTGCTCCACACGGCGCCGTCCGGCTCCGTCCAGACGCGGGTGGTCCAGGCCCAGCCCGCGCCCATGGCGAGGCCGATGAGGAGTTCCACGGCGAGCAGTGCGGCGGACTCGACGCGGTGCTGGGCGTCGAGGATGCCGGGCTCGCGCAGCGCTATGACGCCGAGGATCAGCGGCAGCAGCCACCAGCGGCGGTCCGTGTCGATCGGGCGTGCGCGGAACTGCCGCACCAGCACGAGCGCGACGACGGCCACGACCACCAGCGCGTTGGTGAGCCCCACCATCAGATCCTCCGTGAGTGAGAAGTCGGGTGCCGGGAGCGGCGCTGCCCGACGCTTCGAAGTTACGGAAATTCGCAGGTCGGGAGATCGGAGCGGGGGTGGATCACAGGTGGAGATCTTCGATGGAGCGCCTCCACCCAGGGGTGGAGATGAGGCCGGCGGGGTTCGGTTGGGGTGCCTGTGGATGTAGGTAAGGGTGCGGGCTTGGGGTTGATCGGCTGCGGGGCGCGAGGGCTCGGCGGATCGGGGCGGGGTGAGGAGGGCGAGCCTTCGAGCGGGCGGCAGTCGGAAGGAGTGGCGGTCGGAGGGAGCCGCGGTCGGGTAAGGCTTGGGCGGTCGGTCCAGCTGCCCAGCTGGCTCGCCGCTCGCCGCTGGCTGCTGGCTGCTGGCTGCTGGCTGCTGGCTGCTGGCTGCTGGCTGGGGCAGGTTGAGGGACGGGCGGCTTGAGGTGACGGGTGGGTCGGACTGGGGTGGGGTGGGTGAGAGGGCCGACGGGGACAGCGTGGGCCCGCCGGGCCGGGTGCGAGGTGGGTTACGGGGCGACGGAACTTGCACGTGGGCGGGCCTGAGGCGAGTCGTCAGAGCGGGCGCCTGTGTTGTCGTCCGGGACCGCCAGGCAGCCGGGCTCCGTGCCCGCCCGGCCGCTCCCCCGGTCCCAGACCGAGCCGGGAGCGGCGCCGGGGCAGAGAGCGAAAAGTGACTTGCACATGATCAGGCCGGAGGAAACCGGCGGACGGGCTGCGTGGGGGCACGGCGCGGGCCTCGTCCAGGGCCGCCGTACCCGCACGGTGAACAACGAGGGTCGCAGGCCGGGGCCAGCCTATGCAGGCCCGCGCAGCGAGGTGGACCGGCTCGGGAACTGACGCCTGGGCAGGTCTCTGCGACGGGCCGCGCGGAGTCGTCCGGGGGCTCACCGCAGCGGGGTCGCGTCAGGTCTCACCGGCCCACGCTCGCCCGAGCACAGACCCGTGCGAGCCACACCCCATCAGCGCGCCCGACTCGATGCACGCCGCCTCGTCAGCGCGCCCTCACCCGATCGGGGACGGGGCATGCCGCTCCGGTCCACGGGGTGTTCCTCGCGGGGATCGTGGCGTTGAGGGGCGCCCTGACCGCCACGGGGCAGTGGCGTCGAGGTACGCCCAGGACCGCCACGGCGCCCTCTGGGCCCCTGCCACGACTGGCTCGCCACACACCCGTACGGCGACCCTCCGCCAAACCCACCCAGCCAGAGCACTCCCGCCCCAGCGAGATCACTCACCGCGACCAGACCTCCGCAGCGGCCCGCAGCCAGGTCGCCCACCGCAGCCAGACCCCCGCGGCGGCCCGTCCCAGCCAGGTCACGCACTGCGACCCGCCCCCGGCCCCAGCCCGCCGCAGGCGTCACGCGTCACGCGTCGATACGCGACCGGTCCAGCGTCGCCGCCGAGCTGGAGATGAACTCCTTGCGGGGAGCCACGTCGTTGCCCATCAGGAGGTCGAAGACCTGTTCGGCGGCTTCGAGGTCGGTGAGGTTGATGCGGCGCAGGGTGCGATGGCGGGGGTCCATGGTGGTCTCGGCCAGCTGGTCGGCGTCCATCTCGCCGAGGCCCTTGTAGCGCTGGATGGAGTCCTTGTAGCGGATGCCCTTGGTCTGGAACTCCATGAGCTTGTCCCGCAGCTCGCGGTCCGAGTACGTGTAGACGTACTTGTCCTGGCCCTTCTTCGGCTGGACGATCTCGATGCGGTGCAGCGGCGGCACCGCGGCGAAGACACGGCCGGCCTCGACCATGGGCCGCATGTAGCGCTGGAACAGCGTGAGCAGCAGGCACCGGATGTGGGAGCCGTCCACATCGGCGTCGGTCATCATGATGATCTTGCCGTAGCGGGCCTGGTCGATGTCGAAGGTGCGGCCCGAGCCGGCTCCTATGACCTGGATGATCGCACCGCACTCGGCGTTCTTGAGCATGTCGGTCACGGACGAGCGCTGCACGTTGAGGATCTTGCCGCGGATCGGCAGCAGCGCCTGGAACTCGGAATTGCGCGCGAGCTTGGCGGTGCCGAGCGCGGAGTCGCCCTCGACGATGAACAGCTCGCTGCGGTCGACGTCGTCGCTGCGGCAGTCGGCGAGCTTGGCCGGCAGGGACGAGGACTCCAGGGCGGTCTTCCGCCGCTGGGCGTCCTTGTGCTGGCGGGCCGCGACACGCGTCCTGGCGGCGGCGACCACCTTCTCCATGACGACGCGGGCCTGGGCGGCGGCGTCCCGCTTGGTGGCGGTCAGGAACGCCTTCAGCTCCCTGGTGACCACCTGGTTCACGATGCGGCGGGCCGCCGAGGTGCCGAGCACCTCCTTCGTCTGGCCCTCGAACTGCGGCTCGGCCAGGCGCACCGTGACGACGGCGGTGAGGCCCTCCAGGGCGTCGTCCTTGACGATGTTGTCCTCGGCCACGCGCAGCATCTTCTTGGCGCGCAGCACGTCGTTCATCGTCTGGGTGAGGGCCTGCTCGAAGCCGGAGACGTGGGTGCCGCCCTTGGGGGTGGCGATAATGTTGACGAAGGACCTGAGGGTCGTGTCGTAGCCCGTGCCCCAGCGCAGCGCGATGTCGACGCCCAGTTCGCGGGCGACCTCGGTCGGGGTCATCTGGCCGTGCTCGTCCAGGACGGGGACGGTCTCCTTGAAGGTGCCCTTGCCGGAGAAGCGGAGCACGTCGCACACCGGCTTGTCGCTCGCCAGGTACTCGCAGAACTCGCTGATGCCGCCGTCGAAGCGGAAGGACTCCTCGCCCTTGCTGCCGCCCTCCCCCAGGCCGTACTCGTCGCGGACGACGATGGTCAGACCGGGCACCAGGAAGGCGGTCTGCCGGGCGCGCTGGTGCAGCGTGTCCAGGGAGAGCTTGGCGTCCTTGAGGAAGATCTGCCGGTCCGCCCAGTAGCGCACGCGTGTGCCGGTGCGGGTCTTGGGGATCTTCTTGGCCTTGCGCAGGCCGCTCTTGGCCTCGAACTTCGCGTCCGCGCCGGCGCCCGAGAAGGCGCCCGGCACGCCGCGCCTGAAGCTGATGGCGTGGGTGTTGCCGTTGCGGTCCACCTCGACGTCGAGGCGGGCGGAGAGGGCGTTGACCACGGAGGCGCCGACGCCGTGCAGACCGCCGGAGGCGGCGTACGAACCGCCGCCGAACTTGCCGCCCGCGTGGAGCTTGGTCATGACGACCTCGACACCGGACAGGCCGGTCTTGGGCTCCACGTCCACCGGGATGCCGCGGCCGTTGTCGCGGACTTCCACGGACGCGTCGTCGTGGAGGATCACCTCGATGTGGTCGCAGTAGCCGCCGAGGGCTTCGTCCACCGAGTTGTCGATGATCTCCCACAGGCAGTGCATCAGACCGCGGCTGTCGGTCGAGCCGATGTACATGCCGGGGCGCTTGCGCACGGCCTCGAGGCCCTCGAGGACGAGCAGGTGCCGCGCGGTGTAGTTGGAACCGTCGCGGTCTGCTCCTGCCAGCAGCGCTGTGGACGGCACGGACGTATCGGCGGTCACGCGGTTCGCTCCTCGCTGAATTTCAGGTTGCCCCCTTCTGGGTAAGGGGGAGGCTTCGGTTGCCCGTCAGAGGGTACCGAGGCCTGGTAGAGCCGGTGTAACGCCACCCTCGTCGGTTCCACAGACTAGTCCAGACTCGCATGCACGTTCGATCCCTCGATGGGGTGAAGCGCATATCACGTTCCCTTGGAGGCATGAACCATTTAGGCTCCGGGCACGTCCTCATGAACAACCGGCAACCCGGCCGGGAGGATCGAGATACTAGACAGCGCGAACCCGTAAGCACCCCAACACGCACTACGGCACATTCGCCGCCAACCGGCAGCAGACAGCCGCCCCGGAAAGATTTTTTCGAGGAAAAGCCACGAGCGGGAACGTTTTCGGGCTGGTTGGATGTTGACCCTGGTACGACAGCTCGTCGAGCTAGAGAAGAGGCGACGTGACTACTGTTCTGACCCCCGCGAGCCCGCTGACGGCCGCTGATCGCTGCGACCGCTGCGGCGCCCAGGCATACCTGCGCGTCGTCTTGCTCAGCGGCGGAGAGCTGCTCTTCTGCGCCCACCACGGACGCAAGTTCGAGCCGGAACTCAAGAAGATCGCCGCTGAGATACAGGACGAGACGGAACGGCTGACGACCGCCCCGAGCAGCGCCGCTCCCGAAGAGGAACGCTGAATCTCGCACTTACGACGAGCCAGCACCGGCGCAGGCCGATGAACGGGCGGCCGCTCCGCGAGGAGCGGCCGCCCGTGTTCCATACCCTCATTGCACCCGTGCGGGCCCCTCAGGAGCCCCCATAGGCCCTCTCGCGGGCCTTCGCGGACCCTTTCCCGTCCCCGCCGTCGCCGCCCGCCCCCAGGGCGCGTACGACCTCGGAGACGCGCGTGTAGACGCCGGGGCTCCCGGCCCGTCCACAGCCGCTGCCCCAGGACACGAGCCCGATCAGCCGCCCGCCGGCCACCAGCGGGCCACCGCTGTCCCCCTGGCAGGCGTCCGGACCACCGGCGGCCTCCCCCGCGCAGAGCATGCTCTCGGCCCGGTAGACGCCCTCCGGGCCGCCCGGATAAGCACGGGCGCAGCGGTCGTCGGCGAGCACATGCACATCGGCGGCGTGCAGCCGGTGCGCGTAGGCGCCGCCGCCCGTCAGGTCGCCCCAGCCGGAGACCAGGGCCCTGATGCCCGGCGTGTAGGCCGGGTCGCCGGGGCCCGCCATGCCGATGACCGCGCTCTGCGGCAGCGGCTCGGCGAGCGTGACGACGGCGAAGTCCCCGGAGTTCGTCGCGCTGTCGAAGCCGGGGTTGACCCGGACCTCCCGTACGGCGATCTCCTGACCCTCGTCGGACAGCAGGTCGGTGCGGCCCGCGATGACCTTGAGGTCGCGCACGCGGCCGGGGGGCGCCCCGAGCACGTCGGCGTTCATGCAGTGGGCGGCCGTGAGCACCGTGGTGCGGGCGATCGCCACGCCGCCGCAGAACTGGCCCGCACGGGTGCCGCCGAACCGGTCACGACTGGACAGCGCCACCGTCCACGGGGCCTGCGAGACATCGATGGGGAATCCCCCCACGACCACGCTCCGGACCGCCGAGGGCGACGCCGGGAACGCGCTCACCAGGGGTATGGCGGTCACGGTGGCCGCGAGGATGAGCGACCGGATCAGTGCGCGGCCAAGGGAACGACGCATGCCGACTCCTCACTCAGGGTGTGAACTGGAAAACCCAGAGTGATCCACATGGTCTGCGCGCGCAGCACGAAGGACCGGCTCCCGCGAGGGGAACCGGGCCTTCGGTGTCGTACGACCGGCCGCAGTCGACCGGAGCGGCGGACTAGTCGAGGTAGTCGCGCAGCACCTGGGAGCGCGACGGGTGGCGCAGCTTCGACATGGTCTTGGACTCGATCTGGCGGATGCGCTCACGCGTCACGCCGTAGACCTTGCCGATCTCGTCCAGGGTCTTCGGCTGGCCGTCGGTGAGGCCGAAGCGCATGGAGACGACGCCGGCCTCGCGCTCGGAGAGGGTGTCCAGGACCGAGTGCAGCTGCTCCTGGAGGAGGGTGAAGCTGACGGCGTCCGCGGGGACGACGGCCTCGGAGTCCTCGATGAGGTCACCGAACTCGCTGTCGCCGTCCTCACCCAGAGGGGTGTGCAGGGAGATGGGCTCGCGGCCGTACTTCTGGACCTCGATGACCTTCTCCGGGGTCATGTCGAGTTCCTTGGCCAGCTCCTCCGGGGTGGGCTCGCGGCCCAGGTCCTGGAGCATCTGGCGCTGCACGCGGGCGAGCTTGTTGATGACCTCGACCATGTGCACCGGGATACGGATGGTGCGGGCCTGGTCGGCCATGGCGCGGGTGATCGCCTGACGGATCCACCAGGTGGCGTACGTGGAGAACTTGTAGCCCTTGGTGTAGTCGAACTTCTCGACGGCGCGGATCAGACCGAGGTTGCCCTCCTGGATGAGGTCCAGGAAGAGCATGCCGCGGCCGGTGTAGCGCTTGGCCAGGGAGACCACCAGACGGAGGTTGGCCTCCAGCAGGTGGTTCTTGGCGCGGCGGCCGTCCTCGGCGATGATCTCCAGCTCGCGCTTGAGCTTCGGGGCGAGCTTGTCGGCGTTCGCGAGCTTGTCCTCGGCGAACAGGCCGGCCTCGATGCGCTTGGCGAGCTCGACCTCCTGCTCGGCGTTGAGGAGGGGGACCTTGCCGATCTGCTTCAGGTAGTCCTTGACCGGGTCGGCGGTGGCGCCGGCCGCGGCTACCTGCTGGGCGGGCGCGTCGTCCTCGTCCTCGTCGGACAGGACGAAGCCCGCGTTCTCGGCGCCCTCGGGCTCGTCGCCGACCTTGGTGTCCTCAAGGACCTCGTCCTCGAGAATCTCGGCGTCGTCCTTCTTGCCCGTGGTCTTCTTGGCCGCCGTCTTCTTGGCGGTGGTCTTCTTGGCAACCGTCTTCTTGGCGGTCGTCTTCTTGGCCGCGGCCTTCTTGGCGGGCGACGCCTCTTCGGCGGGATCGGCCGGGGTGGCGGACGCCGCGGGGGCGGCCGTGGTGGCGGTGGCCTTCCTGGTGGTCACCGTCTTCGCCGCGACCGTCTTGGTGGCGGTGCGCTTGGCCGGGCTTTTCGCTGCGACGCTCTTTCGGGTGCGCTTGGGCTCTGCTGCACTGACCATCAGCGTCACACCCTCTTCCTCAAGAATCTGGTTGAGGCTGCGCAGTACGTTCTTCCACTGAGTGGCCGGAATCTGGTCAGCTTCGAAGGCCCGACGCACATCGTCGCCGGCGATCTGCCCCTCAGCCTTTCCCCGCTCAATGAGCGCCATGACAGAGACGGACTCGGCGATCTCCGGCGGGAGCGTACGGGATGTGCTGGCCGACACGAACAACCTCTCGGAACGTTGGAAAACGGCTTCCGGCACCGTCCACTGCGGACGGGAACCGACCACCGGCCTGGGGATGGGCCGACGGCGCGGGCGCGGGCCGGGAAGATGCACAGCGCCATGTCTGGCGTCCGTATTCCCTTCGCGGCTGTCACCTCTTAGGTCATCGCGCTGTTCCCATGAGTGTTACGCCCATTCTGCGTGGCCCGAGTCACACCCCGTAAGCGAACAAAGACGGTCAGATGCGGCCAAAAGATGCCGCCCGGCGCACCACCGGACCTCGCCGGACTCTGAGGGTCCGGCGGGGTCCGGCGGTGGCGGGTACGACGGCAGGCACCTGGGCCCGAAGCGCCACGGGAACCACGAGGGCGCCGCACACCGGCGGACCGCGCCGCCCTGGGGCGGGTCAGTGCTCGCGCGGGGCGGGAACCACCCGTTCCACCTCGGGGTGGGCGGTGAGCAGCTGGCGCATGGCTGCCTCCGCGGCGCCGCCGTCGCCGGTGCCGATGGCGTCGACGATGCGCGCGTGCTGGGCGAGGGACGCGTCGTTCGGCCGGTCACAGGCCGTGACCGGGCCGCCGGAGACCTGGAGGGCGGCGCCGACGATGCCGGAGAGGTGCTCCAGCATGCGGTTGCCCGCGATCTGGATGAGCAGCGCGTGGAACTCGGTGTCGGCGCGCGAGTACGTGAGCGCGTCGCCCTGTGCCATGGCGTGGCTCATGATCTCGACCATGTCGGACAGGCGCTGCTGCACCTCCTCGCGGCCGTGTCCGGCGGCGAGACGGGCGGCGAGCGGCTCGATGGACCAGCGCAGCTCGCTGAGCTCGCGACGCTGGTCGTCGCGCTGGGGTCCGAAGGCCCGCCACTCGATGATGTCCGGGTCGAGGAGGTTCCAGTCACTGACCGGGCGCACGCGCGTGCCGACGTTCGGCCGGGCGCTGACCAGGCCCTTGGCCTCCAGGACGCGGAGGGATTCACGGACGACGGTGCGGGAGACCTCGAAGCGCTGGCCGATCTCCTCGGGCACCAGCGGGCGGTCCGCGCCCAGGTCGCCGGAGACGATCATCTGACCCAGCTGCTGGACGAGTTGGCCGTGCAGCCCGCGGCCGCGGCTGCCCGCCGGCCGCCGGCTGACCCGGCCCAGCTCGGATTCGCCTCCGTCCCAGGCGGGCGCTCCGACGCGGTCGCCCACCGGGGCTTCGCCGTAGGAGTAGCGGTCGAGTTCGCCCGGACCGACCAGACCTGAGTCGGTGGAACGGGCGGCGGTCATCATGGTGTGCGCAAGGGTACTCACGGATCCTTTGTCGGCGTCGTCTCCAACTCCCTTGAGGTCTTTGGTGAAAAGCACACGAAAGGGTGATCGCTCACCCCGTCGCAATTGACGCCTTATCGGAAAGAAACGAGCCGCCCGCGGGGAGTTGTGGGCACAAGCGGCATCAGAACCGTAAGAGGCGTGGTCTCAGGCCCTGGCGCGCAAGGTCGTGAACAGATAAGCGCACAGCAGTGCCGCCAGGGACAACGCCATTGCGCCGCCGACGGGTTGGAGGAGCAGCCGCGCCACCGCGAGCAGGTACCGGTCCCCTTCGAAGGGCCACGGCAGCAGGAACACCTCCCGCGTCCGCGCCGGGAGATCGGCCACCGTGTGCTCGGCCGGCCCCCGGAACGCCGTGCGCAGGAGGGGTACGACGGCCACGGGTACGGCGAGGACGGCGGCGAGCCCGCCCGAGGTGGACCGGAAGACGCCGGACGCGAGCACGCCGGCCCAGGCGCACCCGGTGCCGAGTGCGAGCCAACTCGCGGCCAGCGGGAGCCAGTCGTCGGGAACCTGGGTCAGCTCCCTGCCGTAGACGAGGTAGAGCGCTTCGGCGTCGCAGCCCGCGACGAGGAAGGCGAGCAGTATGGCGGTCGCGCCGGAGACGAGGAGTTTCGCAGCAAGTAGCCCGAGCCGGCGGGGCACGGTGCCGCGGTCGGCCGCAAGGGCGGGGTGGCGGAACTCGTCCCCGAAGGACAGCGCCCCGAGCAGCCCGGCGGCGAGCGCGGCGGGGGGCAGCGGCAGTTCCCGCGGCCAGGCCGCGAACAGCCGCGCCTGCGGGGTGTGGCCGATTCCGGCCAGCGTCACGGCGGTGAGCACGGACAACACGAGCGCCGCGCCGCAGATCAGCCATCCGGTGCCGACGCCCAT
This sequence comes from Streptomyces sp. NPDC043952, assembly GCF_056435325.1. Taxonomy (NCBI): domain Bacteria; kingdom Bacillati; phylum Actinomycetota; class Actinomycetes; order Kitasatosporales; family Streptomycetaceae; genus Streptomyces; species Streptomyces sp. NPDC043952. The sequence goes on from NZ_JBWKES010000012.1 coordinate 111,298, forward strand.
GGCCCGCCGCAGCTCATAGCGCAGGGGGCGCAGAGGGGTGGGGGCTGGGCGGACGGAGATGGGGAGCGGGAGGGGGGAGCGCGGGTCGAAGGCCCGGACGCTGTCGTCACCGCCGGTCCGGGGCTCGGGGTCCGCCCGCCACGGCCGACGGGCGGCCGGAGTTCTGGCGCCGGGCAGAAGGGTGCGGAGGGCGGAGATACGGGTGGGGGCGATGCGGGTGAGGGTGATGAAGGTGGAAGTGGTGCGAGTGAGGGCGGTGTGGGTGAGGGCGGTGCGTGTGTCGGTGGTTTCCGGCCGTGCGGGACGGCGGGGGGTGGTCTCGGTGTCGACGGCCACGTGTGCTCCGGCCCGCGTCGGGGCCGCGGTGGCTTCGACCGCCGAGGCCGAGGTGCTCGAAAGGGCGCGCGGTGCGGAGGAGTTGGGCCGGGGTGGGTTCTGCGGGAAGGAGGCCGAGGCGGTGGATTCCGTGTGGGCCGTGGCGGGCGGGTCCGGGACGGAGAAGCCGAACACGGTCTTCCCGCGCTCCGGTGGAGTACGGCCGGTCGCCGGGCCGCCCGCGGTCGGCGCGCGGTCGGACAGTGCGCCGGCCGTACCGGAGCCGGGCCCCATGTCGCCCAATTCGTCGGCGAGTTGGTGGACGAGGATGCCGTGCCGGAAGGCCGTCTCGCCGATGACCGCGGTCGTGGTGCCGTACACGGAGAGGCGGTTGCCGTCCTCGCGGACCACCTCGACGGAACGGCGGCCGGTGCGGGCCTCCTTGGCGATCGCGGCCGCGAGGCGCCCCGCGTAGGGGCTGCGCACGGCCACGCGCGGGCGCAGCCGGGTGCGGGCGAACTCCCCGGCCTCCTGGTCGGCGACGAGTCTGCCGGTGTCGAGCGTGATCACCCGGTCGGCGATGTGCGCGGCTTCCCTGGGGTCGCCGGTGGTCGTCAGCACGGTGCCGCCCTGGTCGGCGTGGGCGCGCAGCATGCCGTGCAGCCACTGGGCCTCGGCGGGCGAGAGGCCGGCCGCGGGATCGTCCAGGACGAGCGTGTGCGGGTCGGTCAGCAGGGCACATGCCAGGCCGAGCCTGCGGTCCATGCCGCGCGAGAGCGTGCCGAGGCGTTCCTCGCGGAAGCTGACGAGGCCGACCGCTTCGAGGACCTCGTCGGCGCGGCGCCCCGGCACGCCCGACGCCGCGCACAGCATGCGCAGATGACCGCGGACCGAGCGGGCCGGATGCCCCGGTACGTCGCCGAGCAGCACGCCGACCTCACGCGCCGGATGGGGGATCCGGTACAGGGGCCGGCCCCTGAAGTAGGTGATGCCGCGACCCGGTCGCAGGGCGAGCATCAGCCTCAGCGCCGTGGTCTTGCCCGCGCCCGCGGCCCCCAGGAGCACGGTGATCTGTCCGGCGCGCGCTTCGAAGGAGACGTTGTCGACGGCGGGCGGCCGCGCCTTGCGGGGGGGGCTGGTCAGTCCGAAGGCTTGGATCACTCGCAGCAAGATAGCGTGCGATGTCCTGTTTTTTGGTGTATGGGACGATTTAAAGAAGAACGCCATGCCCGCGCGCCGGTCCCTGTCCACCATTCGGCGCAACATGGGCCCGGTTTCCGGCCTCGGCCGGGCGCGCGCCGGTCAGACTTCGGGGCGCAGCATCGGCGGGTTGAGCAGCGTGGCGCCACCGGCCCGGAACAGCTGGGCCGGGCGGCCGCCCTGGCGTGTGGTCGTACCTCCCGTCGGAACGAGGAACCCCGGAGTCCCGGTGACCTTGCGGTGGAAGTTGCGCGGGTCGAGGGCCACCCCCCACACCGCCTCGTACACCCGGCGCAGCTCGCCGACGGTGAACTCGGGCGGGCAGAACGCGGTGGCCAGCGACGAGTACTCGATCTTGGAGCGGGCCCGCTCCACGCCGTCGGCGAGGATCTGGGCGTGGTCGAAGGCCAGCGGGGCGACGGGCTCGCCGTCGCGGCCGTAACCGCCCTGCTGGAGCAGTTCCTCGACCGGGGCCCAGCGTGCGTTGCTGGCGTCGCCGCCCGCGCGGGGTGCGGGCAGGTCGGGGGCGAGCGCGAGGTGTGCGACGCTGACCACCCGCATGCGCGGGTCCCGTCCGGGGTCGCCGTAGGTGGCGAGTTGTTCCAGGTGTGCTCCGTTGTCCTGCGCGGGGGCCGAGGGGTCGTGCGCGTGCAGCCCGGTCTCCTCGGCCAGTTCGCGCGCCGCCGCCTGGTTCAGGTCCTCGTCGGCCCGCACGAAGCCACCGGGCAGTGCCCACCGCCCCTGGAAGGGCGGCTCGCCCCGGCGTACCGCCAACGCGCACAGCGAATGACGGCGAACGGTCAGCACGACCAGGTCCACGGTGACGGCGAAGGGCGGAAAGGCTGACGGGTCGTAGGGCATGCCGCGATCATAGTCGTCTGCCTGACGATAAACACGTCCTTCCCTGGTGGGCACCGCTGACGCTTCCGCTTCGTCGCGTTATGGGGCGGGCCGCCTCCCGCCCGGTTCAGGTCGCGGTCTCCTCCGTTCCCTCGGTGCGGATACGGGTGCCCGCCGGGTGCCGGGTGCCCGGCCGCGGGGCCCGGCCGGGGGCCGGACCGGGGCCCGTCGGCCCAAGTCGCCGACCGGGCACGCGGGCGGCGCGGGGGCCGTCCCCGGCGGCGGCGACGGCGGACCGCAGCCGGCGGCGTCGGCGGATACGCGCGGCCGGATCCGGCGCGTCGGCCGGTACCGCTTCAGGGGTCGGTGCCGGGTCCGTCGGGTCCGTCGGGGCCGTCGGGGCCTCGGTCGCCGGTTTCGCGGCCGTCGGATGGGCGGGCTGCGGAGGTGTGACCGTGAGGTTGGCAGGTGCCGGTTCCGCGGCCGTCCGATTCGCGGGCGGTGCCAGGGGCTTCGCGGACGGCGCGCCTTCCTCCGCGGGTTCCGTGCCCGGCGCTCCCCCGGTCCGGCCCGGTCGCAGGCAGCGGCGGACCGACTCCACGTCCAGTCCGTCATTGCACGCCTGGTGCAGAAGGCGGGCGAAGAGGTAGTCCGGGTCGGCCGCCATCGCCATGGCCAGGGCCTCGCGGGCCTCCAGTTCGTCGCCGGTGGACCAGGCGACCCAGCCTGCCAGGGTCAGCGGAGCGGCGGCGTGCTCGGCGTACGGTCCGACGCAGCGGCGGGCGAGGGTGCGCCAGAGCCGGAGCGCCGGGGCCGCCTCGTCGCCCTCCATCCACGCGGCGGCGCGGTCGCGGGTGTTGCGGTCCTGGAGGCCCAGGATCAGCCGTGCCGCCTCGTCGTGTCCGATCAGGCCGTCGTCGCGCAGGTCGGCCGGGAGGGTGCCCGCCACCGGGGTCGCCGCGGCGAGGCGCTGGAGGGCGCGCTCGGCCAGGACGATGGTCTCCTCGGACACCTCCGCGCGGCCCGCCTCGTCGAGGATGCGGGGCACCAGCGCCACCCCGGCCGCTTCGAGGGCGGCCTCCTGCTCCCGCGCCGCGGCTGCCTCCCAGGGTTGCAGGCGGGCGCGCAACTCCTTGAGGGTTCCCCGGACTTGGAGGCCGGCGTAGGTGGCCGCGGCGGCGAGCACGGAGGTGCCGGGCAGCCCCATCGGCGTACCGTCCTCGGGACAGCAGTCCTCGACGGGGCAGCAGTACGACCAGTAGCGGCCGTCGGAGACGCACAGTGCCTCGATGACCGGCACGTCGAGGTCGCCGCACTGGACGCGCAGCAGCTGGACGAGGCGGGCGAGCCGGCGTTTGACGTCCCGGCCGCGCTCTCCTGGCGCGGGTTCCTGGCAGACGTAGGCCACCATCTGTTCGGGTTTGGCGCCCCGGCGCTCGCTGCCGGTCACCAGGCCCCTGGCCAGCTGCCGCGCGGCCTCTTCCCAGTCCTCCTCGTGCGCGGGGATGCCGAGCCGGGCCCGGCCGCCGAACCTGCCCTTGCCTCCGCTGTCGTGCAGGGCGACCAGGACCATGCTGTCCTCCGGCCGGTAGCCCAGCAGATAGGGGAGGGCGTCGGCCAGTTCGGCCGCGGAGCGCAGGGTGATCTGCGCGGTGGTGTCGCTGTGATTCGTCATGCGCCGACGATCTCGCGGATCCGCCGATCCCGCTCGGGCCTGTGGATAAGTCGAATCAGGGACACGACAAGGCGTCGAGGGTTGTCCACAGATCCGCCGCCGGCCCGCCCGTTCGTCGGTCCCGTCCTGTTGTATGGAACGCATGGAGCACGAGCACACGAGCAACGCGGATCTCCGGGCACGGGCGGATGCCGTCCTCGTCCGGCTCGTCGGGGACGCCACGGGCGCCGCCCGGCTGCGCGAGGACCAGTGGCGGGCGATCGAGGCGCTGGTCGCCGAGCGGTGCCGGGCGCTGGTCGTGCAGCGCACGGGATGGGGCAAGTCCGCGGTGTACTTCGTGGCGACCTCGCTGCTGCGGGCCCGCGGCAGCGGGCCGACGGTGATCGTCTCGCCGCTGCTCGCGCTCATGCGCAACCAGGTGGAGGCGGCGGCCCGCGCCGGCATCCACGCCCGGACCATCAACTCCTCGAACACCGAGGAGTGGGAGGACGTGCAGGCCGCGATCGCCGCCGGGGAGGTCGACGTCCTGCTGGTCTCGCCCGAGCGGCTCAACAACCCCGACTTCCGCGATCAGGTCCTGCCCAAGCTGTCCGCGGCGACCGGGCTGCTGGTCGTGGACGAGGCGCACTGCATCTCCGACTGGGGCCATGACTTCCGCCCCGACTACCGGCGGCTGCGCACCATGCTGGCCGACCTCCCGCCCGGCGTCCCCGTGCTGGCCACGACGGCGACGGCCAACGCGCGGGTGACCGCCGATGTCGCCGAGCAGCTGGGCACCGGCGGCAACTCCGACGCGCTGGTGCTGCGCGGCCCGCTGGACCGGGAGAGCCTGAGCCTGGGGGTGCTGCGGCTGCCGGACGCGGCGCACCGGATGGCCTGGCTCGCCGATCACCTCGACGACCTGCCGGGCTCCGGGATCGTCTACACCCTCACCGTCGCCGCCGCCGAGGAGGTCACCGCGTTCCTGCGGCAGCGGGGCCACACCGTCGCCTCGTACACGGGCAGGACGGAGAACGCGGACCGGCAGCAGGCGGAGGAGGACCTGCTCGCCAACCGGGTCAAGGCGCTGGTCGCCACCTCCGCGCTCGGCATGGGTTTCGACAAGCCCGACCTCGGTTTCGTGGTCCATCTCGGCTCGCCAGCCTCCCCCATCGCCTACTACCAGCAGGTGGGCCGGGCCGGCCGCGGGGTCGAGCACGCGGAGGTGCTGCTGCTGCCGGGCCGGGAGGACGAGGCGATCTGGGAGTACTTCGCCTCGCTCGCCTTCCCCTCCGAGGACCTGGTGCGGCGCACCCTGGACGTCCTCGCGCACGCGGACGGACCGCTGTCGCTGCCCGCGCTGGAGCCCCTGGTCGAGCTGCGCCGCTCCCGGCTGGAGACCATGCTCAAGGTCCTCGACGTGGACGGGGCGGTGCGCCGGGTCAAGGGCGGCTGGCTCGCGACCGGGCAGCCGTGGTCGTACGACGCCGAGCGGTACGCGTGGGTGGCGCGGCAGCGGGCGGCCGAGCAGCAGGCGATGCGGGCGTACGCGAGCACCACCGAGTGCCGGATGGAGTTCCTGCAACGGCAGCTGGACGACGAGGGGGCCAAGCCGTGCGGGCGCTGCGACAACTGCGCGGGGCCGCGCTTCACGGCCGACGCCTCCTCGGCGGCGCTGGACGCGGCGCGCAGCGATCTGGGGCGCGCGGGGGTGGAAGTGGAGCCCCGGCGGATGTGGCCGACGGGGCTGGGCGCCATCGGGATCGGCCTCAAAGGGCGTATCCCGGCCGGTGAGCAGGCGGCGCCGGGGCGGGCGCTGGGACGGCTCTCGGACATCGGCTGGGGCAACCGGCTCCGCCCGCTGCTCGCGCCGCGGACGCCGGACGGGCCCGTGCCGGACGACGTGGCCCGCGCCGTGATCGAGGTGCTGGCCGACTGGGCCAAGGGGCCCGGCGGCTGGGCGCCCGGTGCCGCGGGTGCCCAGCCGAGACCGGTGGGGGTGGTCACCGTCGCCTCGCGCAGCCGGCCCCGGCTCGTCCACTCGCTGGGCACGCGGATCGCGGAGACCGGGCGGCTGCCGCTGCTGGGGTCCCTGGCGTACGACGAGGACGCGCCCCGGATGTCGCGCAGCAACAGCGCGCAGCGGCTCAAGGCGCTCGACGGCACGCTGGTGGTACCGCCCGCCCTCGCGGCGGCGCTGGCCGGGGCGGACGGTCCGGTGCTGCTGGTCGACGACTTCACGGAGACCGGCTGGACCCTCGCGGTCGCGGCGCGTCTGCTGCGCCGGGCCGGTGCGAAGGGGGTGTTGCCGCTCGTGCTCGCGATTCAGGGCTGAGCCGGGTGAGGGGCGCACGGTCCCAGAGCCGGGGTTGTGCGACCCGAGGGCCGGGCGGCGATCGGGCCACCGAAAGCAGGGGGCGATCGTACGAACGCCCTGAAGGTGGGCTGGCGACCGACCCGACGGTCAGGCGAGGTTCGACCCGAGGGCCAGGCGATGACAGACCCGAGGGCCAGGCGATGATCGACCCGACGGTCAAGCGGCACTCGACCCCCCGGCCAGACCGCGACCGACCCGCCCGTCAAACGGCACTCGACCCCCGGCCAGACCGCGACCGACCCGACGGTCAAGCGGCGTTCGACTCCAGGGCCAGACGGCGACCGCCCGCCCGTCAAGCAGCACTCGACCCCCGGCCAGACCGCGACCGACCCGGCGGTCAAGCGGCACTCGACCCCAGGGTCAGACGGCGACCGACCCGAAGGCGGGGTGGCGATCGACCCAAAGGCCAGACTGGTGAACGGCCGCCAGGTCGGGCGGTGTCGGCCGTCAGGCCGGACCGGTGAACGGCCGTCAGGTCGGGCGGTGTTCGGTCGCAAGGGGGGGGGATGGCGTGCGTCCCCGAAGATCAGACGGCGAACGGCCCGAGGGCCAGACGGCGAACGGCCCGAGGGTCGCGCGGTGTCCGGGTTACCCGTCCTGGAGACGCGCGAGCGCCCCATGCGTCAGCCGTCCGAGCCTTGGGTAGGGATATAAGCCACGCACCACCCGATACCCGGCGGCAGCCCCAATTGCTCGTTGCCGCATTCCAGTTCGACAGGAAGAATTGAGATCCGCTCCCCGCACGGCCCGTCCGTGATCCGGTCGGGCTTCGCTGCGGTGCGCGGTCCCCGAATCCGACCTCGCCCGTTGTGTGGGCGCGTAGCCGAAGGGAGGAACGTGACCTTCGGATTCGCCTCGTCCCCGGCGGCCTCGTTGACGACGTCCACCGCTTCCGCCAGCCGTGTGCTGGAGCCGGCGGAGTGGGCCGCCGCGGGAATCCCGCTGCTGCGCAACCCGCGTGAGGTCGTCAGCGGACTGCACGCCCGGCATCAGCCGCGGCCGTCCACCGCGGTCGTGGCCGTCCTCGACCCGGAGGAGCGGCTGTGCGCCAGCGCGTCGTTCACCCGCCGGGCCGCTCCCGCGGACGGCTGGATGTTCCGCAACGCCCTGCTGTCCCAGCTGCGCCGGGTCATACCGCACGACCTGCGCCGCCGTACCCCGGTGCGCACCGCCGTGCTGCTCTACTGCCGTGAGGGCGACGCGCGTTGGACCGAGGAGGACGGCGCCTGGATGTGGGGGCTGCGCGACGCCTGCACGCTGCACGGGCTGCGGTGCGGTGCGTACATCACGCTGACCCACGACGGCTGGCAGGTGCTGGGCGAGGGGCGCGGTGGCCGCCGTCCGCATGCGCACTCGGCGCCGGAGCCGTTCGCCACGGCGGATGCGCCGCCGCCCGTACCGCGCACCGGCGGACCGGTCTCCGAGGTCCTGCGCCGAGCGGCGGCCCGCTGAGGGACGGCGCGGGTCCGGCAGCCCGACGCGCCTTCCCCACCGGGAAACCCCAGGCGATCACGGCACCGGGGAAGGCGGCAACCGCCCCACGGCCGGCGCCGAGGCGCGCGCACGGCATGCCGAAGGGCGCACCGTGCGGTGCCCCCTCGGGCGGCTGCCGGCTCCCGGAGCCCGGCGCGTGGTTCAGGCGCCGGTGCCGAGGGCCGCGTTGATCTGCTGCGGGTCGCCGCAGACGATCAGCAGGGCCTTGGCGCGGGCGTGGGCCAGCGAGAGGACGTCGGCGGAGGGGGCGCCCCCGTTGACGGCCACGACGACCACCGGGCGCGAGGCGGCGCGGGAGGCGATGGCGGCGTCCGTGTAGAAGACGTCGTCACCCGCGTCGTGCTGCGCCCAGTAGGCGGCTTCGCCGAAGGACAGCTCGTGCTCGGCCCACGGGTGCTGGGCACCCGTGGTGATCACCAGCACGTCGCCGGGGGCGCGGCCCGAGTCCAGCAGCAGGTCGACGGCCTCCTCGGCGGCGTCGATCGCACCCTCGGCCGAGGCCGGGATCAGCTGGATCTGCGGACCCGCGACCGCGGTGGGGGCAGCCGGACCGGAGGGACCGGGCTTGGCCGGAGCCACGTCACGCGGCGTGCGCTGCACCGGCGGCGTAGGCCGCTGAGGGCCGGGACGACCGGGGCGGGACGGCGCCGCGGGACGGGGGCCGGGTACGGGGCGAGGGGTCGGGGCGGTGCGGCCGCTGGCCGGCGTGACGCGGGGACCCTGGGCACTCTCGTGAATCTGAGGCTCCTCGGGAATGAGAGGCATGAGCTGATTTTTATCAAACGTTGAGGTGGCGCTGATGAACGGGGTGGCACATCAGTGCGATCGGAACCGTCAGAAGTCGAAGCCGAGCTGGCCCTCGATTTCCGGAACGCTTCCGTCCGCCCAGTTGCGGGCCTTCTTGAGGTGCCGCCACTGGGGCAGCGCATCAAGATACGCCCACGACAAACGGTGGTGCGGGGTGGGGCCCCGCTCCTCCAGTGCGGCCTTGTGCACGGGCGACGGGTACCCGGCGTTGTCCGCAAACCCGAAGTCTGCATGGTCGACAGCCAGTTCGGCCATCATTTTGTCGCGCTGAACCTTGGCGATCACCGAGGCCGCCGCGACGGCGACGCACGAGCGATCGCCCTTGATCACCGTGCGCACCTGCCACGGGGCACCGAGATAGTCGTGCTTTCCGTCGAGGATCACGGCGTCGGGGCGGACCGGCAGGGCGTCCAGGGCGCGGACCGCGGCGAGCCGCAGTGCGGCCGTCATCCCCATGCCGTCGATCTCCTCGGGGGAAGCATGCCCCAGCGCGTAGGCCGTCACCCACGACCGCAGGATCTCGTCCAGGGCGGTGCGCCGCTTGACGGTCAGCAGCTTGGAGTCGGTCAGGCCCGCGGGCGGTCGGCGCAGTCCGGTGATCGCCGCGCAGACGGTGACGGGCCCGGCCCAGGCGCCGCGCCCCACCTCGTCGACACCGGCGATGACCTTCGCTCCGGTCGTGGCACGCAGGGAGCGCTCGACGGTGTGAGTGGGAGGTTCGTACGGCATGGCGCCCTTAGATTACGCCGCCAAGTGCGCCCGCCGACACCCCGGCCTCACAGGGGACGGCGGAAGCACCGGCCGGCGGGGTGCCGTAGCGGAATCCGGATCACCGGATTTGCGACAGCATATCGAGTGGGGCCGTCGTCATGGTGGCCGCGGGAGGGCGGAAGGGGAGGAGTACCGGCCGTTCCCGGATGCCCGGATCGACCTTCCTCCCACCGGCGTTACCCCGAAGGTACGCACTCGTCGGTCGCCCCGGCCTCGCCCGTCCCACAAGCGGACCCTCCCGAGCCCGATCGCGTCCGCGAATCACACCTAGACCCTGGGGCCGGGCAGGTCAGGCGGTCTCCTTGCGCGGGACGTACCGGATGCTGAGGACGATGACGGCGAGGAAGCAGAGCGCCACCAGGACGACGCTCAGACGCAGGCCGAGCAGGGTGTCGGGCATGCCGATCAGGGAGCCGAGCAGCGCCACGCCCACCGCCATGCCCACCTGGCGGGCGGTGTTGAGGACACCGGAGCCGAGGCCGGCGTAGGCCGGGTCGATGGCCAGCAGCGCGGCGGCGTTCAGGCTCGGGGAGAACACGCCGCAGCCGAGGCCGGTCAGACCGGTGCCGACCGCGAACAGCGGCCAGCTGCCCTGATCGGTGACGCCCAGGAGCAGGGTGCTGCCGACCAGGGAGGACAGGGCGCCGGTCCACAGCAGGAACCGCGGGCCGCGGTGCACGAGGCGGCGGTTGAGGACGATAGTGCCGAAGACCCAGGCGACGGAGAAGGGCAGGAAGTACACGCCGGTCCGCTCGGCGCTCAGGCCCCACCGCTGCTGGAGGTAGATGGCGAGCATGAACTGGAGCCCGTAGCCGCCGAACTGGAAGGCGAAGCCGTTGGTGACGGAGGCGGAGAAGGCGGAGCGGCGGAAGACGGCCGGCGGAAGCATCGGGTGCGGGGAGCGGGCCTCGACGGCGACGAACGCGACGGCGGTCAGCACCGAGACGGCCAGCAGCAGGAGCGGGACGGGGGCGGCCCAGCCCAGCGAGCCGCCCTCGATGAGGTAGGCGACGCTCGCGGAGAGGGCGGTGATGCCGGTCAGCTGGCCGGGCAGGTCGGCGCGGGACGCGCGGCGGGGGGTCTCACGGGCGTGGCGCCGGGCGAGGTGGAGGGTGACCAGGCCGACGGGCACGTTGATGACGAAGATCGAGCGCCAGCCGAACAGTTCGGTCAGGGCGCCGCCGCCGAGCGGGCCGGCGACGAGGGCGAGGCCGCCGGTGGCACCCCAGACCGTGATGGCCTTGGCGCGCTCCAGCGGGTCGGGGTAGGTGCGGGCGATGATGGCCAGGGTGGTGGGCAGCAGACCGCCGGCCGCGATGCCCTGGAGGAAGCGGGCCGCGACCAGGACGGTCAGGTTCGGGCTGAGCGCGCACAGCAGGGAGGCGGCGGTGAACGCGGCGAGCGAGGAGACGAACAGCCGGCGCGCCCCCCAGCGGTCACTGATGCTGCCCGCCGTGAGCAGGAGGGCGGCCAGCGGGATGGTGTAGCTGGTGACGACCCACTGGAGGGCCGCCATCGAGCCGTGGACGTCGCGTTCGATGGCGGGCAGGGCGATGTTCAGGGCGCTGCCGTCCAGCAGGATCATGAAGAAACCCAGGCAGACGGCGGCAAGGGCGAGCGCGGTGTGACGCGCGGCGGGCGCCGGGTCGGCCGACGCTAAGGACGGGGGTGCGGCCGGAGGTGCGGGCGTGGGTGTGGGTGGGGTTACGGCCGGAGGTGCGGGCGGGGCTGTCGGCTGCCGCGTCGCGTTCGTCGGTGCGTCGGGGACGGCGGTCATGACGGGAGCCCCCTTTCGGTCGGGGTGCGGTGCGGTGCGGTGACGTGCGATGGCGAGCGGGGTCCGGGGTGGGCCGCCAGCCGCGCCAGGGCACTCTTCGCGGCCTCGGTGGCCCGGCGGAACGCCGACGGGTCCTGCTGAGCGCGGGCGAGCACGTAGCCGCCCTCGACCGTGGCGATGACGAGCGAGGCCATGGCCCCGGCATCGGTGTCCGCGCGCAGTTCGCCGTCCCGTACACCCTCGGTGAGCACATCGGCGATGCGCTGGTGCAGCCATGCGAAGAACTCGGCCACGGGAGCCCGGAGTTGGTCGTCGGCGACGACATCGGGGTCCTGGACGAGCCGGCCGACGCGGCAGCCGGCGAGCGGGGCGCGTTCCATGTCGAGGAAGGCACCGAGGCGCTCCAACGCCGTCGTACCGCTGCCGAGCGCCGCCTGAGTGGCGCGGCGCAGTTGCTCCGCGGAGTGCCGGATGGCGGCGGCGGCCAGGCCGGCCTTGCCGGAGAAGTGGTGGTACATGCTCCCCTGTCCGGCGCGGGAGCGTTTCTGGATCATCGCCGGGCTGGTGGCCGCGTAGCCGCGTTCCCACAGCAGTTCGGCGGCGGCCTCGACAAGGAGGTCCTTCGTCGGCTTCATGCCGGCGGCTGTCGGCTTCATACCACGATCGTACATACTAGTAGGTACAGAAGGCAAGGCCGTGTATTCATCCCGGACCGTCACCGCAGGTAACAGGCCAGAGAACACAACGCGGTCCCGCATACCGAGACGATCCCTGAGACACCGATATAAGCCTCGGGGTCAAACTTGGTCGCCGGTGTAACTTTGCATCGCACTTGCACCGCGCACCTCAACCCGCCCCGCCCTCCCTCGGCGCGGCGGTCGTGTTTGTTCTCATCGGCCCTGATCGAAGGTGAACGTACGTGGAGCGCTTCCCGTGCGCAGGTGGCGTCCCCATAGCCGTCGTCGGCATGGGGTGCCGCTTTCCGCGCGCCAACAGCATCGCGGAATTCTGGGATCTCCTGATGGCCAACTCCGAGGCCGTGACGCGGATCCCCGAGGACCGGTTCGACATCGACGACCACTACGCCGGCCGCACTCCCGCGCCCGGCAAGACCGTCTCCCGCGACGGCGGTTTCCTCGATGACGCCTTCTCCTTCGACGCGGCGTTCTTCGGGATCTCGCCGGTCGAGGCCAGGAGCATGGACCCGCAGCAGCGGATCCTGCTGCACGTCGTATGGGAGGCGCTGGAGTCGGCGGGGATCGCGCCGGCCGGCCTGGCCGGTTCCCGCACCGGTGTGTTCGTCGGCCAGGCGACCGCCGAGTACGGCGAATCCGGCCGCCCCGCCGAGGGCCCCGGCGTCCGGGACACCGTGGGCGGGCGCCTGCGGGCGGTCACCGCGGGCCGTGTCTCCTACGCGCTCGACCTGCGCGGACCGAGCCTGGTGCTGGACACGGCGTGCTCCTCCTCGCTGGTGGCGGTGCACGCCGCCCGGCAGAGCCTGCTGACCGGGGAGAGCGACCTGGCGATCGCGGCGGGCGTCAACATCATCGTGTCCCCGCAGGACTCCATCGCGTACTCGCAGGGCGGCATGCTCTCGCCGGACGGCCGGTGCCGGTTCGGCGACGCGTCGGCCGACGGGTTCGTACGCAGCGAGGGCGTCGGCGCGGTCGTGCTCAAGCCGCTGCCGGACGCGCTGCGCGATGGCGACCCGGTGCTCGCCCTGCTGCTCGGCAGCGCGGTCACCAACGACGGCCAGGGCAGCGGGCTGTTGCTGAAGCCCGCGGTCTCCGGCCAGGTGCAGATGCTGCGTGAGGCGTGCCGCAGCGCGGGGATCGAACCGGCCCAGCTGGACTACGTCGAGGCGCACGGCACCGGCACGCCGACCGGCGACACCGTGGAACTGCGGGCGCTGGCCGAGGCGGCGGGCGGTGAACGGCCGGTGCGCTGCGGCTCCGTGAAGACCAACATCGGGCACGCGGAGGCCGCCGCCGGCATCGCCGGGCTGATCAAGACGGTGCTGATCGCCCGCCACGGCGTCATCCCCGCCTCCCTGCACCTGTCCGACCCGCACCCGCTGCTCACCGGCGAGCGGCCGGCCGTCCGCGTCGTCACCGAGAACACGCCGCTCGCCAAGGCCGGTCCGCGGGGGCTGCTGGGCGTCAGCTCCTTCGGCCTGTCCGGCACCAACGCCCATGTGATCGTTGGCGAGTTCACCGACGAGCGGCCACCGGCCGCACAAGCCGCGCCGGTGTCCGGGGGCGCCCGTCTCCTGGTCCTCTCCGCCCGTTCGGCCGCGGCGCTGCGGCGCCTGGCGGCGTCGTACGCGGACCACCTCGGACCGGGCGGCGCGGGCCGCGGACAGGCGCTCGGCGACATCTGCGCGACCGCGGCGACGCGCCGCGACGCGGGCCCGCACCGGCTGTGGGCCGTCGGTGCCTCACACGACCAACTTGCGGCAGTGCTGCGGGCGTTGGCGGCCGGTGAGCGCACGCCGGACGGCGGATTCGGCGAGGCGGGGTTCACCGGGCCGCGGCGCCGCGTCTTCGTCTTCTCCGGGCAGGGTTCGCAGTGGCTCGGCATGGGCCGCGGCCTGCTCGCCGCGAACGAGGCGTTTCGGACCACGCTGCGCGCCTGCGACCGGGCGGTGCGCGAGGAACTGGGCTGGTCCGTCGAGGAGTTGCTGACGCGGGAGGCCGACCGGTTCCCCGGCGGGGTGGAGTTCGTCCAGCCCACGCTGTGGGCAGTGCAGGTGGCGCTGGCGGCGGCCTGGCGGAATCTCGGCGTGGAGCCGGAGGTGTGCGTCGGGCACAGCATGGGCGAGGTGGCGGCGGCCTGCGTCAGCGGCGCGCTGTCGCTGCGGGACGCGGCGGCGGTGATCTGCCGCCGCAGCCGGCTGATGCGGCGGATGGCGGGCGAAGGCGCCATGCTCGTCGTGGAGTTGTCCGCCGACCGGGCCCGCGAGGCCGTCGCCCGCACCCCGTCGGTGTGCGTGGCCGCCGAGAACTCCCCCACCTGCACCGTGCTCGCGGGCGACCCGGACGCCCTCGCGGACCTCTCGGCCCGGCTGGAGGCGAACGGGGTCCTGTGCCGCCCGGTGGACGTGGACGTGGCCTCGCATTCCCCGCAGATGCGCCCATTGCACGGCGAACTCGCAGCCGACCTGGCGGAGTTGTCGCCCCGGACCGCCGACGCCGCCCTGTTCTCCACCGTCCGCTGCTCCTCCATTACCGGTCCCGAGCTGGACGCCGGCTACTGGGCGGACAACCTCTGCGAACCGGTGCGGTTCCACGCGGCCGTACGACAACTCGCCGACCGAAGCGACGGGTTGGAGAACGTCTTCCTGGAGATCAGCCCCCACCCGGTGCTCACCGCCTCGGTCACCGACACGCTCACGGCCGACGGGGCGCCCGGCACCGCCGTACCCTCGCTGCGGCGCGACACCGACGAGGTGGCCGAACTCCTGCGTGCGGCGGGCAAGTTCTTCGCGGCGGGCGGCCCGGTGGACTGGTCGCGGTGGTACGGCGCTCCGGTACGGCCGGTGCCGCTCCCCCATTACCCGTGGGAGCGCACCGAGTTCCGGCAGGCACCGGCCGCCCCACGCCCGGCACCGGAGCCCCTCGTCGGCCGGGTGGAGCTTGGCCGATGGGGCATCGCCGCCTGGGCGGAGCAGTTGGGCGTGGCCGGGGCGACGGTGCTGCCGCCCGCCGTGCAGATCGCCGCCGTACTCGACGCGGCCGCGCGGTACCTTCCCGAGGCGATGTTCGCGGTACGGGACGTACGGCTCGCCCCCGCCCCGGTCCTGCTCCCCGACCCCGAGGCGGCCGTGCTCGCCATCGCGCTGGAGCGGTCCGGTGACGCCTGGCGGGCGGTCGTGGAACTGGAGCAGCCGGACGGCGCCGCGGGGATCTTCTGCTCCTCGGCGCGGCTGTGCCCGGTGGACGACAGCGACGGCCGCCGGGCGCCGGGCGAACTGGACCGTGCCCTGGCCCGCTGCCGGCAGTACCTGTCCGCCGCCGGATTCCGTCGGCTCGCCCTCGGCTACGGCCTGGAACTCGCCGACACGTCCGGCGCGGTGGAGCAGCTGTGGCGGCGGCGCGGCGAGGCGGTGGCGCGGATCCGGCCGGCCAAACCGGCGCCGGGGCTGTGGGAGACGGCACTGCTCCCGCTGCTCGCGGCCTGGCCCGAGGCGCGCCGGACCGGCGAGGCGGACCGCGGTTTCCTGCCCACCGGCTTCGAGAGCGCCCAGCTCTACGGCGAGCTGCCGGACGACTTCTGGAGCCTGGCCGCCGTCACCGCGGGGCCCGGCCCGGACGAGGCGCGCGGTGAGGTGCTGGTGCTCGACGGAGAGGGGCGGGTGCTGGCGGAGTTCCGCGGGATCTCCCTGCGCCGTCCGGGACACCCGCGGCGTCCGGGGCACCCGCGGCGTCCGGAACGCCAAGGCCGTCCGGTGGCGTCCTCGCTGGCCGGCGCGCTGCCGGTGCGGCTGCCCCTGCTCGGGGTGTCGCTGCTGGACGCCCCTCTCCTGGGCCCCGCGCGGCCGCTGCTGTCCCGGTTCGCCACCATGATCCGGCCACCGGCGGCCGGGCGGTGGCCACGGCTCGACGAGCACCCGGCGCAACGGTCCGCGCCGCGCCCGGTGGAGCACCGCGCCGTATTCCCGGCGCACACCGGCAAGGTTCGGGCGACCGCCCCGCACCCGCAGCCCCCACACCCGCAGCTCCCGCACGCGGAGCCCCCGTACCCGCACCCCTCGCCCACGGACCCCGCCGGCATGCTGATCGCCGCCGCCTGCGAGGTGCTCGGCGTCGCCAGGGCCGATCTCGACGCGCGCCGGTCGCTGCGCGATCTGGGGCTGGACTCGCTCATGGCCGTCCAGCTGCGCAACCGGCTGAAGACCGGGTGCGGGGTAGACATCACCGCGGGACGGCTGCTGGGCGGGGAGAGCCTGGAGCGGATCGTCCGGGACCTGACGGTGGGAACCGCGGCCGTGTGATCCGGTTCGGCCTGCCGACTCCCGGCGGCAGGGCAGCGGTTCAGGGGCCGTCACGCCGAACCGGCGTGACGGCCCCGGCACTTGTCGCGCTGCCGAACCCCGCCGCACGCCCACGGACGACCCGCTACGCCAACGACCAGCACCGCGAGCGGACTTCCGCCGGTCAGGCCGCTCCCGGCACCCAGTCGGGCAGTGCCTCGGTCCGCTGTGTCCACTCGGCGGGCGGTGCCCCCGCCTTGCCCGCGGCGAGGACGCCGCCCACGATCGCGCAGGTGGTGTCCACGTCGCCGCCCACCCGTGCCGTCGTCCAGAACGCCGTCTCGAAGTCGCCGAGGCCGCGCGCGGCGGACCACAGGGCGAAGGGCACGGTGTCATGGGCGGTCCTGCGGCGTCCGCAGCCCAGCACGGCGGCGACGGTGGCGGCGTCGCCGTAGTCGAGCATGTCGCGGGCGCGGCGCAGGCCCTGGCCGACCGCGCTCTTGGGGACGAGCGCGATCACGCCGTCGAGGAGCGCCTCGGGGGCGGGCGGGCCGTCCGGGGAGCCGGCCAGGGCCGCGGCCGCCGCCACCGCCATGGCGCCGACCACCGCCTCCCGGTGCTGGTGCGTGGGGTAGGCGGAGATCTCGGCCTGGTGGGTGGCCTGCTCCGGGTCGTCGGCGTACCAGGCGCCCAGGGGCGCGGTACGCATGGCCGCGCCGCTGCCCCAGGAGCCGCGCCCGTGGAAGAGGGCGGCGGCGGGCCCGCGCCAGTCCTCGCCCTGGCGGACGAGGTTCAGCAGCCGGCTCGCGGTGGGGCCGTAGCCCCGGTCCGGGTCGTGGTGCTCGGCGAAGGAGTGGGCGAGGGCGTCCTGGTCGATGCGCTGGTGGGCGGCGAGCACGGCGAGGACGGAGCAGGCCATCTCGGTGTCGTCCGTCCACGGCCAGGGGCCGGGCGGCAGTTCGCGGCGCTTGAGCAGGGGGTGCCGGGCCGGGACGAAGAACTGGGCGCCCAGGGCGTCGCCGACGGCCAGTCCGCGCAGGCTCGCCAGGGCGCGCTCTAGGCGTCCACGGGGGGAGAAATGTGCGGTCATCGCTCCCCCACTCTATCCGGTGGCCCAGTCCGGCACCGGTTCACGCCAGCGTTCGAAGGGCCGGTCGAGGGTGTAGCGGCCGTCCTCGCCGAGGACGAGCATCCGCATCTCGGCGTTGTCCGGATTGGACAGGGATTCGAATTCGGCGACCGTCCAGTGGAACCAGCGCATGCAGAACAGCCGCATCGCGAGGCCGTGGGTCACCAGGAGCACGTTGGGCGGATGGTCGGGGGCCTCGAAGCTGCGGAACAGGCTCTCCAGGAAGCCGCCGACCCGGTCGTAGACGTCGGCGCCGGACTCGCCCTGCGGGAAGCGGAAGAAGAAGTGGCCGTAGGCGTCGCGGTAGGCCTTCTGGAGGCGTACGTCGTCGCGGTCCTGCCAGTTGCCCCAGTCCTGCTCGCGCAGCCGGGGCTCCTCGCGCACGCGTATGAGGTCGGGGTCGAGGGCGAAGGCGCGCAGGGTCTCGTGGGTACGGCGGTACGGCGAGACGTACACGCTCACCCGTTCGGAGCCGAACAGCTCCCGGAGCCTTACGCCGGTCTCCTCGGCCTGCCGCCGGCCGAGGTCGGTCAGTGCCAGGGCGTGGTCCGGCTCGCGCTCGTACACGGAGTCGTCGGTGTTGCCGGTGGACTCGCCGTGCCGGACGAGGACGATGCGCCGTGGTCGTGCCATGCCGAAACCCTAGATCGGGGGGCGGCGAACCGGGGAATCGAACGGGGCCCATACAGCGCACGTCACACCCCCGACTTCCGGACCGACCGGAGGACCGACCGGCCGGTATCCCGGTGTCGGACGATCCGGGAAGGCCGGTGCTAGACGATCCAGGACGGCTCCAGGTCGACGATGTCCCCGGAGAGGGCCGCGATGTCCGCCTCGGTCTGGGCGCGCAGGGCGAGGCGCTCGATCCGTTCGGTGCGGTACTTGCCGTGTTCGGCGGCGGCCCGCCACATGGAGAGGATCAGGAACTCCTGCTCGGGGGCCTCGCCGAACATCCCGCGGATCATGCCGGGCGAGCCCGCCATGGCCGGGTTCCAGACCTTCTCCTGCATGAGGGTGAAGTGCTCCACCCGCTCCTCACGGACCCGGCACAGGGCGAGTCTGAGCAGGTCGGAGTCGGTGAAGCGGGGTTCGAAGCCGGTCTTCACATCGAAGCGGTACTCGAACAGTCTGACCTGGGCGTCCTTGAAGGTGCCCACCTGGGCGGCGGCGAGGCGGTCGTGGGAGCGGGCCATGAAGGAGTCGTAGAAGGCGCGGCTCTCCCAGAAGGCGACGATGTGCGCCACGTCGGGCCGCCGCCGGCTCCAGCCCCCGCCCTGTCCCCGGAAACCCGGCTCTCCGGGAAGCCCCGCCCATTTCCGCTGCCCCCGCTCGAACCCCCGGCGGTCCACCACGGTGCAGCGAATCCACTTGACCAGCACCGCGCCATCGTAAGGCCAGCGGACATGGCGCCGGTCACACTCCGGGGGACTTCGTCCGCGCGCGGGGAGGCGGGTACGTGGCACGATGGGCAAGGTTCCTCGGCCGCATGGGAGTTGGGGACGAGGTGCGCACAGGGAAGGGGAGGCCCGGTGACCGGTTTCAGCAAGGGGATGCGCAAGGTCGAGGTCGCGCTCAAGTGGGACCCCAGTCCCGCGGGTACGCCGCCCACCGATCTCGACATCATCGCCGCGACCTTCGACGCGCGGGATCCCTACGGTGCCCCGGCGTACCTGGTGCACTTCGACAGCCGCTCGCCCGACGGCACCATCTTCCTCAACCGTGACAGCACCGACGGGCGGGGCTTCGGCTGGGACGAGGTGATGACCCTGGAGGTCGACCGGCTCAGCGAGCGCTACGGCCGGGTGGTGGTGGGCGTCGTCATCCAGCAGCAGCCCGCGCGCCGTACGTTCTCCGGGGTCCTCAACCCCGCGATGCGCGTCCGCGAGGGATACACCGTGCTGTCCGAGGACGACTTCACCTCGGTGCACGACGCCACCGCCGCCACCGTCGCCGAGTTCGTCCGCAACGACTCCGGTGAATGGATCTTCCACCCCGGCGTCCACGGCTTCCACGAGGCCCCGGAGGACTTCACACGGGTGATGGGCCGGGCACAGCAGGCCTGACGACGGCGCGGGGTCCGGCGTACGAGCGGCGGGGAGCGGACGTCCGGCCGCGTGCACCGCGTCTGCCCGGTAGCGGTCCGCGAGGGGTACCCCTGCGCATCGAGACCACCGGGACGCCCGGCCTCGGCCGCGGCGTGAAGGCCGGCACGGCCACTCCCCCGGGAAGACCCGCAGCCGCAGGAGACGTTGCCGTTCCCGGCTGGCGTACGCCGCGCCCGGCACCCAACGGCGAAGGGGCGCCGACCAGTTGGCCGGCGCCCCTCACTTCAGCGGGTCACTCGCGAAGCGTCAGCTGCAACCGCTCGTCGAGCCGCAGCCCTCACAGATGTAGCAGGAGCCGGCGCGCTGCATCTTGGTGCCGCAGGAGAAGCAGAGCGGGGCGTCGGCCTGGATGCCCAGCTGCATCTCCACCAGCTCGGCGCTGGTGTGGGCCTGCTTCGGGGCGGCCTTCACGGACTCGGCCTCGGCCTTCGGGGCCGCGACGGCCTTCGGCTCCTGGGCGCGGGGCGCCGACTGGGCCAGGCCCTCGACGTCGACCTCGTCGTCGGCCGGCTCGTAGGAACCGGTCTCCAGGTGCCGCTGGCGCTCCTCGGCGGAGTGGATGCCGAGGGCGGAGCGGGTCTCGAAGGGCAGGAAGTCCAGCGCCAGGCGGCGGAAGATGTAGTCCACGATGGACTGCGCCATCCGCACGTCCGGGTCGTCCGTCATACCGGCCGGCTCGAAGCGCATGTTGGTGAACTTCGAGACGTACGTCTCCAGCGGCACGCCGTACTGGAGGCCGACGGAGACCGCGATGGAGAAGGCGTCCATCATGCCCGCGAGGGTCGAGCCCTGCTTGGACATCTTCAGGAAGACCTCGCCGAGACCGTCGTCCGGGTAGGAGTTGGCGGTCATGTAGCCCTCGGCGCCGCCGACGGTGAACGACGTGGTGATGCCGGGACGGCCCTTCGGGAGGCGCTTGCGGACCGGGCGGTACTCGACGACCTTCTCGACCGCGGTACGGATCGTGTCCTCGGCCTTCTCGGCGATCTCGGCCTTCTCCTCCTCCTTCTTCTTGGCGGAGAGCGGCTGGCCGACCTTGCAGTTGTCCCGGTAGATCGCGAGCGCCTTGACGCCGAGCTTCCAGGCCTCGAAGTAGATCTCCTCGACCTCCTCGACGGTCGCCGTCTCCGGCATGTTGACCGTCTTGGAGATCGCGCCGGAGATCCAGGGCTGGATCGCGGCCATCATGCGGACGTGGCCCATCGGGGAGATGGCCCGCTCGCCCATGGCGCAGTCGAAGACCTCGTAGTGCTCCTGCTTGAGACCGGGGGCGTCGATCACATTGCCGTTCTCGGCGATGTGGGCGACGATCGCCTCGATCTGCTCCTCCTGGTAGCCCAGGCGGCGCAGGGCCTGCGGCACGGTGCCGTTGACGATCTGCATCGAGCCGCCGCCGACGAGCTTCTTGAACTTCACGAGCGCGAGGTCGGGCTCGACGCCGGTGGTGTCGCAGGACATCGCCAGACCGATGGTGCCGGTCGGGGCGAGCACGGACGCCTGGGAGTTGCGGAAGCCGTTCTTCTCGCCGAGGCGGACCACGTCCTGCCAGGCCTCCGTGGCGGCGGCCCACACCGGGGTGTCCAGGTCGTCCATGCGGACGGCCTTGCCGTTGGCGTCGGCGTGCTGCTTCATGACGCGCTGGTGGGCGTCGGCGTTGCGGGCGTAGCCGTCGTACGGGCCGACGACCGCGGCCAGTTCGGCGGAGCGGCGGTAGGCGGTGCCGGTCATCAGGGAGGTGATGGCGCCGGCCAGGGCGCGGCCGCCCTCGGAGTCGTACGCGTGGCCGGTGGCCATCAGCAGGGCGCCGAGGTTGGCGTAGCCGATGCCGAGCTGGCGGAAGGCGCGGGTGTTCTCGCCGATCTTCTGGGTCGGGAAGTCCGCGAAGCAGATCGAGATGTCCATCGCGGTGATGACCAGCTCGACGACCTTCTGGAAGCGCTCGGTCTCGAAGGACTGGTGGCCCTGGCCGTCGTCCTTGAGGAACTTCATCAGGTTCAGCGAGGCGAGGTTGCAGGACGTGTTGTCCAGGTGCATGTACTCGCTGCACGGGTTCGACGCGGTGATCCGGCCGGACTCGGGGCAGGTGTGCCAGTTGTTGATCGTGTCGTCGTACTGGATGCCCGGATCGGCGCAGGCCCACGCGGCCTCGGCGATCTTGCGGAACAGCGACTTGGCGTCGACCTCCTCGATGACCTCGCCGGTCATCCGGGCGCGCAGCCCGAAGTCGCCGCCCGCCTCGACGGCCTTCATGAACTCGTCGTTCACGCGGACCGAGTTGTTGGCGTTCTGGTACTGGACGGAGGCGATGTCGTCGCCGCCCAGGTCCATGTCGAAGCCCGCGTCGCGCAGGACGCGGATCTTCTCCTCCTCCTTGACCTTGGTCTCGATGAAGTCCTCGATGTCGGGGTGGTCGACGTCGAGCACGACCATCTTGGCGGCGCGGCGGGTGGCGCCACCGGACTTGATGGTGCCGGCGGAGGCGTCGGCGCCGCGCATGAAGGAGACCGGTCCCGAGGCGTTGCCGCCGGAGGAGAGCAGTTCCTTGGAGGAGCGGATGCGGGAGAGGTTCAGGCCGGCGCCGGAGCCGCCCTTGAAGATCATGCCCTCTTCCTTGTACCAGTCGAGGATCGACTCCATGGAGTCGTCGACGGACAGGATGAAGCAGGCGGAGACCTGCTGGGGCTGCGGGGTGCCGACGTTGAACCAGACCGGGCTGTTGAAGCTGAAGATCTGGTGCAGGAGCGCGTAGGCGAGCTCGTGCTCGAAGATCTCCGCGTCGGCGGGCGAGGCGAAGTACTTGTGGTCCTCACCGGCCTTCCGGTACGTCTTCACGATGCGGTCGATCAGCTGCTTGAGGCTGGTCTCGCGCTGCGGGGTGCCGACGGCACCGCGGAAGTACTTGCTGGTGACGATGTTGACCGCGTTCACCGACCAGAAGTCGGGGAACTCGACGCCACGCTGCTCGAAGTTGACCGAGCCGTCGCGCCAGTTGGTCATGACGACGTCACGGCTCACCCACTCGACCTCGTCGTACGGGTGCACGCCGGGGGTGGTGTGGATGCGCTCGATGTGCAGTCCCTTGGTGCCCGCCTTGCCGCCCTTGGCTCGGGAACCTCGTGCCGGACCGCTCGCCGTCTCTGTCATGCCGCCTCCCTGATACGGGCAAAACGCCCTGAAGTGCCCCGATGTTCCCGTGGCACGGTGTTCTGTCATGTGTCGCGGGCACCCTCAGCTGCCACCCGCGACAGGTCCTCGGTCGCCGCTTCCCGCGGCCGGAGTCCGGGCCCTCCCCCGGTCTCCCGCGCGCCGGTCAGTCGGCGGCTTGCGCGGGCTGGGGGACCTGGGAGGTCCCGCCCGTCCCGCGCTCGTCTTCCTGGCTCCCCGCGGCCGGTTCGCCCGTCTTGTCCGTCCCGTCCGCCGCGTCCCCGGTGGTGCCGGGCATCGCCTGCCGCAGCTCCGCGATGGCGGCCTCGAAGTCCTCCAGCGAGTCGAACGCCCGGTAGACCGAGGCGAACCGCAGATAGGCGACGAGGTCGAGCTCCTGCAACGGGCCGAGTATGGCCAGGCCCACGTCGTGGGTGGTCAGCTCGGCGCTGCCGGTGGCCCGCACCGCCTCCTCGACGCGCTGGCCGAGCTGGGCGAGCGCGTCCTCGGTGACAGGCCGGCCCTGGCACGCCTTGCGCACGCCGTTGATGACCTTGGTACGGCTGAAGGGCTCGGTGACCCCGGACCGCTTCACCACCATGAGCGAGCACGTCTCCACGGTCGTGAAACGACGGGAGCAGTCGGGGCACTGGCGGCGCCTGCGGATCGACGTGCCGTCGTCGGTCGTACGACTGTCGACCACACGGCTGTCGGGGTGCCTGCAGAAGGGGCAGTGCATGATCTCCAACCCTCCTCACAGCAGACTCGATAGCCTCGCCGAGCCCCATGGGCCTCGCGAAGCAGCCCTAAGCATAGGCGATCGTCGAGCCGTCTCCGACCGGGGTCACCACAACTTGTGGGCTGCCGTAGCCATCCAACCACTAGATGTGGGGATCGGCTTATTCCCCGAGGCCGGATCGCGTGTCGCGCGGGCATGGCCGGGGAGGAGCGCTTCGCGGGCCCCGGACGACCCGTCCGGAAGGACACGCGGGCGCGGAGCCGTACCCCTGTGGCGGTTGCGGGGATACCGTGGGCGCCGCACGGAGGACGCGTAGGACTCCCGTGCGGGAACGGGCCCCTCGCCGGGTGGGGCGGGTCCCGGATGGCAGACTGGGGAAGCGCTCACGAGGTCGGCGACCCCGGCAGGAAAGAGTACAACGCACGACAAAGAGCACTTTGTCCCGCCCCGCGCCCCGCCCGTGCCGCACTCGCACCGCGTCGACCCATACACCCAAACACGCGATCACAACAGGTGAATCGCACTTTTTCACTCGAACGTGTGTTTGGCGCAACCTTTCGAAAGCAACTACCGTTGTCCAGCAGGGAGACCATCGAGAGGGGCCGACGTGACCACCACCGCAGACAGTGCCACCATCACCGCCCAGGACCGCTCCCAGGGCCGAGTCGAGCCGGTACATGCGATGAACGAAGCCACGAATCCCGAGGGGCCCCGGCGCTCCCTGCCGGGCCGACCTCCAGGCATCCGGGCGGACAGCTCCGGACTCACCGACCGGCAGCGCCGGGTGATCGAGGTCATCAGGGACTCCGTACAGCGGCGCGGGTACCCGCCGTCCATGCGGGAGATCGGCCAGGCCGTCGGCCTCTCCAGCACCTCCTCCGTGGCGCACCAGCTGATGGCGCTGGAGCGCAAGGGCTTCCTGCGCCGCGACCCGCACCGCCCGCGCGCCTACGAGGTGCGCGGCTCCGACCAGGCCGTCTCGGTGCAGCCCACGGACACCAGCGGCAAGCCCGCCGCGTCGTACGTCCCGCTGGTCGGCCGGATCGCCGCCGGCGGGCCGATCCTCGCGG
Source organism: Streptomyces sp. NPDC043952 (assembly GCF_056435325.1). Taxonomy (NCBI): domain Bacteria; kingdom Bacillati; phylum Actinomycetota; class Actinomycetes; order Kitasatosporales; family Streptomycetaceae; genus Streptomyces; species Streptomyces sp. NPDC043952. The sequence continues at coordinate 135,692 of NZ_JBWKES010000012.1, forward strand.
AGGAGTCCGTGGAGGACGTCTTCCCGCTCCCCCGCCAGCTGGTGGGCGACGGCGAGTTGTTCGTCCTCAAGGTGGTCGGCGACTCCATGATCGAGGCCGCGATCTGCGACGGCGACTGGGTCACCGTGCGCCGCCAGCCGGTCGCGGAGAACGGCGACATCGTGGCCGCCATGCTCGACGGCGAGGCCACGGTGAAGCGCTTCAAGCGCGAGGACGGCCACGTCTGGCTCCTCCCGCACAACGCGGCCTACGAGCCGATCCCCGGCGACGACGCCACCATCCTGGGCAAGGTGGTCGCCGTACTGCGGCGCGTGTGACGCCCGCGGCGAGCGGCCCCCCGCTCGCTCCCTGACCGGGCCCCGGAACCTCTGCGCCGGTTCCGGGGCCCTGCCTTTGCCTCCGGGACCCGGCCTTGACCCAAGGCGCGGTGGGCCCTACGCGGGGCTCTCGGCCTCCGCCTGCCGCGCCACCGCGTCGATCGCCGCGAGCGACCTGCGGGCCTGGTTGGGGTCCGTGGTGTACCAGAAGTCGGGCAGGGACGCCTTGAGGTAGGAGCCGTACCGCGCCGTGGCGAGGCGCTGGTCCAGTACGGCGACCACGCCCCGGTCCCCCGACGCGCGGACGAGTCGGCCGGCGCCCTGGGCCATCAGCAGGGCGGCGTGGGTGGCGGCCACCGCCATGAACCCGTTGCCCCCCGCGTCCTCCACCGCCTTCTGGCGGGCACTCATCAGCGGATCGTCGGGGCGCGGGAAGGGGATCTTGTCCATGACGACCAGCTGGCAGCTGGGTCCGGGCACGTCCACGCCCTGCCACAGCGACAGCGTGCCGAACAGGCAGGTCTTCCGATCGGCCGCGAAGTTCTTGATCAGCTCGCCGAGCGTCTCCTCGCCCTGGAGCAGGATCGGGTACTCGGGGATGCGCGAGCGCAGTTCCTCGGCGGCGAGCTGCGCGGCCCGCATGGAGGAGAACAGCCCGAGGGTACGGCCGCCGGCCGCCTGGATCAGCTCCGTCAGCTCGTCCAGCATGTCGCCGCGCTCGCCGTCCCGCGCGGGGCGGGCCAGGTGCTTGGCGACGTACAGGATGCCCTGCTTGCGGTAGTCGAAGGGGGAGCCGACGTCGATGCCCTTCCACTGCGGCAGGTCCTCGCCCTCGGCGCCCTCGGGGCCGAGCCCCAGGGAGGCGCCGACTCCGTTGAAGTCGCCGCCGAGCTTGAGGGTCGCGGAGGTGAGGACGACGGCGCGGTCGGCGAACAGCTTCTCCCGCAGCAGCCCCGAGACGGACATGGGGGCGACGCGCAGGGAGGCGCCGAAGCGGTCGTGCCGTTCGTACCAGACGACGTCCCACTCCGAGCCGTTCAGCACGCGTTCCGCCACGTCGTGGACCGACTCGACGGAGGCCAGGGCCTGCTTGCGGACGGCGTCCTCGTCCTGGACGGACTTGTCGCGGGTGGCGCCGATCGCGGAGATGACCGTACGCGAGGCGTCCCGCAGCGTCATCAGGGCGTAGCCGAGGTCCTCCGGGATCTCCTCCAGGCGGCCCGGCAGGGCCAGCTCCATCAGCCGCTCGAAGCCCTCGGCGGCGGTCTGGAGCTGGTCGGCCGCCTTCTCGTTGACGAGTTTCGCGGCGCGGCGCACGGCCCGGTTGACCTGGCCGGGGGTCAGCTCGCCGGTGGCGACGCCGGTGACACGGGAGACGAGTTCATGGGCCTCGTCCACGATCAGCACTTCGTGCTGCGGCAGCACCGGGGCGCCCTCGATGGCGTCGATGGCCAGCAGCGCGTGGTTGGTGACGACGACCTCGGCGAGCTTGGCGCGCTCGCGGGCCGCCTCCGCGAAGCACTCGGCGCCGTATGCGCACTTGGTGGCGCCCAGGCACTCCCGCGAGGAGACCGAGACCTGCGCCCAGGCGCGGTCCGAGACGCCGGGGGTGAGGTCGTCCCGGTCGCCGGTCTCCGTCTCGTCCGACCAGTCCCGCAGCCGCAGCAGGTCCTGGCCCAGCTTGCTGGTGGGCGCGGCGGCCTCGAACTGGTCGAAGAGGCCGTCCTCCTCGTCCTGGGGCATGCCCTCATGCAGCCGGTGCAGGCACAGGTAGTTGGAGCGGCCCTTGAGCATCGCGAACTCGGGGCGGCGGCGCAGCAGCGGGTGCAGCGCGTCGACCGTGCGCGGCAGGTCCCGCTCCACGAGCTGGCGCTGGAGGGCGAGGGTGGCCGTCGCCACGACCACTCTCTCCCCGTGCGCGAGCGCGGGCACGAGGTAGCCGAGCGACTTTCCGGTGCCGGTGCCGGCCTGGACCAGCAGATGGGATCCGTCGTCGATCGCCTCGGCGACCGCTTCGGCCATGGTCACCTGGCCGGGGCGCTCCGTGCCGCCGACCGCGGCGACGGCGGCGTGCAGGAGTTCGGGGAGGGAGGGCTTCGTCATAGCCCGACCACCCTACGGCCCGGCACTGACAATCGGAGGCCGTTCACCGCCATCGTGCACCCATCGTGAGACCCCGCTCACCCGGCGCTACAGCACATCGCGCAGCACCCGGTCCCGGATCATGAGCGCGGCCCGCTTGTCCGGCAGCTCGACCTCGGCCGCGTACCGGAATCCGGCACCGAGGAACGCGGCGAGCGAGGGGGTGTTGCGATGATCGGGTTCGGCCACGACGCGGGCGCAGGCGGGGCGCCGGTCGAGGATCAGGTCGGCCACGGCGCGCAGCAGCGCGGAGCCGAGCCCCCTGCCCCGGTCACCCGCGGCGCCGAGGAGCAGGTGGATGCCGGTGTCGTGGGGCAGGACCGGGCAGTGCAGGGCCAGCGGGTCGAGGTCGGCGCGGTAGATCTCCCAGTAGCTCATCGGGGTGCCGTCCAGCACGCCGAGGCAGGGCACGCTCCGTCCGTCGCCGTCGAGTTGGGCGCGCAGATGGTCCGCGGTGCGGTGCCGGGGCCCGGCCAGTTCCCAGAACTCGGCGACGGCCGGGTCGTTCATCCAGGCGTGCACGAGCGGGAGGTCCCTATCGAGGCGGACGGGAATCAACTGGAAGGTGCCGACGGGGGTTCGGACCGGTTCCCAGGGGGTGCGGACGCCGTCGAGGAGGTCGTCGGCGGTTCCCTCCAGGAGATCACCGGTCATCCCGTCGCCGAAGAGGTCCAGGAACTCGGTGGGGGCGGTGCGCACGTCGGTGGGCGGCACGGCGGGTTCCTCTCTGCTCTGCTCAAGGGCCGTACGGGTGGAGGGGGTTGGCGATGGTGACGTACACGGACTGGGTGTCGACCGGGCCGGCGAGTTCGTCGAGACCGTGCAGCCGGGTCAGCAGGTTGGCCTTGCAGCGCAGGACGGGCGAGTCGAGCAGCCGGGCGGGCAGGGGGGTGCGCAGGGCCGCGGGGCCGGTGGCGAGACCGGTGAGGAAGCGGCGGAACGCGGCGAGCAGCAGCCGTTCGTCGGCGAGGCGCTGGGAGCCGAGGGCGCCGATCAGGCCGAACACGTTGTTGACGGCGAGGTAGTAGGCGAAGCGTTCGTCGGTGACCTCGTCGGAGACGAAGGTGTCGCTGTGCTCGCCGATGCCGGGCAGCCGGGCGTCGAGTTCGGCGCGGCGGGAGGCGCGGAAGTAGTAGCCCTGGTTGTCCCGGTAGCGGCCGCCCCTGGGCCAGCCGTCGCGGTCGAGCAGGACGAGGGTGTTCTGCTGGTGCGCTTCGAGGGCGATGCCGGCCTCGGCGTCCAGCCAGAGAACGGGGCGGACGACCTGCTCCAGGTAGCGCAGGAACCACTCCGTGGCGACGGCGGCGACGGGACGGCCGGTGCGGGCGGCGAGCCGGGCGACGAGCAGGGCGAGCCGGGAGCGCATGGGCGGGACGGGGGTGGTGGCCGTACCGGAGGCGGTCCCGGTACCGGGGGCGGTCTCGATGCCCAGGGCGGTCTTCGTACCGGGGGTGGCTCCCATCCGGTCGAGTGGCCGGGGCGAGAGGAGTCCGGCGAGGCAGCCGGCGTCGTCGGCCGGGGTGAAGGGGTTGTGCCGGATCATCACGTCGAGGCCGGGCACCGGCCGCCCGTCCGGGTCGTCCACGGCGAGCCACGCCGGGTCGCGCACGATGTCGAAGCCGGGGTGGGCGGCGCTCCACTGCCTGGACAGGCCCGCGCGCAGCAACCGGTGCACCTCGACGCCGCGCCGCAGCTCCTTGCGCAGGTTCTCCCGGCGGGAGTTGGTGATGCGCAGGCCCAGCGACAGCTTGAGCATCGCGGGCGCGCCGGAGCGGTAGACGGTGCGCACGGAGGAGGTGGGATGCCAGGCGGGGCCGTGCGCGCCGAGGTCCCTGAGGAGTCCGGCGTCGAACAGGGCGGCGACGGGGGCGCGGTGTCGTACCTCGCGAGCCTGCCAGGGGTGCAGCGGGAGGGCGGTGTATCCGTCGGGCAGGGACAGGGCGGTGCCGGCCAGGTGCCGGACGAGGTGGTCGGCGGGGACGGGGCGGCCGCGTTCGGTCCAGGCCGACTCGGTGGCGAGCAGACTGGGCGCCACCGCCAGCCAGTGCAGCGGGAAGGAGCCGCGCAACTCCGGGGAGTAGAGGGGGACTTCGGCCTCGGTCAGGCCCTCGCGGCTCTTGGGGGTCGGGTGCAGGGGGTGGCCGAGGAGGAGGGCCTGTTCGGCGCCGAGGAAGAGGTCGGGGCCGTCGGCGGGGTGGGCGCGCCGGTGGCGGACGAAGACGGCGGTACGACGCAGGGAGTCGGCGACCCGTGCCACGAGGTCGCCGTCGTCGCCGCCCGCGCTCTCCCTGGTGAGCAGCGCCGCGAGGGTGACGGCGTCGACGGGCCGGGCGGTCTCGGGGGCGTCGGCGAACCGGGGCGGGCCGAAGCGGTGCCAGCCGGTCGGGGACCAGTAGCGGACCGGGACGAGCAGGCGGGTGCCGGTGGCGGGCAGCGCGATGCGCAGGGTGCCGGTCGTCGGGGCGGGCAGGCCGGTCTCCCGTACCCAGCAGCGCAGCAGGTTCTCCACGGCGGCGGCCCCCGCCGCGGCGGAGGCGTCGGGGTCGTCCAGCGCTTCCGGGCCGGGCTCGGTGTGCCGGCTCGGGTCCACGGTCCGCCGGCGCTGCTGCGGAACCGCCTCGGCGTACGGCGCGCCCGTCCCGGCGGCTCCCGGTTCATCGGGGACACCGGAACGGCCGTCGGGGGTGGGGGTGGCGTTCAAGACGGCTCCTCGGGGCGTGGGCGGGTCGGGCGCGGGGTATGTCGACGGGGGCCGGGGCAGGCGGCCCTGGGAGACGGCAGGGGGTGGCGCGATGTGCCTGACTGAGTGATCAGCCAGTGCAGTGAGCCGGTCCGTGGGCCTCGGCCTCGCGGGCTACGGCCCCCACCGCGTCGGTCAGCCGGTCCAGTACGGCACTCGTCTGCTCGTCGCTGATCGTCAGCGGCGGCAGCAGCCGGACCACCGAGGAGTGCCGCCCGCCGAGCTCCACGATGAGCCCCCGCCGCAGGCACTCGCGTTGGACGGCGGCGGCGAGTCCGGGAGCGGCGGGCCGGGGAGCGCGGGCGGGCTCGCCGGGGAAGGCCACGGCAGCGGAGTCAGGGGCACCGGGCTTCACCTGGAGAGGAGCGGCGCCGGCGTCGTCATCGCCGGGCTTCCCCGCGAAGGGAGCGGCACCGGAGTCGTAGCCGCCGGGTTCCCCGTCGGCGGGCGCGGCGCCACGGCCGTCACCGACGCGCTCGGCGTGGCCCGCCACCGCCCCCTCCGGCTCCACCAGTTCCACCCCGATCATCAGCCCCCGCCCCCGGACCTCCCCCACGCACGCCAACCCCCCGATGTCGGCCCGCAGTTGCGCCATGATCCGCGTACCGAGCCGGTCCGCGCGCTCCGCCAGGCCGTTCTCCCGGACGTACGCGAGCGTCGCCGTGCCCGCCGCCATCGCGAGCTGGTTGCCGCGGAACGTGCCCGCGTGGGCGCCCGGTTGCCAGACGTCGAGGTCGTCGCGGTAGACGATGACGGCCAGCGGGAGGCTGCCGCCGATGGCCTTGGAGAGGACCATGACGTCGGGGGTGATGCCGCTGTGGTCGACCGCCCAGAAGGCGCCGGTGCGGCCGACGCCGGTCTGCACCTCGTCGGCGATCAGCGGGATGCCGCGGTCGGCGGTGAGGCGGCGCATCCGGCGCAGCCAGTCGTCCGGGGCCGGGTGCACCCCGCCCTCGCCCTGCACCGGTTCGAGGATCATCCCGGCGGGCAGCGGCACCCCGGACTTGGGGTCGTCGAGGAGCGACTCGGTCCAGCGCGCGGCGAGTTCGGCGCCGTACGGGCCGCCGACGCCGAAGGGGCAGCGGTAGTCCTGCGGGTACGGCAGCCGGATGGCCCGGACCTCGGACGCGCCGCCGGAGACGGCCAGCGCGCCCTCGGTCATGCCGTGGTACGCCCCGGTGAAGGCGAGGATTCCGGTGCGGCCCGTCGCGGCCCGGACCAGTTTGAGCGCCGCCTCGACCGCGTCCGTCCCGGCCGGCCCGCAGAACTGCACCCGCGCCCGCCCGGCGAGACCCGCCGGGAGGGTACGGAACAGCTCGGTGATGAACGCGTCCTTGACCGGGGTCGCGAGGTCGAGGACCGACAACGGGGCGCCGGAGTCGAGGACTTGGCGCACGGCGGCCAGGACCACCGGATGGTTGTGGCCGAGCGCGAGCGTGCCCGCGCCGGAGAGGCAGTCCAGGTAGCGGCGGCCGTCCGCGCCCTCGATGGTCAGCCCGCGCGCCCGCACGGGCACGATGGGCAGGGCCCGCGCGTAGGTGCGCGCCGAGGACTCGCGCGCCGACTGGCGCCGCAGAATCCCCTCGTGCACGGCACCCGCCGGCCCCTGCGTCTCTTCCGCCAACGACTCGGTCACGGCCACGGCTGGCTGTCCTCCCGCTGCATACAGGCGAGTTGATCCACGGGGCCAAGGACAGACAGCGGGCCCCCCACCGCCTACAACCGCCGACCGTGCCCCGGAGTCACGGCCTGACCCGGACCGATACGCGAGCCCACGCGCCGCTCGTAGCGAAACCGTTGCCGTTCCGGCAAAGGTCCCGGCCGCCGAACGCATAGGGTGTGATGCCGTTCCGAAAGGTCTCGGCACCGGCCCGAACTCTCCGTGAGGAGGCCGCCGGTGCCCTGGCCGAGCGCCGAAGTTCCGTCATCACACGGGGAGTCACGAGCATGCGATCCATACGGCCGTCGTCCACCACCCGGCGGGAAAGGGGCAACCGCAGCCGCCGCGCCTCGACCTCGCTGGCGGCGGTCGCCCTCGCCTCGGCGCTGGCGCTGACCGCCACCGCCTGCAGCGGCGACGACCAAGCCGACGGCAACCCGTCCGCCTCCGCCGCCGCGATCGGCACCGGCGACGGAAAGATCAAGATCCCGGACGATGTGCGCCGCAAGCTCAAGGAGCACGGGATCGACATCGACAAGTGGAAGAACGGCGCCTGGAAGGACTGGAACCGCAAGGACTGGCTGCGCGAGGCCAACGACTTCATCAACCCGATCATCAAGGGCCTGTGGGACCCGAACCGGATGCGGCACGCGGGCGACCCGGACAAGGGCGTCGACGACAACGACATCTCCGGTGACCAGGGCGTGACCGACCCGACGCCGCAGCCGGTGAAGGCGCGGCAGGTCGCGGCGCCGTACCACGCCAGCGCGGCCACCTCGGGCAAGGTGTTCTTCGACTCCCCCGAGGGCCACATGGTCTGCTCGGGCACGGTCGTGGAGGACCCCGCGCACCCCGGCAAGTCCAACCTGGTGTGGACGGCGGGCCACTGTGTGCACGCCGGCAAGAGCGGCGGCTGGTACCGCAACCTCGCCTTCGTGCCGTCGTACAACAACGCGGCGCAGTCGGTCGGCCAACTCCAGCACGCCACCCGCGAGCAGATCGCGCCGTACGGCGTCTGGTGGGCGGACGCCGCGCAGACCTCCCAGCAGTGGATCGACAAGGGCGGCGAGACCGGCGGCGACGGAGCGCCGTACGACTTCGCGGTCATCCATGTGACGCCGGAGCAGGGCAACGGCGGCAAGTCGCTGGAGGAGACGGTCGGCGGGGCGCTGCCGGTGGACTTCAACGCGCCGGCCGTGCCGAAGGTGCCGCACATGACGGCCTCGGGCTATCCGGCGGCGCCGCCGTACGACGGCCAGCTGCTGTACCAGTGCGAGGACAAGCCGGGCCGGCTGTCGATGAACCAGGCCGACCCGACGATGTACCGGATCGGCTGCACCATGACCGGTGGCGCCTCGGGCGGCGGCTGGGTGGAGACCGGCTCCGACGGCAAGCCGGCGCTGGTGTCCAACACCTCGATCGGCCCGGTGACCTCCGGCTGGCTGGCGGGTCCCCGCTTCGGCGATGTGGCCAAGGGCGTGTACAAGTCGGTCAGCGACAAGTTCGCCGGGCAGTAGTCCTCGCCCTCGGGCCGCGCGACGCTCGTAGGACCTCGTGACTGTACGACCGTACGGCGTAGGCCCGCCGCCCCCGACGAGGGGACGGCGGGCCTACGTGCTGCTGCCGTGGGTCAGCCCGCGGAGACCGGTGTGTACGGCGCGAGGTCCGCGGCCAGTTCCTCGTGCACCCGGACCTTGAGCAGGGTGCCCTCCGCGGTGTGCTCCTCGGAGATCACCTCGCCCTCGGTGTGGGCGCGGGCGACCAGCTTGCCGTGGGTGTACGGCACCAGCGCCTCGACCTCGACCTCGGGACGCGGCAGCTCCGCGTCGATCAGCGCGAGCAGCTCGGCGATGCCCTGGCCGGTGCGGGCCGAGACCGCGATGGAGCGCTTCTCGACGCGCAGCAGCCGCTGGAGGACCAGCGGGTCGGCCGCGTCCGCCTTGTTGATCACGACGATCTCGGGCACGCCGGTGGCGCCGACGTCCCGGATGACCTCGCGCACGGCGGCGAGCTGCTCCTCGGGGGTCGGGTGCGAGCCGTCCACCACATGCAGGATCAGGTCGGAGTCGCCGACCTCCTCCATGGTGGAGCGGAACGCCTCGACCAGGTGGTGGGGCAGGTGCCGGACGAAGCCGACGGTGTCCGCCAGGGTGTACAGGCGGCCGCTCGGGGTCTCCGCGCGGCGCACGGTCGGGTCCAGGGTCGCGAACAGCGCGTTCTCGACCAGGACGCCGGCGCCGGTGAGCCGGTTGAGCAGGGAGGACTTGCCGGCGTTGGTGTAGCCGGCGATGGCGACGGAGGGCACCTTGTTGCGGCGGCGCTCCTGGCGCTTGATCTCGCGGCCGGTCTTCATGTCCGCGATCTCCCGGCGCATCTTCGCCATCTTCTCGCGGATCCGGCGCCGGTCCGTCTCGATCTTGGTCTCACCGGGACCACGCGTGGCGAGGCCGCCGCGACCGCCACCCATCTGCCGGGACAGCGACTGGCCCCAGCCGCGCAGCCTCGGCAGCATGTACTGCATCTGGGCGAGCGCGACCTGCGCCTTGCCCTCGCGGGACTTGGCGTGCTGGGCGAAGATGTCCAGGATCAGGGCGGTGCGGTCGATGACCTTGACCTTGACCACGTCCTCCAGCTGGATCAGCTGGCCGGGACTCAGCTCACCGTCGCAGATCACGGTGTCCGCGCCCGATTCGAGGACGATGTCACGCAGCTCCAGGGCCTTGCCGGAGCCGATGTAGGTGGCCGCGTCGGGCTTGTCGCGGCGCTGGATGACGCCGTCGAGCACGAGCGCGCCCGCGGTCTCCGCGAGGGCGGCCAGCTCCGCGAGGGAGTTGTCGGCGTCCTGCGCGGTGCCGGTGGTCCACACGCCGACGAGCACGACCCGCTCCAGGCGGAGCTGGCGGTACTCGACCTCGGTGACGTCCTCCAGCTCGGTGGACAGACCCGCCACGCGGCGCAGGGCCGCGCGCTCGGAGCGGTCGAACTGGTCGCCGTCCCGCTCTCCGTCGATCTCGTGGCTCCAGGCGACGTCCTCTTCCATCAGGGCATCGGCCCGAAGATTCTCGGGGTGGGCGTGCGCCGTGCGCTTGGCGTCCTGGGAAGGGGAAGAAGAGGAGGTCATTGGATCCTTACGTCGATGGGAGTGCCGTGAGGCCGTCGGTACGGCGGCCCGGCCGGGCCGCTCGTCTTGGTCAACGCTCGGGTACCCCGGTAGATTCCCGTGTCCCGCGCGCCGCCGACCCGAAGATGTTCGCACGAGCCGCCGCACCGCGTCACCGGGATATCGCGGCGCGGAGCGGCGGCCGTCGCCCTCGGGCGTGTCGGGCCCGGCGCGGTCTCACCGGTGGGCCGGGCGCTTGGTGGCCTTTCCGGACTTTGCGGGCGGGTCGGCCGGTTTCCAGTCGGGGTGGCCCGGCATCGGCGGAGTCTTGTCGCCGTACAGCCAGCCGTGCAGGAAGCCGGTGAGGTCCCGGCCGGCTACCTGGGAGGCCAGCTTGATGTAGTCCTCGGTGGAGGCGTTGGCGTCGCGGTGGTCGCGGACCCAGAGCCGCTCCAGCCGCTCGAAGGCCGGGCGGCCGATCTCCTGCCGCAGGGCGTAGAGGGCGAGGGCCGCGCCGTCGTAGACGCTGGGCCGGAAGATGCTGATCTTCTGGCCGGGCTCGGGCAGCCTGGGCCGGGCGGGCGGTCCGCCGGAGGCGCGCCAGCCGTCGGAGGCGCCGTAGGCGGCCTTCATCCGGTCGATCATGGGCTGGTGGCCCTTCTCCTGCGCGTACAGGGCCTCGTACCAGGTCGCGTGCCCCTCGTTCAGCCACACGTCCGACCAGGTGGCGGGACTGACGCTGTCGCCGAACCACTGGTGGGACAGCTCGTGCACCATGACCGACTCCACGTACCACTTGGGGTAGCCGGGCTCGGTGAACAGCTTCTTCTCGAAGAGGGAGAGGGTCTGTGTCTCCAGTTCGAACCCGGTGGTGGCGTTCGCCATGATCACGCCGTACGTCTCGAACGGGTACGTGCCGACCTTGCTCTCCATCCAGGCGACCTGGTCGGGCGTCTTGGCGAGCCAGGGTTCGAGGGTCTTGCGGTCGGCGCTGGGCACCACGTCCCGCAGCGGCAGCCCGTGGGGGCCCTCGCGGCGCGGCACGGCGGAGCGGCCGATGGACACCTGGGCCAGCTCGGTGGCCATGGGGTGCTCGGTGCGGTAGGTCCAGGTGGTGCTGGAGCCGGCGCGCTTCGAGCCGGTGGGCAGGCCGTTGGCGACGACGGTGTAGGCGTTGGGCGCCGTGACCCGGAAGGTGAACATCGCCTTGTCGGACGGGTGGTCGTTGCACGGGAAGACCAGGTGGGCGGCGTCGGCCTGGTTCGCCATGACGAGGCCGTCGGTGGTGGGCACCCAGCCGCCGTCGCCCTTCTGGTCCCCGGTGGGCCGGGGGTCGCTGGTGTGCCGCACGGTGATCCGGACCCAGTCGCCCCGGCGCAGCGGGTGGGCGGGGGTGACGACCAGGTCCTCCCCGGCACTGGCGAAGTCCGCGGGCACCCCGTCGACCTCGGCGGAGCGGACGGTGCCGCGGGCGAAGTCCAGGTTGAGGCGGTCCAGGTCGGCGGTGACCCAGGCGTCGATGGTGGTGACGGCCTGGAGCGGCTTGTCGTCGCTGCCGGGGTAGGTGAGGTCCAGGTTGTACGACGCGACGTCGTAGCCGGGGTTGCCCAGCGTCGGGTACAGCCGGTCACCGATGCCGAGCGGCACGGGCGGCGCGGCCGCGCCGAGCAGACACAGGGAGCAGAGGGAGGCGGCGGAGGCGAGCACGGCGCCCTTACGGCGGCGGAGGGCCGTGCGCTGCCGGGTGGCGGGGGCGGGGGTGGCCCGGCGGTGGGGGGCGGGGCCGGGGGTGGCGCGGTGGCGGGGGTTGAGCAGCATGGACCACGGCTACCAGCGCCCGCGCGCCGGGCGGCGGCGACGCGCGCCCGTCCCACCCGAACGGATTGCCTCGGGTGAGCGGGCCGACCGAACGGCGTGCCTCGCGTGAGCGGGACGCCCGGAAGCGTGGCCTCGGGTAAGCGGCGCGCCTAAACGACCCCCCTTGCTACGGCGTTCGCTCGCTACGGTGTCCGCGGGGCCGGGGTCTGGTGCCGGGTGCGGCTCACGTCGTACACGCCCGGCACGTCCCGCATGGCGCGCATGAGGGCCGGCAGGCCCGCGGCGTCGGGGAGCTGGAGGGTGTAGGTGTGCCGCACCCGCTGCTCGCTCGGCGGTTCCACCGTGGCGGAGACGATGTCGCCGCCCGCCAGCGCGATGGCCTCGGTGAGGTCGGCGAGCAGACCCCGGCGGCCGAACGATTCGGCGACCAGGGTGACCCGGCACGCCGTGCTCTCCCCCCAGCGCACTCCGATCTCCGTGCGCCCCCTGTTCTTCATGTGCGCCACCGCCGCGCACTCCACTCGGTGCACGGTCACCACTCCCCCGCGTACCGGGAAGCCGGTGATCTCGTCGGGCGGCACGGGCGTACAGCAGCCGGCGAGGCGTACGGCGGCGCCGGGGCGGTCGGTGCGGACGTCGGCGCCCTGGGTGCGTCCCGCGGGCCCGGTCTCGTAGGCGTGCCGGTCCGGGAAGTCGGCGTCGGCGCGGTAGCCGGCCGGCTCCTCGGCGGGAGCGCCGCCGCCGGGGTGAGTGGCCAGCCAGCGCTGGATGGCGATGCGCGCGGCCGGGGTGTGCGCGTGCTCCAGCCACTCGCGGGAGGGCTCCGACGCGGGGTCCTGGCCCATCAGGAGTTCGACGGTGTCGCCGTCCTTGAGGACCGTGCTCAGCGTGGCGAGGCGGCCGTTGACGCGGGCGCCGATGCAGGCGTGCGCGTCCTCGCCGTACTGGCCGTAGGCGGCGTCCACGCAACTGGCGCCCTCGGGCAGGCCCAGGGTGCCGCCGTCCGGGCGGAAGACGGTGATCTCGCGGTCCTGGGCGAGGTCCTCGCGCAGGGTGGACCAGAAGGTGTCGGGGTCGGGCGCGGCCTGCTGCCACTCCAGGAGGCGGGAGAGCCAGCCGGGCCGGGTGGGGTCGGCGCGCTCGCCGTCGTCGGGGGCGGGGTCGTCGGGGGCGGCGGTGCCGGAGGCGTAGGGGTTGCCGAGCGCGACGACGCCGGCCTCGGCGACCTTGTGCATCTGGTGGGTGCGGATGAGGACTTCGACCACCTGTCCGTCGGGGCGGGCCACGGCCGTGTGCAGCGACTGGTACAGGTTGAACTTCGGTACGGCGATGAAGTCCTTGAACTCCGAGACCACCGGCGTCATACAGGTGTGCAACTCGCCGAGCACGCCGTAACAGTCGGCGTCCTCGCCCACCAGCACCAGCAGCCGGCCGAAGTCGGTGCCGCGCAACTGCCCGCGTTTACGGGCCACTCGGTGCACGGAGACGAAGTGGCGCGGGCGGATGAGGACTTCGGCGGTGATACCGGCCTCGCGCAGCACCGCCCGCATCTCGTCGGCGACCTCGGCGAGGGGGTCGGCGGTGCGGGCGGCGTTCTGCGCGATGAGTTCCCTGGTGTGCTCGTACTCCTCGGGGTGGAGGATGGCGAAGACCAGGTCCTCCAGTTCGGTCTTCAGGGCCTGGACGCCGAGGCGTTCGGCGAGCGGGATGAGGACGTCGCGGGTGACGCCCGCGATCCGCGCCTGTTTTTCGGGGCGCATCACGCCGAGGGTGCGCATGTTGTGCAGCCGGTCGGCGAGTTTGATCGACATGACGCGCACGTCGCTGCCGGTGGCGACGAGCATCTTGCGGAAGGTCTCGGGTTCGGCGGCGGCGCCGTAGTCGACCTTCTCCAGCTTGGTGACGCCGTCGACCAGGTAACGCACCTCCTCGCCGAACTGCTCGCCGACCTGATCCAGCGTCACCTCGGTGTCCTCGACGGTGTCGTGCAGCAGGGAGGCCGTCAACGTCGTGGTCTCGGCCCCGAGTTCGGCGAGGATGAGGGTCACCGCGAGGGGGTGGGTGATGTACGGCTCGCCGCTCTTGCGCATCTGGCCGCGGTGCGAGGACTCGGCCAGCACGTAGGCGCGGCGCAGGGGTTCGAGGTCGGCGTCGGGATGGTGGGCGCGGTGCGCCTCCACCACATGGCCGATCGCGTCGGGCAGTCTGTCGCGGGCGGCGGGCCCGAGCAGCGCGGCCCGGCCGAGCCGGCGCAGGTCGATCCTGGGCCGGGACTTCCGGCGCACCGTCGCGGGCGCCACGGCGGCCTTCGCGGCCGTGGGCACTACCGGGACCGGGGTCGCAGGGTTCGTTGCCTCCGCACTCATGGGCACCTCCGGCTCGTGGACCGGCGGACGGATCCCCAGGGCATGCGCGGCGCAGGGCGCCGACGCTCCCCCGTCCGTGCCGGTGCTTGATGCTATCGAGCCCACCACGTGCGGCAGACCGCCTCTCGCCGAGCGTGAAACGGATCACCCATTCGAGCGACGAAAAGGAGGTTTAGATTTTGCGCCACCTGCCCTCCCGTCGCCCGTGGATTCGATCCGGCCCCGGTACCGGGAACCGCTGCTCCGGGGTGTCCGGGGCCGCCGCAGCGGCTGTTCCGGAAGGTCAGCGAAGCGCGCTTTCCAGCCACTCGGGGTCGATCTCGCCCTCGGCGACGATCACCGCGGGTCCGGTCATCTCGATCTGCCCGTCCGGCCGTTCGGTGATGACCAGCCGGCCGCCGGGCAGGTCCACGGTGTACGTCGCCGGGGTGCCGGTGACGGCCGGGTCCACGCCATCGCGGCGGGCGGCGGCCACGGCGACGGCGCAGGCGCCGGTGCCGCAGGAGCGGGTCTCGCCGGAGCCGCGCTCGTGCACCCGCATCGCAACATGGCGGGGGCCGCGGTCCACGACGAACTCCACGTTGACGCCCTCCGGGTAGGCGCTCTCGGGGCTGACCGGCGGCGGGGTGTACAGGCTTCCGGCGTGTGCGAGGTCGGCGACGAAGGCGACCGCGTGCGGGTTGCCCATGTTGACGTTCCGCGCGGGCCAGTCGCGCTCGCCGACGCGCACCGTGACGTCCCCTCCGGGGAGGCGGGCGCTGCCCATGCCGACGGTCACGTCCCCGTCCTTGGCGATGTGCACGCTCTTGACGCCGCCGCGGGTGGCGATGGTCAGATCGCCCTCGGCGGCATGCCCGGCGTGCTGGAGGTAGCGGGCGAAGACGCGGACGCCGTTGCCGCACATCTCCGCGATCGAGCCGTCGCTGTTGCGGTAGTCCATGAACCACTCGGCCGCGCCGGCCATCCCCCGCGCCTCGGGGTGCGCGGCGGAGCGCACCACGTGCAGCACGCCGTCGCCGCCGATGCCGGCCCGGCGGTCGCACAGGGCGGCCACGGCGGCCGGGGACAGCTCGATGGCGTTGTCGGGGTCCGGGACGATCACGAAGTCGTTCTCCGTACCGTGCCCCTTGAGGAAGGCGATCCGCGTGCTCATTCCTCGATCGTACGGGGTGGGTACGACAGCGGTCCCCCGGCGGCTGCGGCGACCGTAGCCGGCCCGGCGGCCACGGCGGCCCGGCGGCCGTCGGGAGCCCTGGGCGCGCGGTCAGCGCAGGCGGGCGACCCGCCACACGGCGAGTACGGCCACCACGGCGACCAGCAGGGCGTAGCCGAGGACGACGCGCCAGTCCGGGCGGCGGCCGGAGCCGCGCGGGGGCAGGCCGGGCCAGGTGTAGCCCACACGCCGGGCGGCCATCATGCCCCAGCCCGCGGCGCAGCAGCAGATCAGCAGGCCGAGCATCGCGATGACCGCGCCGCTGTCGCCGTCGAAGGCGAGCGGGAAGGCGAACATCAGGGAGCCGACGGCGGACAGTCCCACGATGGGCGCGAGCTGCCAGATGCGCAGCCGGCGCTGCGGGCGCAGCTCGACCTCGACCTCGGGGCCGCTGCTGTACATCTCCTCGGGCGCCGGGCCGTCGGCGGTCACGCCGTCCGCGCTCTCGTCGGGCCCGTCCTCGGCGAGCCGGTCCCCGGCTTCTACTTCGGCCTCTGCGAGGGGATGCGCGCCCTCGGCCGGGCCGTGCTCGTCCACTGCCCGGAAATCGTCCTGGAGATCGTCCCGAAAGCCGTCTCGAAGGTCTTCCTGCAGCCCCTCGTCCCGGTCCGATCGGTCACCCTCGGTGGTGACGTGCTCAGCACCTGATGCGGTGTCGCGAGGGCCGGCCTCCATCGCCACGCGCCCTCCCAACTAGGACTCCACTTGGTCGATCGAAGCACGATGATGGCACGGCGCCGAAGGCGCCGATGACCGGCGGCGCATCCCGATGCCATCACGTGATCAGGCTGTAACCGGTCGTTCGACCAACGTCAGGGCCTGCCGCGGAAGTTCCCCGCGGTCGGCTTCGGCGCCGCTCAGCCAGTGCACACGCGGGTCGCGGCGGAACCAGGAATCCTGCCGGCGCGCGAAGCGCTTGGTGGCGCGCACGGTCTCCGCACGCGCCTCCGCTTCGGTGCACTCCCCGGCGAGCGCCGCGAGTACCTGCTGGTATCCCAGCGCGCGCGACGCCGTGCGCCCCTCGCGCAACCCCTGCGCCTCCAGGGCCCGCACCTCGTCCACGAGACCGGCGTCCCACATCCGGTCGACACGCCGGGTGATCCGGTCGTCCAGCTCCGGGCGGGCCACGTCGACGCCGATCTGGACGGTGTCGTAGACCGAGTCGTGGCCGGGGAGGTTGGCGGTGAAGGGCTGGCCGGTGATTTCGATCACTTCCAGGGCGCGGACGATACGGCGGCCGTTGCCGGGCAGGATCGCGCGGGCGGCCTCGGGGTCGGCGGCGGCCAGGCGGGCGTGCAGGGCGCCGGAGCCGCGCAGCGCCAGCTCGTCCTCCAGGCGGGCGCGGACCTCGGGGTCGGTGCCGGGGAACTCCAGGTTGTCGACGGCGCCGCGGACGTACAGCCCGGAGCCGCCGACGAGGATCGGCCAGCGGCCCTCGGCGAGCAGCGCGTCGATGTGGCCGCGGGCCAGCTTCTGGTACTCGGCGACCGAGGCGGTGACCGTGACGTCCCAGACGTCCAGGAGGTGGTGCGGTACGCCGCCGCGCTCCTCGGGCGTCAGCTTGGCGGTGCCGATGTCCATCCCCCGGTAGAGCTGCATCGAGTCGGCGTTGACGACCTCGCCGCCGAGTTGCTGGGCCAGGAAGACGCCGAGATCGGACTTTCCGGCCGCGGTGGGTCCGACGACGGCGATGACGCGGGGGGTGGGGGATGCGCTGCTCACCGCCCCAGTCTCGCAAACCTCGCGGCGGGGTCTCGAACGAGTTACGTGACGGAGCCGGTCGCCGGGTCGTTGCCCGAGGTGAGGTGCCGTGTGCGGGCGGTCCGCGGCGGTGACCTGGGCGGCGCGGGCGTGCGCACCGCGTGACGCGGGAAACCCCCCGCGCGAGTACCGTATGGAGTGGATATGGGCGTGATTTCACGGCTTCCGGGCAGGGTGTCCGCAGGGAGCCGTTTCGCGAGGGAAGGTTGATCATGGGTCTGTTCGACAACATGAGGGCCAAGCTCGGCCCGGCCAAGGACAAGGTGTCCGACCTCGCGCGCCAGCACGGCGACAAGGTGCAGCAGGGCCTCGACAAGGCCGCCAAGGCCGTGGACGAGCGGACCAAGCACAAGTACAGCGACAAGATCCAGGCGGGCACGGGCAAGGCGAAGGACGCCATGGACCGCCTGGCCCACATGGACGAGCACCCGGAGGGCACACCGGGCGCCCAGCCGAATCCCCCTGCGCCGCCGCAGGGGCCGCCGCCGGCCTCGTGAGCCGGTCGGGCCGGGCCCGTCAGGACCAGGTCGCGACCAGGTACCCCACGCCGTACGGCGCGTCCTCGTACAGCAGGCTGCCGTCGAGGTCCGTGCCCTCGGCGGCGCCGGCCAGGATCTGCCAGGGGGCGCGGCCGGAGGACTTCAGGGTGCGGGCGAGGTCGGCGTCCAGGGAGCGCAGGGCCGGGAGGTCGGCCGTGGCCAGGGCGCGGGCGGCTGCCGCGTCGTAGGGTGCCGCGCGTTCGTCCAGGTAGCCCGGAGCCTTGACCGTCCGGCAGGCGCTGCCGTCGCCCAGGACGAGAAGGGCCACGCGGCCGGCCCGGTCCGCGAGTTCCCGGCCGGTCCCGGCGCAGTGCGCCGGCGTGCGCGTCTCCTCGGCGCCGAGGCCCTCGATGGGGGCGTCCGCCCAGCCGGCCCGCGCCAGCAGCCAGGCGCCGACGGCCAGCGAGGACGGCAGTCTGCGCGCCGTCGCGGGGTCCTTTCCGGTCCCCAGGCGGACGTCCAGGGCGACGCCGTACCCCCGGAACGAACCCGGCGCGCCCGACGGGTACGGGCCGCCCTCGCCCGGCCCGGCAGGTCCGACGACCACCAGCAGGTCCGGGCGGGCGGCCGCGAGCACGCCCAGCGCGTCCGTGCAGGCCGCGCGCGCGGTGTCCAGTTCGGGTGCGGCACCCGCGGCGACCTCGGGCACGAGCAGCGGGGGGCAGGGGCAGACGGCGGCGGCGACAAGCATGATCGGCAGGGTAACCCGGCCGCGGCGGCCGCGGGCAGCCCGGCTGACACCGCACACCTGCGCGCCCGGCGTCAGCCGCGTCCCATGACCCGGCCGGCGCGTCAGCCCCGTCTCATGGCCCAACCGGCGCGTCAGCCGCGTCTCATGGTCAGCCCGGCGTCAGCCGCGTCCCATGGCCCGACCAGCACGTCAGCCGTGTCCCAAGGCCCGGCCGACCGCCGGTTCCAGGCGGCGGTTCCGGGAGGTGGCCAAGAGCCGTCGGGCCGCTCGGCCGCGCGCCCGCTGGTCACCCCCTCCGCACCTCTTGAGCCCCGCCTCAGTCGCAGCCGCACCCGCTCGCCGCCGCCGGCAGCGGCGCCGGAACGCCGACCTTCGGCAGGCCCAGCATCACGCCGGCCGGCTTGGCGGCCTCGGCGGCCGTGCGCTTCTCCCACGCGTCGCCGGCGCGCGTGCGGCGCACGGCGAGGGCCGGGCCCTCGGCGAGAAGGTGGTGCGGGGCGGCGTACGTCACCTCGACGGTCACCACGTCACCGGGCCGTACCTCCTGCTCCGGCTTGGTGAAGTGGACCAGCCGGTTGTCGGGAGCGCGGCCGGAGAGGCGGTGCGTGGCGCCGTCCTTGCGGCCCTCGCCCTCCGCGACCATCAGCTCCAGCGTGCGGCCGACCTGCTTCTTGTTCTCCTCCCAGGAGATCTCCTCCTGGAGGGCGACGAGCCGCTCGTACCGCGCCTGGACGACCTCCTTGGGGATCTGGTCGTCCATGGTCGCGGCGGGGGTGCCGGGCCGCTTGGAGTACTGGAAGGTGAAGGCCTGCGCGAACCGCGCCTCGCGCACGACGTGCAGCGTCTCCTCGAAGTCCGCCTCGGTCTCGCCGGGGAAGCCCACGATGATGTCGGTGGTGATCGCCGCGTGCGGGATCGCGGCGCGCACCTTCTCGATGATCCCGAGGTACCGCTCCTGCCGGTAGGAACGGCGCATCGCCTTGAGGACGGTGTCCGATCCCGACTGGAGCGGCATGTGCAGCTGGGGCATCACGTTCGGCGTCTCGGCCATGGCGGCGATGACGTCGTCGGTGAAGTCACGCGGGTGCGGGGAGGTGAAGCGGACCCGCTCCAGGCCCTCGATCTTCCCGCAGGCGCGCAGCAGCTTGCTGAAGGCCTCGCGGTCGCCGATGTCGGAGCCGTACGCGTTGACGTTCTGGCCGAGCAGCGTGATCTCCGAGACGCCCTCGGCGACCAGCGCCTCGACCTCGGCGAGGATGTCGCCGGGCCGCCGGTCCTTCTCCTTGCCGCGCAGCGCGGGGACGATGCAGAAGGTGCACGTGTTGTTGCAGCCGACGGAGATCGACACCCAGGCGGCGTACGCGCTCTCGCGCCGCGTCGGCAGCGTGGAGGGGAACGCCTCCAGCGACTCGGCGATCTCGACCTGCGCCTCCTCCTGGACGCGGGCGCGCTCCAGCAGCACCGGCAGCTTGCCGATGTTGTGCGTGCCGAAGACGACGTCGACCCAGGGCGCCTTGCGCACGATGGTGTCGCGGTCCTTCTGCGCGAGGCAGCCGCCGACCGCGATCTGCATGCCGGGCCGGGAGGCCTTGCGCGGCGCGAGCCGGCCGAGGTTGCCGTACAGCCGGTTGTCGGCGTTCTCCCGCACCGCGCACGTGTTGAAGACGACGACGTCCGCGTCACCGTCGGCGTCCTCCGGCGCCCGCACGTACCCGGCCTCTTCCAGCAGTCCGGCCAATCGCTCGGAATCGTGGACGTTCATCTGGCACCCATAGGTGCGGATCTCGTAGCTCTTGGGTGCGGGCACGTCCACTGCGGGGCTCCGGTCGCTGCTGCTGGTCATGGCTCAAGGGTAGGCGGTCCGGGGGACGGCTCCGCCGCCCCGTTCACCGGGGTGCCCTTCCGGCCAAGGGGCGGGCGGGGGGGCTTGCCGGGGACGCGGCCGCCCTGTCGGCCATGGCGGAAAAGCGGAATGCCCTCCTGGCGGCACGTCCTCCGAGCCGCCTGAGCGGCACGCGCCCTTTGAGCCGCGGTTTCCGGAATCGGCGCCGGGAGCACCGGGGCGGGAACGCCCGGTCCGGGGCGGCCGCCGGATTTCGCCGGTGGCCTGGTCGGCTGCTTGACCGGCTTTGGCGGGGACTGCTTGGCTACCCCGGTTCCCCGGCCAGATCCGCTCACAGGGGGTTTTGTGCGCTCCCGCTGACCGGGGTGCGTCTCAGGGAACGGAGCGCGCCGTGCTGACCTTCGCCGCTGCCTGCCTGGTGCTCGTCGTGATCCCCGGCCCCGACCAGGCCCTGATGACCCGCAACGCGCTGGCCGGGGGGCGCCGGGCCGGGCTGCTGACCATGCTCGGCGGGTTGCTCGGCCTGAGCGTCCATGTCGCCGCGGCCTCGCTCGGCGTCTCCGCCCTGCTGCTGGCCTCCGCCACCGCCTTCACCGTGCTGAAGGTGGTGGGGGCGACCTACCTGGTCTGGATGGGCTGCGCGACCCTGCGCGGCGCCCGGCGGACCCTGCGGGACGGCACCCCGGACGACGGCGCCGAAGCCGGTACGGCACCCCGTGCGGGCCGGGGCCGCCGGATGCTGCGGCAGGGCTTCCTGTCCAACGCGCTCAACCCGAAGGTGGCCCTGTTCTTCGTCACCTTCCTCCCGCAGTTCCTGCCGTCGCGGGGCAGCGTGCTGCCGCGGGCGCTGCTGCTGTCCCTCGTGTTCGCGATCCTGTACCTGTGCTGGTTCACCCTGTACGTGACCAGCGTGGACCGGCTCGGCCGGATACTGCGCCGGCCGCGGGTGCGGGCCCGCGTCGAGCAGGTGACGGGGCTGCTGCTGATCGGTTTCGCGGCCCGACTCGCCCTCCAGTAGGCCGCGTTGGGCCGGTCGGGAAAAGCCGGTGGAGAACCGCGCCCCGGCATGCCTATGGTCGGCGGATGAACACACGGACCTTCCGCGTCACCGTGCGCGGTATCTTCGACGGCCTCACCGACGATCAGCGGGCCGCGCTGCTCGCCGACGCCGCCGCCCATGACGTGCTGCACGCCGCCTTCACCCCCGAGGGCAGCCTGACCTACGACATCGCCGCCCGGCCGGCCTTCGTCTTCCGCTTCTCGGCCACCGGGGAGGAAGAGGAGGACATCCTGGAGGCGACCGAGCGCGCCGAGACGGCGGCCGTGGCATGGCTGACCGAGCGCGGCTACGGCTTCAAGAACCTCCGCTCCTGCGCCGAGGACCTCTCCCAGGCCCCGCTGAGCAAACGCCAGCGCCGCGCGGCCCGTTCGTCCGGCACCTGACGCCTTCGCACACTTCCACCCCCTAAACTTGACTACTCAAGGAACTCGCAAGGAGCTGTTTCCGGATGGACACCGACCATGAGTGACGCCCTGGACGCCGCCCTGCGTCTGGTGCGGGCCCAGGCGGCGCTCGTACGGCGGTTCGACGCCCGGCTCGGCGGGCTGCACGGGGTGAGCCTCGCCGACTTCACCCTGCTGCTCCGGCTCGGGCAGGCACCCGGCGGCCGGATGCGCCGCGTCGACCTCGCCGAGGCGCTGGGGCTCACGGCCTCCGGGGTCACCCGCGCACTGGCTCCCCTGGAGCGGATCGGGCTGGTGAGCAGGGAACCGGACGCGCGGGACGCGCGCGTGGCCTACGCCTCGCTGACCGGCACGGGCCGGACCCGCCTGACGGAGATGCTGGCCACGGCCGAGGAAACCGCCGAGGACCTTTTCACCGCCCCGGCCTGGCGAGAGGAGGAAGTCCCCCTGCTCGCCAGCCTGTTGACCCGGCTGGGCGGCACCGGCGCGCGGCCCTGAGCCGCGGCGGCGGCACCCTGCCCGGAGGGGCTACTGGGCGCCCGTCCGCGTGGCGTCCTCCCGCGCCGCCGGTATCCAGCCCTGGCGGCGCAGGACCGACGACACGTCCGGTGCCCGGTAGTGCTCGCCCTTGAGGACCTTGCCGTCGGCGCGGCGGCTGACCTGTCCGTCCGGGCCGAGCTTGCTCATGTTGGCGCGGTGGATCTCGGCGATCACCTGGTCCAGGTCGATGCCGTGGACCAGGGCGGTGCCGTACGCGACGTACACCACGTCGGCCAGTTCGTGTGCCAGCTTGTCCAGCGGGCCGTCGACGGAGACCTCGCCGACCTCCGCGGCCTCCTCGGCGAGCATGTCCCAGCGATGGGCGGCCAGTTCGGGCGAGACCTCGGTGGGCGTGCTGCGGGCGTCCAGGCCGAAGGCGCGGTGGAACTCACGGACGAGATCGGCGGGCGAAGTGCTCATGCGTCGACTTTAACGGCCCCCACTGACAACGCCCGCCGCCCGACCGTCTCCTCCGCTCCTTGCCACCATCCCCTCCGGCCCCGGACCGCCTGCCGGCCCGGACCGCCGACCGCCTTCCGGCCCCGCCCGCCGAACGCCTTCCGCCCCTGCCCGCGGCCCACCTCACAGCCGCGGCCCTGGTCAGCGTCGTACCTCGGCTGGCAGGATCGCCGCATGTCCAAGCTGTTCGCGCGCGTCGGCAGACGCCGGGCGCTGCCGGCCGTGGCCGCCGGTGCCGTCGTCCTCGGTCTGCTGCTGTGGTGGCTGCTGCCGCTGGGCGAGAAGCCGCCGGGCGGCACGATCGTCTTCAGCACCGGCACCCCCAAGGGCGTCTACCAGGAGTACGGCGAGCGGCTGCGCGCCGAACTGGCCAAGGACATGCCGGGTCTGAAGGTGGAGCTCCTCAACAGCGCGGGCTCCCAGGAGAACGTGCGGCGGGTGGCGACCGGGCAGGCCGACTTCACCATCGCGGCGGCCGACGCGGTGCAGACGTACCAGCTCGGGCACGGCAGCGGCGCCCGGAACCTGCGCGGGGTGGCCCGGCTCTACGACGACTACGTGCACCTCGTCGTGCGCAGCGACTCGGACATCCACGGCATCGCGGACCTGCGGCACAAGCGGGTGGCGACCGGGCTGCCCGACTCGGGCGTGAAGCTGATCGCCGACCGGGTGCTGCGGGCCGCCGGCATCGACCCGCGCACGGACATCACTCCCGCCGCCGACGGCATAGACACCGGGCCCGGCCGGCTGCAACAGGGCGCGATCGACGCGTTCTTCTGGTCGGGCGGCCTGCCCACCAAGGGACTGGTCGCGCTGGCCAGGAAGGGCGCCTTCCGGTTCATCCCGATCGACGCCGACCTCGTCACCAAGCTGCACGCACAGGGCGAGGACACGCGCTACTACCGGGCCACCAACATGCCCGAGTCGGCGTATCCGGGCGTCCAGCACGGCGTCCAGGTGCCGACGGTCGCGGTGTCCAACCTGCTGATCACCCGCGCGGACATGGACCCCCGGCTCGCCGAATGGGTGACCCGCACCGTGATCAAGAGCCGCGACGGCATCGGCGCCCATGTCCACTCCGCCCAGCTGGTCGACCTGCGCACCGCCATCTACACCGACCCCCTCCCGCTCCAGGAGGGCGCCCGCCGCTACTACCGCTCGGTCAAGCCCTGAACCTCGGCACCGACACCGTCACCCGCAGTCCCCGCGGCTCGTTGGGGCCGTAGGCGATCGAGCCGCCGCCCGCCTCCAGGAGGGCGCGGGTGATGGACAGGCCGAGCCCGGACCCCTTGACGTTCTGGTGGCGGCCGCTGCGCCAGAACCGGTCGCCCACGCGCGCGAGTTCCTCCTCGGTGAGGCCGGGCCCGGTGTCGGTGACGACGACCCTGGAGGTGTCCCCTTCGGACGAGACGGAGACGCGCACGGCGCCGCCCTCGGGGGTGAACTTCACCGCGTTGTCGATCACCGCGTCCAGCGCGCTGGACAGGGTGATCGGGTCGGCCCAGCCGGTGGTGGCCGGGCAGTCGCCGGTCAGCCGGACCCCCTTGGCCGCGGCGGCCGGCGTCCAGGCGGCCAGCCGGTCCTCGGCGAGCGCGCCGATGTCGGTCAGGCTCAGATCGGCCTCGGCGTGCTCGGCGAGCGCCAGGTCGAGCAGGTCGTCCAGGACGTGGGCGAGGCGCTTGCCCTCGGTGCGCACCGAGGCGATCTCCGCGTTGTCCTCCGGGAGTTCGAGCGCGAGCAGTTCGATGCGCAGCAGCAGCGCGGACAGCGGGTTGCGCAGCTGGTGGGAGGCGTCCGCGACGAACGCGCGCTGCTGTTCGAGGACTTCCTCGACGTGGTCCGCCATCTCGTTGAACGAGTGGGCGAGGCGCCGGAGTTCCGGGGGACCGCCGGCGGGCGCGACGCGGGATTTCAGCCGCCCGGTGGCGATGTCGTGGGTGGTGGCGTCCAGTACCCGTACGGGTCGCAGCACCCACCCGGTCAGCCGCAGTGCCGCGCCGACGGCGAGCAGCATGGCGGCGATCTCGCCGGCCCCGATGAGCAGCCAGCCGTGCAGGATGCGCCCGCGCAGTGGCCCGGTGGGCGAGTCGGTGACGACGACCGCGATCACGTCCCCGTCCCGGATCACCGGTGAGGCGACCACCAGCCGGCTGTCCCGCCAGGGCCACGCCTGCTGCGGGTCGTGGCTGCGCCGGCTGAGCAGCGCCTCGTCGAACGCCTCCCGTACCTCCCCCGCCGGCGGTACGAACCAGTCGCCGGGCGCGTTGGCCATGGCGGAGCCGTTGCGGTAGAAGACGCCGGCACGTATGCCGTAGACGTCGTAGTAGCTGTCGAGTTCGCTGCGCAGGGTCTCCCAGCGCTCGTCCGTGCCGGTGCGCTGGGAGCCGCCGGGGCCCTCGGTGACGAACTGGGCGAGCGCGGCGAAGCGTGCCGTGTCGTCGATCCGGTCGACCACGACCCGCTGCTGCTCGGACGCGGCCATGCTGACGGCGAGCGGGACGCCGAGGGCGAGGAGTACGGCCGCCATCAGGACGATGAGCAGCGGCAGCAGCCGTGTGCGCACGCGATCCCCGCTAGGCGGCCGGGGCGACGAGCCGGTAGCCGACGCCGCGGATGGTCTCGATGAGCGCGGGCAGGCGCAGCTTGGCGCGCAGCGAGGCGACGTGCACCTCCAGGGTGCGTCCGGTGCCCTCCCAACTGGTCTGCCAGACCTCGCTGATGATCTGCTCCCGCCGGAAGACCACACCGGGGCGCTGGGCGAGCAGCGCCAGCAGGTCGAACTCCTTGCGGGTGAGCTGGACGACCGAGCCGTCCACGCTGACCTGGCGGGTGGGCAGTTCGATGCGTACCGGGCCGAGGTGCAGCAGGTCGTCGCCGGCCTGGGCGGGGTCCTCGTGGGCGGTGCGCCGGCTGACGGCGTGGATCCGGGCGAGCAGTTCCCCGGTGTCGTACGGCTTCACCACGTAGTCGTCGGCGCCCAGGTTGAGCCCGTGTATGCGGGAGCGGACGTCGGAGCGGGCGGTGACCATGATCACCGGGGTGCTGGTGCGTTTGCGGATCTTGCCGCAGACCTCGTAGCCGTCCTGGTCGGGCAGGCCCAGGTCGAGCAGGACCACGCCGAAGCCGTCGCTCTCGGGGACGAGGGCGCGCAGGGCCTCCTCGCCGTTGCGCGCGTGGGTGACATCGAAACCGTGCCTGGTCAGCACGGCGGACAGGGCCGCGGCGACATGGTTGTCGTCCTCGACGAGCAGCAGTCTCATTCCGGCCCCCTCCGGTTCAGTGGTCGTACGGACATCGTTTATCCGCCTTGCAGATCATGTGCCCGCACGCGGGCACCATGGCAGTGACGCCGATGGAGCAGGACGTCGTCAAGTGGCTTCCGGTTGCCCATGGCTTCCGTTATGCGGCCGATACGCATCCTGACGGGTGCCGCTACGAGATGTGCACGGCGGCTACCGGATCGTGATGCTCAGATCTCCCTCAGATGTGATGACGCAGGTCACAGGCCGTCATTACTGTCCTCCGAAACCGAGGAGGACGGAGCCGTGAAGCGATGACCGAAGTATCGGTGGCCAAGGAGGACAGGGCCGCGTCCGACGAACTGGTCGTCCTGAGCAGCGTCAACAAGCACTTCGGCGCGTTGCACGTGCTCCAGGACATCGACCTGACGATCGACCGCGGCGAGGTCGTGGTCGTCATCGGGCCCTCCGGGTCCGGGAAGTCGACCCTGTGCCGCACCATCAACCGCCTGGAGACGATCGACTCGGGCACCATCACGATCGACGGCAAGCCCCTGCCGCACGAGGGCCGGGAGCTGGCGCGGCTGCGCGCCGACGTCGGGATGGTCTTCCAGTCCTTCAACCTCTTCGCGCACAAGACCGTGCTCGAGAACGTGATGCTGGGTCAGGTCAAGGTCCGCAAGGCCGACAAGAAGCAGGCCGAGGAGAAGGCGCGGGCCCTGCTCGACCGGGTCGGTGTGGGCACCCAGGCCGACAAGTACCCCGCCCAGTTGTCCGGCGGTCAGCAGCAGCGTGTCGCCATCGCGCGGGCGCTGGCGATGGACCCGAAGATCATGCTGTTCGACGAGCCGACCTCGGCCCTCGACCCCGAGATGATCAACGAGGTCCTGGACGTCATGCGGCAACTCGCCCGTGAGGGCATGACGATGGTCGTCGTCACCCACGAGATGGGCTTCGCGCGGTCGGCCGCGCACCGTGTGGTCTTCATGGCCGACGGCCGGATCGTCGAGGAAGCCGCGCCCGAGCAGTTCTTCAGCAACCCGCGCAGCGACCGGGCCAAGGACTTCCTCTCCAAGATCCTGCACCACTGAGGCCGCGGGCGGCCGTCGCAGGCGCCCAGGGGTCGAATTCTCCGACGGGCCTCGTCCCTCACCACTTCGAAGGATGTTCAGCATGCAGCTCCGCAAGGTCACCGCCGCCTCGGCCGCCGTCCTCGCCCTCGGCCTCGCCGCCACCGCGTGCGGCGGCGGCAAGGACGACAACGGATCCTCCGGTGGCAAGAAGATCGCCATCGGCATCAAGTTCGACCAGCCCGGTCTCGGCCAGCAGACGCCCCAGGGCTACGCGGGTTTCGATGTCGACGTGGCCACCTATGTCGCCAAGAAGCTCGGCTACGGCCCGGACCAGATCGAGTGGAAGCAGTCCAAGAGCGCGGACCGCGAGACCATGCTCCAGCGCGGCGACGTCCAGTTCATCGCCGCCACGTACTCGATCACCCCCGAGCGCGAGCAGAAGGTCGACTTCGCCGGCCCGTACCTGCTGGCCCACCAGGACGTGTTGCTGCGTGCCGACGAGACGGCCATCAAGGCGCCGAAGGACCTGAACGGCAAGAAGCTGTGTTCGGTCTCCGGCTCGACCTCGGCCCAGAACCTCAAGGCCAAGCTGCACCTCGACACCGACCTGGTGACCTACCCGACCTACTCGGCCTGTCTCTCGGGCCTCCAGAGCGGCGCCATCGACGCCCTCACCACGGACGACTCGATCCTCGCCGGTTACGCCGCCCAGGCCCAGTTCAAGGGCAAGTTCAAGCTCGGCGGCTTCAAGATGACCAACGAGAACTACGGGATCGGCGTCAAGAAGGGCAGCGCCCTCAAGGCGAAGATCAACAAGGCCCTCCAGTCCATGGTCTCCGACGGCTCCTGGGCCGCGGCCGTGAAGAAGAACTTCGGCCCGGCCGACTACAAGAACGAGCCCGCGCCGAAGATCGGCGACGTCAAGAGCTGAGGCAACGCCCTGCCGGTGCGCCGCCGCCCACGGCGGCGCACCGTGGGCATCCCTACACGCGGAAGCGCGGGAGATCGTGTTCGACTTTCTTGGACATTACGACGTACTGGGCGCCTTCTGGACGACGGTGCAGCTCACCCTGCTGTCGGCCGTGGGCTCCCTGGTCTGGGGCACTCTGCTGGCCGCCATGCGGGTGGGCCCGGTACCGCTGATGCGCGGTTTCGGCACCGCCTACGTGAACATCGTGCGGAACATCCCGCTCACGGTGATCATCCTGTTCTCCTCGCTCGGTCTGAACCAGACGCTGGGCATCAGCCTGGGCGCCAAGGGCTTCGACGCGATCAACTTCAGGCTGGCCGTGCTCGGTCTGATCGTCTACACCTCGGCCTTCGTGTGCGAGGCGATCCGGGCCGGCATCAACACGGTGCCGGTCGGCCAGGCGGAGGCCGCGCGGGCCATCGGCCTCAGCTTCTCCCAGGTGCTGGGCCTGGTCGTGCTCCCGCAGGCGTTCCGCGCGACCGTCGGACCGCTGACCAACGTACTGATCGCGCTGACGAAGAACACGACGGTGGCCGCCGCGATCAACGTGGCGGAGGCGGCCCTGCTGATGAAGAAGATGATCGAGAACGAGGCGCAGCTGATGTCGATCTCGGCGGTCATCGCCTTCGGCTTCGTCTGCCTGACCCTGCCGACCGGCCTGATCCTCGGCTGGGTGGGCAAGAAGGTGGCGGTGAAGCGATGACTTCCGTCCTGTACGACACTCCGGGGCCGCGCGCCAAGCGGCGCAACGTCCTGTACACGGCGGCCTTCCTGGTCGTCCTCGCGGCCCTCGTCTGGTGGGTTTACAGCGCCCTGAGCGACAAAGGCCAGCTGAACTGGGCGCTGTGGAAGCCGTTCTTCTCCGGCTCCGAGGCGTACAGCACGTACATCTGGCCGGGACTCCAGAAGACCCTGGAGGCGGCGGCGCTGGCGACGGTCATCGCTCTTCCGCTGGGCGCGGTCCTCGGCATCGCCCGGCTCTCGGACCACGCCTGGGTGCGCGTGATCGCCGCGGTCGTGGTCGAGTTCTTCCGCGCGATCCCCGTACTGGTCCTGATGATCTTCGGGCTCGCGCTGTTCGCCCAGTACACCGGCGTCAGTTCGGACGACCGGCCGTTCTACGCGGTCGTCACCGGCCTGGTGCTGTACAACGCGTCGGTGCTCGCCGAGATCGTCCGCGCGGGCATCCTCTCGCTGCCCAAGGGCCAGTCCGAGGCGTCCCTGGCGATCGGTCTGCGCAAGGGCCAGATGATGCGGCTGGTGCTGCTGCCGCAGTCGGTCACCGTGATGCTCCCGGCGATCGTCAGCCAGTTGGTGGTCATCGTGAAGGACACCGCCCTCGGCGGCGCGGTCCTCACCTTCCCCGAACTGCTGAACTCGGCCAACACGATGAGCGGCTACTACGGCAACTTCATCGCCTCGCTCACCGTCGTGGCCGTGATCTACGTGCTCATCAACTTCTCGCTGACCTCCTTCGCGCACTGGCTGGAGGGCCGGCTGCGGCGGGGCAGGAAGTCGACCGGCGCGGTACTGGGCGCGCAGGACGTGGCGGACATCGCGGGTACGGCGGCGACCGGTACGGCGGCGACCGGCGCGGATCCGGCCGGTTCCGTCTCCGGTAGCGATGACATCGCCGGCACCAAGAAATGACGATCATTTAATTTGCACGATTCGGCCGGGGGCAGTGGCATGATCGCCACTGCCCCCGAGGGTCACTTGACGCATACTCCCCCAATGGGTTGCATACCTTTTGTGATCGTGCACCCGGCCTCACCTTGCTGTTCACCCATCGCCACCGAGGCATCGCCGCGGACAGGGGGCGTCGCGCCGTGGACCCGGTGATCATCGTCGGAGCGGGGCCCGTCGGGCTCACGCTCGCCCTGGCGCTGGCCCGCCAGGAGGTGCCGTCCGTCGTCCTGGACGAGGGACCCGGCAAGGAGGAGGCCCGGCCGGCGCGCACCGTCGTGCTGCGCGAGGACACCGCCGCGCTGCTGGAACGGCTGACCGGGGCGGCCCTCGACCACCATGGCGTGCGCTGGACCGGCTGGCGCTCGCTGCGCCGCCGGCAGGTGGTGGGCGAGATCGCCTTCGCCCCGGACGAGCCCGCCCCGGTGCACCTCGCCCAGCATGTGATCACCGGCCTGCTGCGGTCGGCCGCCGCCGGCCAGCCGCTGGTGGAGATCGCCACCGACAGCCGGCTGGACGCGATCGAGCAGGAGCCCTCCGGCGTCACCGCGCACACCCGTGGCCCCAAGGGCACCTGGTGGCGCGGGAGTTACCTGGTGGGCTGCGACGGCACCCGCTCGACCGTGCGCAAACTCCAGGACATCCGCTTTCCCGGCCGTACGGCGGTGGAGCGGCACGCGGTCGCCGCGCTGCGCACGGAACTCCCCTGGGAGGGGCAGGCGTTGCTGCACCGGATGCCGCCATGGCGGTCGTCCGGGCCCTTCGCCGGGGAGGTGACCGCGCGCCCCCTCCCGGACGGCGCCTGGCGCCTGGACTGGCTGCTGCCGCCGGGCAAGGACCTGGTCACGCCCGAACTGCTGGTGGCCCGCATCCGCGAAACCCTCGCGGGCTGGACCGACGGCTCCACACCGCCGTACGAGCTGCTGGACACCGGCGTCCACACCGTGCACCACCGGCTGGCCCGGCGGTGGCGCGACGGCCGGGTCTTCCTCGCCGGCGACGCGGCGCATCTGCTCGGCGCGCTGGGCACGCAGGGGCTCGACGAGGGGCTGCGGGACGCCGACAACCTCTCCTGGAAACTGGCCGCCGCCTGGCACCACGGGCCGCACGAGGCGCTGCTCGACAGCTACCAGGCCGAGCGGCGCGCGGTGGTCGCCGCCCGGCTGCGCGCCGCCGACCAGGCTTTGCCGGGGCTGCGCGGCGGGAGCGCGCTGCGGCAGATCGTGCCCGGTACGGCCCGCGGCCACGACGCGCTCCTCACCGACGGCCACCTGGGCCGCGGGGCGCTCGGCGCGCCGGGCGCGTACACGGAGTCCCCCCTCACGCCCGGCCGCCTCCAGGGTGAGATCCCGGTGGACACCGCGCCCGGCGCCCCGGTGACCGACGTCCGTGTCACGGCGGAGGACGGCTCCTTCGTCCGCCTCCGCGACCGCCTCGGCCGCGGCTCGCTGCTCGTCGTGCTGATCGCACCGGGCACCGGCGTCTGGGACCGCAAGCACTGGGTGTCCGCGGGGGTGATGCCCCGGCTGGCCGCCGCGGTGACGGCGCTGCCGCACCCCGCCGAGCTGCTGGTCGCCGAGGCCTATCCGGGCGCCCCGGCCCACAGCGTCCTCCTCGTCCGCCCCGACGGCCACCTGGTCACCACCTTCAACGGCGTCCGCCCCGCCGACCTCTACTCGGCAGCGGAGGCGACGGTGGGCGGAGCGGTGAGGGAGGGCGTGGAGGCGGGGGTGGGCTGATGGGGCGAGGGGCGCGATGAGGCGTCGGGGGTGAGGGACTGCCGGGGGTGGCAAGTTCGGGGGCGCGCTAACGGGGATGGGGGCGGGGGCGCGGAGGCGGCGGGGCTTGCGGGGGGGGTGGGAGGGGCGTGGGGTCTGAGGCTGTCGGGGGGGCTGGGAGGGCGCATGAGGGAGCGTGGGTTCCGGAGGCGCAGGGGTGGCACGGGTTCCGTGAGTGGCATGGGTTCCGGAGGGGCGTGTTTGCAAGTCACGTCCTTGAGGGTCGGGGGGCGGGAAGCTCCGGAATGCGCGCCTCGCCACACCTGAACGCGCAAGCCCCCGCCCCACACGACCCGGTGAGACCGCCCCGCCCCCGCACCGCCGCGAGCCTCCCGTCCCCGACAAGAGCCCCGAAGTCATACGCCTCTACGAGCCTCTGGACTCCCGCCCCCGATGAGTCTTCCCGGATTCCCCATGTGCCCTCGGAGCCCACGTCCTCGGCGCCCCGCGTGCTGATGAGGCTGAAGTCCGCCCAGGGTGCGCGCTGGGTGGCGGGGCGAGTCAGGGGTGTGGGGGGAGTGAACTCGGTGGTGTGCGGCACGCCGGAGCCGCTGCCGTTCGCTTGCTCGCTCCCCCCTCGCTCCCGCGCGCCGTCACCGTCCGTCCACATCGTGACCGTCTGTTGACCGGGTTTTCGGTGGCGTGCTGTACTCCCGTCGTGACCGACACCTGTGTGCGCCTGTGGCGGAGGGTCCATATGGACCTCGTCCGCTACGCGGGCTGTGTGTGTCGGCCGTCCTGCTGAATTCGCATCCCCTTTTTCCTCCGGGCGCCGCCGTGCGCCCGTTCCGCGAACCCTCTTCAGGACGGTGCACGTGTCCCTCTCGTCTGCCTCGACGTCTCCTTCGGCGTCCCCCGCCACCGGCTCCGCGCCGACCCAGGCGGACCTCCTCGCGTTCGTACGGCGCACGGCGGCCGATGCCGAACTGCTCACCTCTCTCCCGCTCGATCCGGAGGGCCGCACCTGGGTGCGGCTGGAGGGGCCCGGCGGCAGCGAGGCCTGGCTGATCGGCTGGCCGCCCGGTACCGGCACCGGGTGGCACGACCACGCCGAATCCGTCGGCGCCTTCCTCACCGCCTCGGGCGAGCTCAAGGAGAACTCGCTGGCCGCGCGGCTGCCCACCGACGGCTGGAAGACCCTGGAACTCACCGAGGGCGTGGACCGCGAACGCCGGCTGCCCGCCGGACAGGGCCGCGCCTTCGGCCGCCACCATGTGCACGAGGTCCTCAACGAGTCCCCCGACCGACACGCGATCTCCGTCCACGCCTACTACCCGCCGCTCCCCCGCATCCGCCGCTACAGTCGCTCGGGCCAGGTGCTGCGCCTGGAGCAGGTCGAACGCCCGGAGGACTGGCAGTGAGCGCCGCCCCACACCCTCACCCGGTCGGCATCGACGCGTTGCTGGAGCGGGTCCGCACCGGCTACCGGCGCATCGAGGCACGGGAGGCGTACGACACGGCGCGCACCGGTGAGGCTCTGCTGGTCGACATCCGGTACGCGGCCCTGCGCGAGCGGGACGGGCTGATCCCCGGCGCCGTCGTCGTCGAGCGCAACGAACTGGAGTGGCGCCTCGACCCGCAGGGCAGCCACCGCCTCCCCGAGGCCACCGGTCACGACCTGCGCATCGTGGTGATCTGCAACGAGGGCTACGCCTCCTCCCTCGCCGCCGTCTCCCTCCACCAACTCGGTCTGCACCGGGCCACCGACCTGGTGGGCGGCTTCCAGTCCTGGCGCTCGGCCGGCCTGCCGGTGACCCTGCCGGGGGCCTGACGACCGGCGTCCCTGGCAGGTCGACCCGGCACTGAACGCGCTGAGCACGGCGAACGCGACACCGCCACCGACAGTGCCAGCGCGTTCAGAAGTCGGACGTCTCGCCGAGGAAGTCCGTGTCCTCGCCCTCTTCCTCCAGGGCGCGGCGGACGATGCGCAGGGACATGCCCTCGGGGTAACCCTTGCGGGCGAGCATGCCGGCGAGGCGGCGGATGCGCTTGTCGCGGTCCAGACCCCGAGTGGCCCGCAGCTTGCGGGCGACGAGTTCCCGCGCGGTCTCCTCCTCCTGGTCGGAGTCGAGCTGTCCGACGGCCTCCTCGATCAGCGCCGAGTCGACCCCCTTGGTGCGCAGCTCCCGTGCGAGGGCCCGCCGGGCCAGCCCCCGGCCGTGGTGCCGGGACTCCACCCAGGCGTCCGCGAACGCGCCGTCGTCGATCAGTCCGACCTCCTCGAACCGCGACAGCACCTCCTCGGTCACGTCCTCGGGGATCTCCCGCTTGCGCAGGGCGTCCGCGAGCTGCTTGCGGGTGCGCGGGGTCCCGGTGAGCAGGCGCAGGCAGATCGCCCGTGCCCGCTCAGCCGGGTCCCCTGAAGACTCCCCCTGCTCGGCCCTCGACGAGGAGGGGGTGCCTTCGTCCTCACCGGGCGGCTCCCCGAAGCCGCGCCGTCGGCGGCCACGCCCCCGGCGACCGGTCGAGCCGCCCCCGTACGGCTCGCCGCTCCCTTCGCCCGGCCAGGCACCGTCTCCGTACCCGCCGACCCCGTATCCGCCGTCTCCACCGGCCGCGTACGCGTCGTCACCGCCCGGAGCAGGGGCCGGCCGGCCCCCGGTGCCCCTCCCCCGTGAGGCACCGGGGGCGGCGTGCTCGTACTCGGACCAGTCGGTTCGTCGTGTCACGGTCAGCTCTTGGCAGCGGCGGCCTTGGGCTTGGTGGCCTTGGCGGCCGGGGCGGCCGTCTTGGCGGTGTCCTCGGCCGGGGCGGCACCCGCGGCGTCCGCACCGGGCTCGGCCGACGGCTCCTCCGGCCGGACACCCACGCCCAGCTTCTCCTTGATCTTCTTCTCGATCTCGTTGGCCAGGTCGGGGTTGTCCTTGAGGAAGTTGCGCGCGTTCTCCTTGCCCTGGCCGAGCTGGTCGCCCTCGTACGTGTACCAGGCGCCGGCCTTGCGGACGAAGCCGTGCTCCACGCCCATGTCGATCAGGCCGCCCTCGCGGCTGATGCCCTGGCCGTAGAGGATGTCGAACTCGGCCTGCTTGAAGGGGGGCGCGACCTTGTTCTTGACGACCTTGCAGCGGGTGCGGTTGCCGACCGCCTCGGTGCCGTCCTTCAGGGTCTCGATGCGGCGGATGTCGATGCGCACCGAGGCGTAGAACTTCAGTGCCCGGCCACCGGTCGTGGTTTCCGGGGAGCCGAACATCACGCCGATCTTCTCGCGGAGCTGGTTGATGAAGATGGCGGTGGTCTTGGACTGGTTGAGCGCGCTGGTGATCTTCCGCAGCGCCTGGCTCATCAGACGGGCCTGGAGACCGACGTGGCTGTCGCCCATCTCACCCTCGATCTCCGCACGCGGCACGAGCGCGGCGACGGAGTCGATGACGATCAGGTCGAGCGCGCCGGAGCGGACCAGCATGTCCACGATCTCCAGCGCCTGCTCGCCGTTGTCCGGCTGGGAGAGGATCAGGTTGTCGATGTCGACGCCCAGCTTGCGCGCGTACTCGGGGTCGAGGGCGTGCTCGGCGTCCACGAACGCGACCTGGCCGCCGGCCTTCTGTGCGTTCGCCACGGCGTGCAGCGTCAGGGTCGTCTTACCGGAGGACTCCGGTCCGTAGATCTCCACGACGCGGCCGCGCGGCAGGCCGCCGACGCCGAGGGCCACGTCGAGCGCGGTCGAACCGGTCGAGATGACCTCGATGGGCTCCTTCGACCGCTCGCCCATGCGCATGACCGCGCCCTTGCCGAATTGCCGTTCAATCTGTGCGAGGGCGGCGTCGAGCGCCTTCTCGCGGTCGGTTCCTGCCATGGGTTCCACCCGGTTTGCTTGAGTCGATCGCTTCACGTCAAAGACGCTAGCGCCTGCCACTGACAATGCGTCCCGACGTCGGCCCGGCCTGTGGATAACCAGGGTGCATATCCACCCAAACCACAACCAAAACCCCGGTCCACAGCCGCGCCGGAGCCTTCATAAGAATGGATGTTCGATTTTCGTGTCAAGCGACACCCCGAGCGGTGCCAGAGCGAAGACGAACCGCTTGCGACCCCGAGCCGGGAAGGGCGGCGCTAGCGCCGGGTGCGCGTGGTTCTGAGGCGGGCGAGGAGGCCGGGGGTGGTCTGGGGGCGCGGGCGGTGTCCGTGTACGCGGGGGTCGTCGGTGACGTCGTAGCGCTTGACGTAGGCGCCCAGGAAGGCCTGGAGGGTGGCCACCGCGGGGATGGAGATCAGCGCGCCGACGGCGCCCAGCAGCGCCGTACCCACGATGACCGAGCCGAAGGCGACGGCGGGGTGGATGTCGACGCTCTTGGCGGTCAGCTTGGGCTGGAGCATGTAGTTCTCGAATTGCTGGTAGATCACGACGAAGACCAGCACCCACACCGCGTACCAGGGGGCGACGGTGAACGCGATCAGCATCGGCAGCGCGCCCGCGAGATAGGTGCCGATGGTGGGGATGAACTGCGAGACCAGCCCCACCCAGACACCGAGCACGGGCGCGTACGGCACGCCCAGGGCTTGCAGCAGGATGTAGTGCGCGATGCCGGAGACGAGCGCCATGAGGCCGCGCGAGTAGAGGTAGCCACCCGTCTTGTCGACGGCTATCTCCCAGGCGCGCAGCACCTCGGACTGGCGCGCGGGCGGCAGCACCGAGCACAGGGCGCGGCGCAGCCGGGGGCCGTCGGCCGCGAAGTAGAACGAGAACAGCGCGATGGTCAGCAGCTGGAAGAGGCCGCCGAGCACCTGCTGGGACACGTCGAGGACACCGGCCGCGCTGTTCTGCGCGTACTTGCGCAGCCAGTCGGAGTGGAGCAGCCCCTCCTGGACGTCGACCCGTCTGAGGTTGGCGTGGAAGGTCTGGTTGATCCAGTGGATGAGCGAATCCAGATAGTCCGGGAAGCCCTCGATCATCTTGATGATCTGGCCGGCCAGCATCGAGCCGAGCAGGGTGACGAATCCCGCGGCGGCGATGGTGAGCAGGAAGAAGACGAGGAAGGTGGCGAGGCCCCTGCGCATGCCGCGGGCGGCCATCCGGCTCACCGCGGGCTCGACCGCCAGGGCCAGGAAGAACGCGATCAGGATGTTGATCAGCAGCCCGGTGAGCTGGTGGAAGGCCCAGCTGCCCAGCTGGAAGGCGGCGATCAGCGCGAGCGCGAGCACCATGGCGCGCGGCAGCCAGCGCGGCATGCGACCGTCCGCCGCAGGACCATCCGACATGCGGCCGTCGGTCATGCGACCGTCCGGCGTGACGGCGCCCGGAGCCGGCGGCCGGTCGGTCGTCGCCGTCGGGCCGGCCGGTGCCGTGGGCCGGGTCGGCTGCTCGGTGTCCTCGTCAGTGCGTGCCACGCGCCAAGTCTCGCCCACCCCACCGACAAACGGCGCCCACCTGCGGCTTTCGTGACCGATCAGTGCCGTAGCGTCGACTTCACATCGGACTTACGGCGTATTTCGCCCAAGGCCGCCAGGGATTCGGCGACAGTCTCAGCGCCGCTCCCCCGGCACGTCCATGACCGCGCACACCACGCGCCATACGTCCTTGGCGTCCCAGCCGGCGTCCAGCGCCTCGTTCACCGTGCGGCCGCCCAGTTCCGACATCACGTGATCGCGGGCGAAGGTCTCGGCGTACCCCTGACCGAAGTGTTCCGCCATCCGCTGCCAGAAGACCGTCAACCGCATGAATCCCGCTCCATACCCGCTGTGACCTGAACGTTTCCCGCCTCTCGCACCCTCGCTCGCCCGCGTCGGGCAGGAAGCGCGTGTCTGTACGCAGCGAAGAACGCGTGTACGTAGGAAGCGTAGAACGAGAGCGGGCGTACAGAGGGGCGCGGGAGGCGGGCGGCTCTCGCCGGGGAGGCGGCACCCGGCCACCGTCGAGCCCGCGCGGATGGCGCGGGCGTGCGGCGGGGCCCCGTGGCCGGGCTCGCGAGGTCAGCGGGCGGCGGACGAGCGGGGCGCCAGGAGTGGCTCCGGGTAGGAGCGGACCTCGCGGCGGATGTGGCTCGCGGGGCCCAGGCCGTTCATGATCCGGCCGATCTCCCGCCGTCCGCGCCCGTCGGGCGTGGCGTCCACGAGGGTGATCGTCGCCGCGTCGATGTCCTGCGGGCGCAGGCTCGTCGGCGTGGTGACGTCGTGCACCCGCAGCTTGGCCTCGGCGGCCTGGGACACGGCGGTCCGGACGGCGGGTGCCGAGCGGCCTCCGGCGACCAGCAGGGTGTCGGACTGGCTCAGCGCCGCGGCGACCGCCGTGTGGAGGTCCTCCATGGTGTAGCACCACTCCGAGGGGTGCTGGCCGCGCAGCCGGGGGTACCGCCGTCGCAGCACCTTGAGGATGGCCGCCACCTCGGAGACGACGGACCCCGGTGTCACCACGAACGCGAGCCGGTCCGGATCGCCGATGGCGACGGACTCCGCCTCCTGCCGGGAGCGCACCGCGACCGGCGCGGCACCGGTGGTCCGCGCCTGCCAGGGCGGCGGTCCGGCGGCCTGGGAACCCACGACGACGATCTCGTCCCCCCGGTCCGTGAACCGGTGCAGCGCGCTGTTCGCGTTCCGTGTCGCGGGGCACGCGCGGGTCGCCGGGCACCCGCACGACTCCCAGGAGGGGGCGGCGGCCTGCGCGGGCACGGAAGCCGCGGACGGCCGGGTGTCGGCGGTGGTCGTCGGCGCCATGACGTACAGCAGCCTGCGGGTCCGCAGGACGGCCCGGAAGGAGTCGATCTGCCGGCCCGCGAAGGCCAGCGCCGCCGAGTCCTTCGCGTCCGCCGCCAGGGCCAGGCCGTGATGGCCTCCCTCGGGTCTCTCGTAGGTGACGGCGAAGACCGTGGTCGCGGCGTCGGACAGGTGTGTGTGCAGACACGCCGCCGGCAGGGCCCGGTTCCGCGGCACGAGCCCGCTGTTGCGGGTCAGTGCCGCGAGCAGGCCGTGGGCGGGGCAGTCGACCCGGCCGCGCGCGGGGTGGGTGAAGGACGTGGCGACCGTGAGAGTGCCGGGAGGGACGCGCAGGGTGGCGCGGAAGACTTCGGACAGGACGCTGCGGTTCATTTTCCTGCTGTCGTACGAAGGGATGAGTGGCCGGGGTACGGCGCTGCCATCCAACCGGCGTGATCGTCCGTCCCTCCACCGCCGATCCGGTTTTCACCCTCCCGGAGCAGTCGGGCGGGGACATGGGCGGGGTCTCGTGCTATGGGATCGGACCAGGGGCTCGGCGGCCGGTCCACGACATCAACGGTCGGTCCGCGTATGCCCCTTGCCGCTGCCGTTGCCACCGCCGCCACCGCCACCCCCGTTCCGGTGGCCCTGGCCGGTCCTGGAGTGGGCCACGCGCGCGCGGGCCAGCACCGCCGCCGCGGCGGGGTGGGCCGAGTGCGGCCGGAGCGCGGCGTGCAGGGCGCGCAGCCGGTCGTCGGCGCGGGCGCTGTGGATGTGCGGGTACACGTCGAGGAAGTCCTGCCACGTGTTGCAGGCCTGGTCGAGGTGGCCCGCCGAGAGCTGGGTCTCGGCCAGTTCGGCGGCCGCCAGCGCCGCGGACCGCCACTCCTCGGCGGGCCGGTACCGCCGGGAGAGCTGGAAGGCCCGGACGGCGGCGTTCAGATCGCCCGCGCTCCTGGCCACGACGGCCTGCTGGAGCGCGAGGGAGCCCTGGTGGAAGGCGCCGACGGAGGTGGCACCGCTCGCGGATCTCTCCAGGCACCGTTCGGCCGAGGTGAGGAGCCCGGCGGCCCCCGAGCCGCCGGCCGCCGCGCGTGCCACCGCCAACTGGCCGTAGAGGAAAGCCTGCTGGTGCGGGGGTACGTACCGGACGCCGATGTGTACGGCGTTCTCGGCGAGGTCGCGGGCCTCGGCGAACCGCCCCAGGGCGTGCGCCTGCACGCTCAGGCCGCGCAGACCGAGCGCCCGCCCTACCGGGTCGCCCGCCTCGGCCGCCAGCTGAATGCTCGTCAGGTATAAGCGCTGGGCGGCGACATGGTGGTTCATGTCGAAATGGGCGAACGCGCACAGGTAGGCGAGCTGGGCGGCCACGGTGAACAACTCCCGCCGTACGGCTGGTTTCATGTCGCATCGCAGCCAAGGCAGCAGCGTGGTCGACAGGTACTGGCGCAGCGGGACCCGGACCGCGCCGGAGCCGAAGGTGCTGTCCGTCCGCGAGAAGAGGGCGAGGAGTTCCCGCGCGGAGGCCACCTGGCTCATACCGATGCGGCCCGGCGAGTCGGAGGCGAGGGCAGAGGCGAAGACGGGGGCGGTGGCAGGGCCGGTGGCGGGATCCGGCGGCTGCGGTTCGATGGGCGGGAACGGCTCGTGCGGTCCGGCCGCCGTCGGCAGGGCGTAGGGATCGGCCAGGACGAGACCACAACGGCAGGTGCCGTGCAGTATCCGGTCCAGGCGTGCCACGGCGCCTCCTTCGCCCGTGCTCTCCCCGTCGGGGCTCGGCCGGCCGGGGGCGAGG
Organism: Streptomyces sp. NPDC043952; assembly: GCF_056435325.1. Lineage (NCBI taxonomy): Bacteria > Bacillati > Actinomycetota > Actinomycetes > Kitasatosporales > Streptomycetaceae > Streptomyces > Streptomyces sp. NPDC043952. Next base: position 175,513 of record NZ_JBWKES010000012.1, read on the forward strand.
AGCCCAGTGTCCTCCGCCCGTACCCGCCTGTCGAGGCGTCGCGAGAGGGCCAGCGCGACGAGCTGGGGCACGGGAGGGCGCGGGCGGCTGCCCGCCAGCCAGTGGGCGACCGTCGTGCGGTCGTAGTGGTACGGGGTTCCCTGGGCGGCGCCCAGGGCGTTGACCTCGCGGGCGAGCCGGGCGCCGCTCCAGCGCGCCTCGGCCAGCAGGATCCGCAGGGCCTGGTTCGGAGTACGGGGCGATCGCACGTTGCTTGTCCTGTCCCGAGCGACCGGTCGTCAGTACGAACGTTCAACGCCATTTCGCGTTCAACAGGTTCGCCCCCTTGCGGGGCCATATTCACGCGTTCGGTTCCGGCAGGCTCGAAACGCGCCAAGAGCCGCGGCGACCACAGCCCCGCGGGACCCCCCACCACCACGTGTCCCGCGCGCATCGCCCCCTTGATCGAAGGAAAGTGCCCGATGTCCACCCGTTCCACCCACGGACTTGTTTCCCGGCCCTCAGGGAAGCGTCCCGTTCATCTGTTCCCCGGACAAGGTGACTTCTCCGTCACTTCTCTGGTCCGCGCGGTACGGACCGCCGATGTCGTACGCGACGCCGTAGGCGAGGTTTTCGGAGAACTCGACGGCATAGCAGCCGAACACGATCTGCCCCTCCTTGCGGCGCGGTTGCTGGGCTCCCGGCCGCCGGGCACGCGCGAACTGGCCGAGTCGCCCGCCGGAACCCTGCAACTCGCCGCATACGGTGCCTCGATGGCCGTCCACCGGGCGCTGAGCCGTGTCTACGGGCCGCCGGCGGCGGTCGTCGGCGTCAGCTTCGGGGAGATCGCGGCGGTCGCCGCCGCCGGGGTGCTCACAGTGGCGGACGGGGCGCGCGCCGCCCTCGATCTCGCGCGGGTCCTGGCCTTCTGCCCCGGCGGGCTGACCGTGCTCGGCTGCCCGGAGGAGCAGGCCGCCAGGCTGCTCGCGGTGGCCGGGGCCGCGGACACGGTGGTGGCGGTGGTCAACGACGACCGCTCGGTGGTGGTCTCCGGTCCGCACGCCGACCTGGTCCGGGTGGAGAAGACGGCGGAGGAACTGGGCGTGTCCGCCGTCCGGCTGCGGCTGCCGTTCTCCTCGCACCATCCCGCGCTCGCCCCGCAGGCCGAGGCGTTCGCCACCCTGCTGCGCGCCTACCCCTGGTCCAAGGCCCGCTGCCCGGTGTTCTCCGCCGTGGCCCGGCGCTCCTATCCGCCGGACGACGATCCACGGCTGGGCCTGGCGGACTGCCTGGTCAAACCCGCCGTCGTACCCGCCGTGCTGCACCAGCTGCACACCTGCCGCCCGGACGTGCTCCTGGAGGCCGGCACGGGGGACGCGCTGGCGACCTCGGCGCGCCGGGTGCTGGACCCCTGCGGCGGCCCGCCGGTCCACGCGCCGCTCACGGACCTCGACTTCGCCTGGTGACACCCACCTCCCCCCTGTGACACCACCTCCACCGGTGACCCCCTCTTCCCCCGGAGGCCCACCCATGCTCACCGACACCCTGCCCGCCACCGCCTGCGCCGAACTGCACCGGATCCTGCACGGCCCGTGCCCGCCCGAAGTCCTCTCCGGGCCCCGCACCGGGACAGCCGTCGGCACCGACGCCGGCACTCACTCGTCCCGCGGCGCCCAACTGCTGCACGTACTGGGCCTCATGGGGCAGACCCTTCCGCCCCCGGAGAAGATCTTCGAGGACCCGGCGCGGCTCGCCGCCGTCCACGCCTGGGCCGCCGTCACCGACCCGCCGCTGTGCCTGGCCGCGCTGGTGCACCACACGCTCTGCCTCGGGTCCATGATCCAACTCGGCTCGTATCCCGCGTACCTGGCGGAGCGCATGGCGGCCCTGACCGCCGGCCGCGCCAAAGGCGTCTACCTGATCACCGAGGCCGGTGAGGCGAACAGCCATCTGGCGACGCGGACGTGTGCCAGGTACGACCCGGCCACCGGGGAGTTCGTCCTGGACACCCCGGATCCGGAGGCCGCCAAGTTCGGCAGCGCGGGCACGCTGGACGTCCCCCAGACGGCGGTGGTGCTCGCCCGACTGTTCATCGACGGCACCGACCGGGGGGTCTTCGGCTTCGTGGTCGACCTGACCGACGGCAGCGGACCGCTGCCCGGCATCGAGATCTCCTCGCCGATCGGCCTGGGCGCGCTGCCCCTGGACTACGTCCTCGTACGGTTCCGGCGGCTGCGGGTGCCCGCGGCCCACTGGCTGGCCGACGGGGCGGCCATCGGCGCGGACGGCACCTTCCGCGACCCGGCCGGATCCACCGAGCGCCGGCTCCAGCGCACCCTGCGCGTGGGCCAGGGGCTGTGGGCGCTCATGCCCGCCGTGGCCGCCGCGACCGCCCGCCAGTCCGCCGTACAGGCCGTCAACTACGCGCGGCAGCGCCGTACACAGAGCCGGCTGGCACCGGGCGCGCCGCTGCTGTCGTACCGGACCCAGCAGCGCGCGGTGCTCGGCGCGCTGGCCGACGCCTTCGCCCTGACCTGCGCCGCACACGGGGCCCGCGCCCTGTGGACGCGGTCCCTCGCCGCGCCCTCGGACGGCGACGGCGCCGACGCGATGGGGTTCACCCCCTGGACCGCCGTCAACCGGCCGCTCGCCGCGTACAAGGCCGCCGCCGTCCGGCTCGCCGCCGAAGTGAGCGCGGAATGCCAGCGCCGGTGCGGCTTCTCCGGCCACCTGGACGTCAACCGGCTGGCCGGCTACCACGGCTTCCACCACGCCTTCGACACGGCGGGCGGGGACAGCCGACTCATCCTGTACGACATCGGGCGCTCCCTGGTCGAGGAGAGCGCGGGCGCACCCGCACCGGCCGACGGCGCGGCGCGGCCCCCGTCCGCCTCCCCCTCCTGGTGGCCGGATCTCGCCCGCACCCACCGGGCCAGGCTCACCGCGCACCTCGCGGCGCGGCTGCGCGACCCGGAGCGCGGTGCCCCGTTCGACGCCTGGAACCCGCTGCTGGAGGACGCGGGCCTGCTCGGCGAGCTGTACGCCGACGGCCTGATGGCCGGGGACGTGGTACGCGTGCTCGGCGAGGTGCGCGACGAGAGCGCGCGCGCCGTCCTGGGCCCGCTGGCCGCCCTGCACGGGGCGATGGCCGCCCGCCGCTGGTCCGCCTCGCTGCTCGCGCACGAGACCCTGCGGCCCGCGGACGTGCGGGCGCTCACCGATGTCATCGACCACCTCTGCGACGAACTGCGCCCGCATCTCCCCCTGCTCACCGAGGCGTTCGTGCACGGCGCCGGGGCGACGGACGCCCCGCTGGCCGCGGCCGACTACAACGCGGCGCTGCGGGCCACGCTCACCTGGATCCAAGGAGCCACCACATGACGTACACCCGCCCTATCGGCGTCCTGGGCATGGGCACCTATCTGCCCTCGACGGTCCGCACCAACGCGGAGGTGGCCAAAGGCGCCGGTGTCACACCGGAATGGATCAGCGAACGCACGGGGGTCCGCGCGCGCCATGTCGCCGCGCCGGGCGAGGCCGCCTCCGACCTGGCGGCGCACGCGGTCCGCGCCGCGGTGAGGGCCGCCGGGCTCGACATGGCCGACATCGGCCTGCTGATCTGCGGCACCTCGACCCCCGACGAGCTGGGCCCGGCCACCGCCTGCCGGATCCAGACGCTGACCGGAGCCGCCCGCGCGGTCGCGCTCGACGTCAGCGCCGCCTGCTCGGGCTGGCTGTTCGCCGCCAAGGTGGCCCACGACTGGCTGCGCACGGCCGAGGAGGGCACCCGGTACGCGGTCGCCGTCGGCGTCGAAACGTACTCCCGGTTCCTCGATCCGGCCGACCGGGGCACCGCCGTCCTGTTCGCCGACGGAGCGGCGGCCGCCGTCCTCGGGCCGGTGGCCGAGCCCGGCGGGTTCGCGCAGTTCCGGCTGGGCTCGGACGGCGCGCTCGCCGACCGGGTGCTCATTCCCGCGGGCGGCAGCCGGCGGCCGGCCAGCGCGGCCACGCTCGCCGGGCGCGACCACTTCATCCGCATGGACGGCCGCGCCATCGGCCGGTTCATCACGGACGTCTTCCCCCGCCTGATCACCGACGCCCTCGACCGGGCGGGGCTGGCCCTGGAGGACGTCGACTGTGTCGTCGCCCACCAGCCAAACCCCGTACTGCTGCGGCGGATCGGCGCCGACCTCGGCATCCCCGACGACCGTCTCGTCGTCGTCGGCGACGAGGTGGGCAACATCGGCGCCGCCAGCACGCCGTACGCCCTGGCCCGCGCCGTCGACACCCGGCCGCTGAAACCCGGCGACCGGATCCTGCTGGCCGCCTTCGGCGCCGGGATGACCTGGGGCAGCGCCCTGCTCACCTGGAGCGGCGCGCCCGCCGTCGCCGCGGACCCCGCGGCCGGCCCGGAAACCGTACCGTCCGCCGTCCGCACGGCCGGACGGTCCACCTCACAAGGAGCCGCTCGATGAACGCCATGGACCACTCAACGGACATCACGGGCCGCTCGGCCAGCGCCCTGAGCCACTCGGCGGATGCCCTGGCCCACCCGGCGAGCGCCCTGGACCTGTTCCGCCTGGACGACGCGCGCGCGTTGGTGACCGGCGCCTCACGGGGCATCGGCAGGGCGGTCGCCGAGGCACTCGCCGACGCCGGATGCCAACTGGCGCTGACCGCGCGGACCCTGCCCGCCCTGGAGGACACCGTGCGCGCGGTGCAGGACCGGGGCCGCAAGGCCGTCGTCCTGGACGGGGACCTCGCCCAGCCGGGCGTCGCCGAGGCGCTGATCGAGCGGGCGAGCACGGCGCTGGGCGGCCTGGACATCGTCGTCCACAACGCGGGCACCCTGCCGACCGCGGCGGACGGCACCCCCCTGATGGCCCCCCTCCAGCACGCCCGCCAGCAGGACTGGGAGGCGGTCGTCGCCGTCAATCTCAACGCCACGGCCGCGCTGTGCCGGGCGGCGTACCCGCACCTGGCCGCGTCCTCGCGCGCCAGTCTGATCCTGATGTCCTCGGCCGCCGGGATCGTCGGCGCCCCGATGATGGAGGCGTACGCCGCGACCAAGGCGGCCCAGATATCGCTCACGCGCAGTCTCGCGGTCGGCTGGGCACGGCAGGGCATCCGCGTCAACGCCCTGTGCCCCGGCTGGGTCCGCACCGACATGACCGCCTTCGCCAGCGCGCCGGGCCCGGTGTCCGACTGGCTCACCAGCCATGTGCCGATGGGCCGTTGGGCCGATGTGGACGAGGTGGCCGGAGCCGCGGTCTTCCTCGCCGCCCCCGCCTCCTCCATGGTCACCGGGCACGCGCTCGTCGTGGACGGCGGACTGTCCGTCGCCGACGGCGGCCTGGCCGGCCACCCCAAGCCCCCCTCGCCCTTCGCCGCGGAGTGAGTGACCACCTTTGACTGAAACCCCCATCACCCTCACGCGCCCGGCGGACACCACCACCGCCGTCATCACCGGCATCGGCGCCTGCCTCCCGCCGCGTGTGGTCGACAACGACACCGTGATCGCGCGCGGCGGGCTGCGCACGGACGACACCTGGATCAGGGAGCGCACCGGTATCGCCCGCCGGCGGCACGCGGACGCCGGCACCAGCACCGGGGACCTCGCCGTCGGCGCCGGCCGGGCGGCCCTCGCCTCGGCCGGAGACCCGCGGCCCGAGATGCTGCTGCTGGCCACCGGCACGCCCGACCACCCCTGCCCGGCCACCGCGCCCGCCGTGGCGCACCGGCTCGGTCTGGACGGCATACCGGCCTTCGACCTCTCCGCGGTCTGCTCCGGCTTCCTCTACGCCCTGGCCATGGCCACCGCGCTGATCCGCGCCGGCAGCTGCGCCACCGTGCTGGTGATCGCCTCCGACACCTACACCACCATCGTCAACCCGCTCGACCGGGAGACCGCGCCGATCTTCGGCGACGGCGCGGGCGCGGTCCTCGTCACCGCGGGCCACGCCGGTGAACCCGGTGCCGTGGGCGCCGTCGACCTCGGGTCCGACGGCGGCGGCGCCGACCTCATCACCATTCCCTACGGCGGCTCCCGGCACCCCCGCCACCTGCCCGGCACCGACCCGGACGGACACTTTTTCCGCATGCGGGGCCGCGCGGTCTACGCGCAGGCGGTCCGCCACATGACCCGGTCCGCCGACTCCGCGCTGCGCGGGGCCGGCTGGGCGCCGGACACCGTACGCGCCTTCGTCGGCCACCAGGCCAACCAGCGCATCCTGGACTCGGTCGCCGACCGGCTGGGGATCGCGCCCGCGCACCGGTTCGGCAACATCGGGGAGCTGGGCAACACCGCGGCCGCCTCCATTCCGCTGGTGCTGGCCGATCCCGCGGTCCACGCCCGTGTCAAACCCGGCGAACGCGCGCTGCTGACCGCCTTCGGCGGCGGTCTGACCTGGGCCTCCGCCACCCTCAACTGGCCGGACGCCGAACCTGTTTCGGAGCATCCGGCCGACCATCCCTCCGCCTCTTCGAGGAGCGACTCGTGAACCGTGTCTACGACCGTCTCGTGACCCTGCTGCACAACAAGTTCGAGGTCCCCGCCGACCGCATCGAGCCCGCCGCCACCCTGGGCGACCTCGACCTGGACTCCCTCGCCGTGGTGGAGCTGTACGTCACCCTCCAGGAGGAGTGGGGGATCGCGCTGGACGACTCGGCGGCGTCCGCCGAGCTGACCGTCGCCGAGGTGGCCCGCGCGGTGAGCGAACAACTCGACCTGCAAGGACCGGTTTCGGACGACGGAAGCGGACGGTGAGCGACCGGATCGCCGTCACCGGGCTCGGACTGGTGACTCCGGGCGGGATCGGAACCGCCGCCACCTGGCAGAACCTGTGCGCGGGCCGGCCGGCGGCACGCACCGATCCCGCCCTGGTCGGCGGCCCGGTGACCATGTCGTGCCGCGTGCCCCCGCCGGAGGCGGGTCCGGGCCGGCTCTGGCGGTTCGACCCCGCCACCCGCTTTCTGCTCACCGCCGCCCAAGAGGCCCTGGACAGCGCCGGTTTGACGCCCGCGCGGTGGGATCCGGCACGGGTGGCGGTGGTCGTGGGCAGCGCGGCGGGCGGGGTCGGCACGCTGGAGGCCCAGCACCGCAAGCTGCTCACCGCCGGTCACGGTGTCCTCTCCCCGATGACGCTGCCCGCCTTCCTGCCCAACATGGCGGCGGGCCAACTGGCCCTGCAACTGGGCGTCACGGGCCCCTCCCTCCAGACCTCCACGGCCTGTGCGTCGGGCGCGACGGCCGCCGTCACGGCCTGCCTGCTGCTGGCCGCCGGTGCCTGCGACATCGCCATCGCCGCCGGGACCGACGCCATGGTGACCCCGCTGTGCGCGTCCGCCTTCGCCAAACTCGGCGCCCTGTCGCGCCGGGACCACGCCCCCGAACAGGCCTCCCGCCCCTTCGACAAGGGCCGCGACGGCTTCGTGCTGGGGGAGGGCTGCGGCGTGCTGATCCTGGAGCGCGAGCCGCACGCACGGGCCCGCGGCGCCGCGCCGATGGCGCTGCTCACCGGCCACGGCAGCACCAGCGACGCCCACCATCCCACGGCGCCGCACCCCGAGGGGGCGGGGCTGCGGGCGGCCACCGCGGCGGCGCTGGCCGCGGCGGGCGCGGGCCCCGACGACGTCGACCACATCAACGCCCACGGGACGAGCACCCGCCTCAACGACGCGGTGGAGGCGGCCGTGATCAGAGACCTCTACTCCCGAAGGCCCCCCTCGGTCACCTCGGCCAAGGGCGTCCTGGGGCACACCATGGGGGCGGCGGGCGCCATCGAGGCGGCCGTCACCGTGCTGACCATCGTGCACGGGACCGCGCCTCCCACGGCGAACTTCTCCGCGCCCGACGACACCACCGCCGGCCTGGACATCGTCACCGGCGCGCCCCGTTCCCAGCCGGTCCGTCTCGCCCTCAGCCACTCCCTGGGCTTCGGGGGCCACAACACGGTCCTCGCGTTCGCGGCGCCGTCGTACGCGTGACAAGGAGGCTTCGTATCTGCATGACAAGGAGCCGTCGTATGTGTGACAAGGAAAGGAGGGCAATCTCCGAGACCGTGTCCGAAGAGACCGTCAACCGCGTGAATCCGGTACCCCGCCCCTGAGAGTGGGGCCCGTCCAGGGACCGCTTGCCACGGCCGCATTCCGTCCTACGGTCTGACGCATGGCCGAAACCGGAGCTTCCCCACTCCCCTGCACGCCCCCGGCGCGCTCCCCGCTGTTCAGCGCCGAACAGTTCATGTGGCTCACCGCGCGCGTGCTGGAGCAGCGCCTTTTCGCGTACCACTTCCTGCGCGGCACCCCGGACGCGGTGGAGGCGGCGCTGGACGCCTACCGCAACGAGGACGGCGGTTACGGGCACGCGCTCGACCCCGATCTGCGCGGACCTGTGAGCCAGCCCCTGCACACCGCGCACGCCCTGCGCGTCCTGGACGCCGTCGGGCGCTGCGCCGGACAGCGGGTGGAACGCGTGTGCCGCTATCTGACGTCCGTCTCCACGGCGGACGGCGCACTGCCCGCGGTCCATCCGAGCGGGCGCGGGTATCCGGCGGCACCGCTCGTCCACGGCTCTCCGACGGCCTCGGACGCGCCTGCCCAGGGCGGCTCCCGCGGCTCGCTGGCGACCACCGGCCCCGTGGTGGGGCTGCTGCACCGCAACGAGGTGTGGCACGCCTGGCTGTTCCGGGCCACCGACTTCTGCTGGCAGGCCGTGGCAGACCTGGAGCTGCCGCGTCCTTACGAGGTGCTGGCCGCGGTGGCCTTCCTGGACTCCGTTCCCGACCGCCCGCGCGCGGAGGCCGCCGCGGACCGGCTCGGCCGCCTGGTGCGCGCACAGCGGCTCGTCGTACTGGACCCGGACCGCCCGGCGCCGCCCGGCCAGGCCGCGGGCGTGCACCATGTCCCCCAGCAGGCGGCGCACCGGGGTGTTCCGGGCGCGCGTCACTATCCGCACGATGTCGCCCAGAGCCCCGCCTCGCTCGCGCGCGCCTGGTTCACCGACGACGAGATGGCCCGCTCCCTCGACCATCTGGCCGCCGGGCAGCAGGACGACGGGGGCTGGCCGGCCCGCCGCCGTCCGTGGGCGCCGGTCCCCGCCTTCGAAGCGCGCGCCCTGGCGACGATCGAGGCGCTGTGCACCCTGCGGGCGTACGGCCGCTTCGTGGGCTGATCCGGTTCAAACCCGGTGCGGGTTCGCAGCTGGTGCCGGTTTCGGAGCCGGTGCCGGTTTCGGGAGCCGGTTAGGGGAGCCGGGGCCGGTTTCGGGGCCGATATACGTTCGGACCCGATGTACGACGGCTCAGCCGCCGAGGGCGCGGACGCCCGCCGTCACCAGTACGGCCGCGGCGACGACCACCAGGAACGGCGCGCGCAGTACGAGGGCCACGGCGGCCGCTCCCAGCCCCGCGGCCCTGGCGTCCAGCGTCAGCGCGTGCCCCCGGGCGAACGTCTGCTGTGCGGTGAGCGCGGCGAGGAGGGCGACGGGCAGCAGCGCGGCGAGCCGCCGTACGACGGGCCGTTCGATGACGTGGGCCGGTACCAGCAGACCCGCGAGCTTGACGGCGTAGCAGCCGAGCACGGTCAGCCCGATCGCGATCCAGGTGTTCACCGGCCCTCCTCCATGGCTTTGTCCTCCGAGGTCTCCTTCAAGCCGTTCGATCCCGCCGGGGTTTCGTGCGGGGATTTCCGCAGAGCGGGGCCGGCCGGCGCGCGGCCTGGGTCTCCTTTTCCGCGCCGCCCCGACATGAACAGGGCGAACGGTGCGGCCAGCGCCGCCACCAGGACCGGCACCCCGGCCGGGAGCACGGGCAGCAGGCCGAGGCCCAGCAGCACCGCGAGGCCCGCGACCGCGCGCTCGGTGGCCGTCCTCAGCATCGGCGCGAGCAGGGCCAGGAACACCGCGGGGCCGGCCGCGTCCAGCCCCCAGGCTCGCGTGTCGCCGATGGCCTTGGCGCCCAGGGCGCCGAGCAGGGTGGTGAGGTTCCACAGCACGTAGAGGGTGAGTCCGGTGACCGTGAAGCCGATCCGCGCGGCGCGCCGGGTGGGCTGCGCCAGGGTGACCGCCGTCGTCTCGTCGATCACCCACTGGGCGGCGAACGGCCGCACCGCGCGCGGAAGGGCGAGGAGCTGCGAAAGGCGCAGCCCGTAGAAGGCGTTGCGCACGCCCAGGAAGAAGGCGCCGGCCGCCGCCGTGTACGGGTTTCCCCCGGCGGCCAGGGCGCCGACGAGGGCGAACTGGGAGGCGCCGGTGAACGCCAGAAGGCTGAGCGCGCAGGTCTGGAGGAGTCCGAGCCCGCCGCCCGCCGAGGTCACCCCGAAGGCGAACCCGGACAGGCCCACGGCGACGCCGACTCCGAGGGCGTCCCGTACGACCGCCGCGTCGGGCTTGGCCGCGTCGTCCGCCATGTCCACTGGTGCTGTCTGCTGTGCCACGCGGGGACGGTACGGGCGCACATCAGACCGAGTCTTGTACGTTCTTGCGCCCCAGCGTGTTCGCGCGCCCGCGTACGCCGTCGCGCTCGCGCTGGTAGGCGCCCGGCGGCACGCCGACGATCCGGGCGAAGTGCCGGTTGAGGTGCGGCTGGTCGGTGAAGCCGACGGCGACGGCCGCCTCGGCGGGCCGGGCGCCGGTGTCCAGGAGCAGGCGCGCGCGGCGCACACGGGCGTCGGTCAGCCAGGCGTGCGGCGGCATGCCGTAGCTGGCGCGGAAGGCCCGCAGCAGCGCGAACGGGCTCGTCCCCAGCTCGGTGGCGAGCCGCTCCAGGGTCGGCGGCTCGGCCATGCGTTCCTCGAGCACGGCCCGCGCGCGTGCCGCGATCCGCGCCCCCGCCGTACGCGCCCGCCGCTCGGGCAGCGGGCCGCCGTTCAGCCGGAGCAGCCGGGTGACGACGACCCGGAGCAGGGTGTCGGCGGCCAGCGCGTTGCCCTCCTCAGCGGCGCGCAGCACCTGGTGGACGAGGCGGCCGGTGGCGGGGTCGTCGAGGACGGGACTGACGAAGCCGGGGCTGCCGCGCAGAGTGCTGGTCTCGGCCGCTATCGCCGCCACCACCTCGGGCGCCGGGTAGACCGCGCCGTACCGCCAGCCCTCCGGCACCCCGGCCCGGCCGGTGTGCGGGGTGTCCGGGTTGACCAGCGCGAGGGCCCCCGCGCCCGCGGACACGTCGGAACCGCCGTGGTGGAACACCTCGACGCCGTCCGCGATGGCGGCGATCACGAAGTTCTCGTGGGTGTGCCGGACGAACGTCTTGTGGACATACCGGGCGCGCAGCAGGTCGACGCCGGGCAGTTCCTCGTAGCACCAGTGCCGCGCCCGCTCCACGGCCTGGCCCGCCTCGCCCGCCCGCTCCACCACCCGGCCCGCCCGGTCGCGGGACGGACGGCCATCGCGGGGCGGACGGTCATCGCGGGGCGAGCGGTCATCGCGGGGCGAGCGGTCATCGCGGGGCGAGCGGTCATCGCAGGGCGAGCGGTCGTCCCGCCGTCCAGCCGTGCCTGTCATGAGTCCATTGTCCGCCGCTGCGGCCTGGTCCTGCCCCTCCCTCGCCCGCCACGACGGGGCATTTGCCCAGGTCAGCACGATTGTCAGTGGTCGGGTGCAGGATGGACGCATGGTCAGCTCCGCACACCGGGCCCTCGACGGCTTCTCCCCCGCGACCCGCGGCTGGTTCACGGGGGCCTTCTCCGCGCCCACCGCGGCCCAGGCGGGCGCGTGGGAGGCCATCCAGGCGGGTTCGGACGTGCTGGTGGTCGCCCCGACCGGCTCCGGCAAGACGCTGGCCGCCTTCCTCGCCGCCCTGGACCAGCTCGCCTCCACCCCGCCCCCGGCCGACCCGCGCAAGCGCTGCCGGGTGCTGTACGTGTCACCGCTGAAGGCCCTCGCCGTCGACGTCGAGCGCAATCTGCGCAGCCCGCTGACCGGGATCCGCCAGGAGTCCGTCCGCCTCGGTCTGCCGGAGCCCGAGATCAAGGTCGGCATCCGCTCCGGCGACACCCCGGCCGCCGAGCGCCGCGCCCTGTCCACACGCCCGCCGGACATCCTGATCACCACCCCCGAGTCGCTTTTCCTGATGCTGACCTCCGCCACCCGCGACGCGCTCACGGGCGTGGAGACGGTGATCCTGGACGAGGTGCACGCGGTCGCGGGCACCAAGCGCGGCGCCCATCTCGCGCTCACCCTGGAGCGCCTCGACGAGCTGCTGCCGAAGCCGGCCCGGCGGATCGGCCTGTCGGCGACCGTGCGCCCGGTGGACGAGATCGCGCGCTATCTCTCGCCGCGCCGCAAGGTGGAGATCGTCCAGCCGGAGTCCGGCAAGGAGTTCGACCTCTCGGTGGTCGTGCCGATCGAGGACATGGGCGAGCTGGGGGGCTCCCCGGCCACCGACGCGGCCGACGGCGGGGAACGGCCGTCGATCTGGCCGCATGTGGAGGAGCGGATCGCCGACCTGGTCCAGTCGCACCGCTCCACCATCGTCTTCGCCAACTCCCGCCGCCTGGCCGAGCGCCTGTGCAACCGGCTCAACGAGATCGCGTACGAGCGCGCGACGGGCGAGCCGCTGGCGGAGCACCACTCCCCGGCCCAGCTCATGGGCGGCTCGGGCGCGGCCCAGGGCGCGCCCCCGGTGATCGCCCGCGCCCACCACGGCTCGGTGTCCAAGGAGCAGCGCGCGCTGGTCGAGGAGGACCTGAAGGCGGGCCGGCTGCCCGCCGTGGTCGCCACCTCCAGCCTGGAGCTGGGCATCGACATGGGCGCCGTCGATCTCGTCGTCCAGGTGGAGTCCCCGCCCTCGGTGGCCTCGGGGCTCCAGCGCGTCGGCCGCGCCGGACACCAGGTGGGCGCGGTCTCCACCGGTGTGGTCTTCCCCAAGTACCGGGGCGACCTGGTGCAGGCGGCCGTGGTGACCGAGCGGATGCGTACGGGCGCCATCGAGTCCCTCAAGGTGCCCGCGAACCCCCTGGACGTGCTCGCGCAGCAGCTCGTCGCCATGACGGCCCTGGACACCTGGCAGTTCGACGACCTGCTCGCCCTGGTCCGCCGCGCGGCCCCCTTCGCCTCGCTCCCGGAGTCGGCGTTCACCGCGGTCCTCGACATGCTCGCGGGCCGCTACCCCTCGGACGCGTTCGCGGAACTGCGCCCCCGCGTGGTGTGGGACCGCGTGGCCGGCACCATCACCGGCCGGCCCGGCGCCCAGCGGCTGGCCGTCACCTCCGGCGGCACCATCCCGGACCGCGGCCTGTTCGGGGTCTTCCTCGCCGGATCCGACCCCAAGAAGGGCGGCGGCCGGGTCGGCGAGCTGGACGAGGAGATGGTCTACGAGTCCCGCGTGGGCGACGTCTTCACCCTGGGCACCAGTTCCTGGCGCATCGAGGACATCACCCGCGACCGGGTCCTGGTCTCCCCCGCGCCGGGCGTGCCGGGCCGGCTGCCCTTCTGGAAGGGCGATCAGCTGGGCCGCCCGCTCGAACTGGGGCGCGCGGTGGGCGCGTTCCTGCGCGAGGTCGGCTCGCTGGCCGAGGACGACGCCCGGCCGCGCCTGCTCGCCGCGGGCCTGGACACCTGGGCGGCGGACAACGTACTGGCGTATCTGCGGGAGCAGCGCGAGGCCTGCGGCCATGTCCCGGACGACCGTACGATCGTCGTGGAGCGCTTCCGCGACGAACTGGGCGACTGGCGGGTCGTCGTGCACTCTCCCTTCGGCGCCCAGGTGCACGCCCCCTGGGCCCTCGCGCTCGGCGCCCGGCTGTCCGAGCGGTACGGCATGGACGCCCAGGTGATGCACGCCGACGACGGCATCGTGCTGCGCCTGCCCGACGCCGACCTGATGGGCCTGGACCTGCTCGACCAGGAGTCCGTGAAGCCGGGCGCGCCCTTCCCCGCGGACAGCGAGCAGGCTCCCGTGGGCGCGGCGGACGTCGCCTTCGACAAGGGCGAGGTCGACCAGGTGGTCACCGAGCAGGTCGGCGGCTCGGCCCTGTTCGCCTCCCGGTTCCGCGAGTGCGCGGCGCGCGCCCTGCTGCTGCCGCGCCGCAGTCCCGGCAAGCGCACCCCGCTGTGGCAGCAGCGCCAGCGCGCGGCCCAACTGCTCCAGGTGGCGAGCGAGTTCGGCTCGTTCCCGATCGTCCTGGAGGCCGTCCGCGAATGCCTCCAGGACGTCTTCGACGTGCCGGGCCTGGCCGAGCTGATGGGCGACATCGAGTCCCGCAAGGTGCGGCTGGTCGAGGTCACCACTCCGGAGCCGTCCCCCTTCGCCCGCTCCCTGCTGTTCGGGTACGTCGCCCAGTTCCTGTACGAGGGCGACTCCCCGCTGGCCGAGCGCCGGGCCGCCGCGCTCTCCCTGGACTCCCGGCTGCTGGCCGAACTGCTCGGCCAGGCGGAGCTGCGCGAACTGCTCGACGCCGAGGTGCTGACCGAGCTGGAGCGCGAACTCCAGTGGCTCACCGAGGACCGCCGGATCAAGGACGTGGAGGGCGTCGCCGACGTACTGCGGCTGCTCGGCCCGCTCACCGAGGCCGAGTTGGTCGCGCGGGGCGCCGATCCGCACTGGGTGCGGGAGCTGGCCGGGGCCCGCCGGGCGATCAAGGTCCGGATCTCCGGCGCCGACCACTGGGCGGCGATCGAGGACGCGGGCCGGCTGCGCGACGCGCTCGGCACCGCGCTGCCCGTCGGCGTGCCCGAAGCCTTCACCGAACCGGTCAAGGACCCCCTGGGCGACCTCCTCGCCCGCTATGCCCGTACGCACGGCCCGTTCACCTCGGCCACCGCCGCCGACCGCTTCGGCCTGGGCGTGGCGATCACCGACGGCGCCCTCCAGCGGCTCGCCGCGAGCGGCCGGGTGGTGCAGGGCGAGTTCCATCCGGCGGGCATCGGCCAGGAGTGGTGCGACGCCACGGTGCTGCGGCGACTGCGCCGCCGCTCCCTGGCCGCGCTGCGGCACGAACTGGAGCCCGTACCGCCTGCCGCGCTCGCGCAGTTCCTGCCGCAGTGGCAGCACATCGGCAAGGGGCACGGTCTGCGCGGTGTCGACGGACTGGTGCGCGCGATCGAGCAGTTGCAGGGCGCCTCCGTGCCCGCCTCCGCGCTGGAGAAGCTGGTCCTGCCGTCACGGGTGGCGAACTACACGCCGTCGATGCTGGACGAGTTGACCGCCGCCGGCGAGGTGGTGTGGGCCGGCGCGGGCGCCCTGCCGGGCAAGGACGGCTGGGTCTCGCTCTATCTTGCGGACGCGGCACCGCTGTTGCTCCCGCCGCCGCACCCCCTGGAGCTGACGGCGCTGCACCAGTCCGTCCTGGACGCGCTGTCCGGTGGCTACGGCCTGTTCTTCCGGCAGATCGCCGACCAGGTCCGCGCCACCACCCACCCCGACGCCACCGATCCCCAACTGGCCGATGCCCTCTGGGACCTGGCCTGGTCGGGCCGGCTCACCAACGACACGCTGGCACCGCTGCGCTCCCTGCTGGGCTCGGGCCGTACGGCGGGTTCGACCGCCCACCGTGCCAAACGCGCCGTGCCGCGCGGCCGGTACGGCTCCCTGACGGCCGCGGCGCGGGCGGCATCCCGTACCGGCCCGCCGACCGTCGCGGGTCGCTGGTCCCTGCTGCCCGCGGCCGAGCCGGACCCCACCGTGCGCGCGCACGCGCTGGCCCGCACCCTGCTGGACCGGCACGGCGTGGTGACCCGCGGGGCCGTCGCCGCGGAGGGCGTGGAGGGCGGTTTCTCGGCGGTGTACCGGGTGCTGTCCGCCTTCGAGGACAGCGGCCAGGCCCGGCGCGGTTATGTGGTCGAGGGGCTCGGCGCGGCCCAGTTCGCCATGGACGGCGCGGTGGACCGGCTGCGCGCGGTGTCCAACGCGCGGGACCGCGGCGAGCCCCTGCCCGCCCCGGCGACCGGCTTCCCGGCACCCGGATTCACCGATCCGAACGGCTTCCCTGCCACCGACGGCAGCCCGCACGGCCACACCGCGTCCCCTTCCGCCGCCGACGCGGGCTTCGCCCACCCCGGTCTCGACGGCGAGTTCACCTGGCCGCCGGCCGACCCCGGCGGCCGGGAATCCCCCCGCGACCTCGCCGACCCCTTCGCCACCCCCGGCTACGGCGGCCCGCGGGGCGGGGGAGCCACCGGCTATGGCTCGGGCTCCGCCTGGGGGGACCGCGGCCCGCAGCGGAGCCGCGGCCGGGACCGCTCCGCCGACTCCCGTGCCGTCGTCCTCGCCGCGGCCGACCCGGCGAACGCCTACGGCGCGGCCCTGTCCTGGCCCGAGCCGCCGACCGGCGCCGGACACAAGCCGGGCCGCAAGGCGGGTTCCCTGGTCGTCCTGGTGGAGGGCGAGCTGACGCTGTACATGGAGCGCGGCGGCAAGACCCTGCTCGCCTGGCCGATCAGCCCGGACACCGGGGCCACGGACGACCCCCGCCTGCGGACGGCCGCCGAAGCCCTGGCCGCCGCCGCGCGCGCCGGCTCCCTCGGCACGGTCACCGTGGAACGGATCAACGGCACCGCGGCCCTGACCTCCCCCATAGGAACCCTCCTGGAATCAGCGGGTTTCGTGGCCACTCCGCGGGGTCTGCGGCTGAGAGCGTGAGCGCCGACACGGGCGACCAGCCGCGCCGGCGGCTGGGGACCGTTGGCCGCGAGGTCCGCGAGGGGTGGGTTCGGGGGGCCTGGGCTCGGGGAGCTGGGCTCGGCGGGCCGCCAGGCCCTGGAGGCGCCCGCCCCGGAGGGCCGCCGCCCCGGAGGGCCGCCAGACCGGAGGGCCGCCAGCCATCCAACACGCGCCAGGCCGTCCGGCCGCTAAACCTAAGAGGGTTCGGGCCTGGAAGTCCTGGGCGTGTGGGGGTTTTAAGCCTCGGGGCTCCAGGCCCACGGAGCCGCCACTATCGAGCCCCGCCGCCAGGCCGGGCAGCGCCAAGGACGGAAGGCTGGCCAAGGACGGGAGGCCGCCAACCGAATCATCAGCCTGGGGACCATCTGGCGGACATGCCCGTCCGAGGAAGCGGGTTGCACCAAGCCTCGGGGCCAGCCGCCCAGCCCCAGAAGGCCGCATGGACCCGTTCCGCAGACGAGTCAGGCGGCGCCCGCCGACCCCCACCACCGACGCACTCCCGACCGCCCTGCTGGACAGCCGCCCCCTGAACCACCGGCCCCCTCCTCCCCGCACACCTCCCCACCTCTCCCCCTCGGACCGCCCCCCGACCTCCACCCCCCGCTCCCCCTCGGACCGCCCCTCCGCGAGCTCCACCCCCTCTCCCACCGCCCTCCCGCCCCGCCCCCTCTCCCTCACCGTGGCACCCTTGACCCATGCCCGAAGGTGACACGGTCTGGCAGGCCGCGCGGCGGTTGCATGAGGCGCTCGCCGGTGAGGTGCTGACTCGCAGCGACTTCCGGGTGCCGAAGTACGCGACCGTCGATCTCACCGGCCGACGGGTACTGAGCACCATCCCGCGTGGCAAACACCTGCTCACCCGGTTCGAGGGCGGCCTCACCCTGCACACGCATCTGCGCATGGAGGGTGCGTGGAAGGTGTACGGCACCGGCGAGCGCTGGCGCGGCGGTCCGGGGCACCAGATCCGCGCGATCCTCGGCACCGTCGACCGGACCGCCGTCGGCTACCGCCTCCAAGTGCTCGAACTGCTGCGCACCACCGAGGAGGAGCGGGTGGTGGGCCACCTCGGTCCCGATCTGCTCGGCCCCGACTGGGACCCGCAGCGCGCACTGGCCAATCTGCGCGCGGACCCCGCCCGCCCCCTCGGCGAGGCCCTGCTCGACCAGCGCAACCTGGCCGGAATCGGCAACATCTACAAGAGCGAGCTGTGCTTCCTGCTCGGCGCCACCCCCTGGCTGCCCGTCGGCGCGCTCCCCGCGGACCGTGCCGAGAAGCTGCCGGAACTCGCCCGCCGGCTGCTGGAGGCCAACCGCGACCGCCCGGTCCGCCAGACCACGGGCCTGCGCCACCAGGACCTGTTCGTGTACGGCCGCGCGCCCCGCCCCTGTCTGCGCTGCCACACCCCGGTCCGCGTGGCCGACCAGGGCGACGGCTCCCAGGACCGCCCCACCTACTGGTGCCCCACCTGCCAGACCGGACCCGCCCCGGCGCCGGGCGCCCCCCAGCGCTGGCGCGAGCGCCACCGCCGTACCCCCACCTGAAAATCCTGAAGAACCAGACCAACCTGAAGGACAAGCCGGAAAACCTGCCGGCCCCGACGAGCCTCACGGCTCACGGATCGGACACTCCCCCGAACGACCCTGCGCGGAAAGCCCATCGGCACCGGCACCGGCCTCCCCCGCCCGCCACGCCGCCGCCCACCTCCCCGGTATCAGCACCCCCGCCGCCTTCCCCCGCGGCGCGCAGTGCACCGGCAGCACGCTGAGCCCCCACCCGCCGGCCGCGACGGCGCCCTCCAGCACCCCCGCGCCCTGTCCGAGGGCGAGCCGCAGCACGGCCCACCACCACACCGCGCCGCACACCAGCGCCACGGCCCAGCGCACCGGCCGCCCCGTCATGCCCACCACCTCCCGCCGGACGCCGGCTCGCACCCGCTTTCCGGCGGCACCGGCGGACGCTACGCGTTCTCCGCCTGGAACATCCAGTGATGCTTCTCCAGGTCGGCGGTGATCTGGATGAAGATGTCCTGGGACACCGGATCCGGTTCCTCGGTCGCGTGCACACGCTCCCGCATCCGGGTGATGACGGCGCCGAGGGCGTCCACCATCGCCCCGACCGCGTCGCCGTCCTTGATCCAGCCCGCCGGGGTGGTCTTGATGCCGCTGGTCGAGGACACCGTGGCGGCGCGGCCGTCGGGCGGGACGCCCAGCGCCGAGGCGCGCTCGGCCACCGTGTCGGAGTGGGTGCGGGCGGAGGCGACGACCTCGTCCAGCTGGAGGTGGACGGAGCGGAAGCGCGGCCCGACGATGTTCCAGTGGATCTGCTTGGCGACCAGGGAGAGGTCCACCAGGTCGACCAGGGCGCCCTGGAGCGCCTCGGCCACGGTCTTCAGGTCCGCGTCGGCCAACGGGCTTTTCACGACGTACATCCGCTTCCTCCAGCGCTCCGGCGGCCCTCACGGCCGGCATGTCCCTCCACCATGACCGCCCCAACGGACCCGGGCAAACGGACGAAGCCCCGGCCGCGCTTCCCGGTTCGCCCGAGAAGCCCGGTCGGGGCCTCGTCCATGTCTGGCTGTGTCTGGCCGTGCCCGTCGGGCGCGGCGCCGCGTGGGTCAGGCGGCGACCACGTCCACCGCCTTCGCGGGCGCCTTGATGGTCACCCGTTCCGGTGGCACACCGGTCACCGAGACGGAACCCAGCATCGGACGGACCGGCGTGGGTACGGGCTCGGTGGCCGCGGCGGACTGGGCCAGTTCGGCGAGCGCCAGTTCGTCGCTCACTTCACGCATGAGTTCCGACATCCGTACGTCCAGCGCGTCGCAGATGGCGGAGAGCAGCTCGGAGGAAGCCTCCTTCTGCCCCCGCTCCACCTCGGAGAGATAGCCGAGTGAGACTCGGGCGGACGAGGAGACTTCGCGCAGAGTACGGCCCTGGCGTTGGCGCTGCCGACGCAGCACGTCACCCAGCAGGCGACGGAGCAGAATCATCGGTGGCTCCCTCCTCGGACCGCGTAGCCGCATCCTTCTCGCCCCACCGTACCGCCTCGCGCTGCGGCCGTGCGGGGAGCGATGTCGTGTTCACTCAGGGCTGCAAACATCAAAACCCCCCGTTCCGTTCCGTATCCTGTGCCCGCTCATTCCCGAACTGTTCGCCCGCGATCCGCTCCAGGAGCAGTGCGAGTACGCTCCGTACACTCTCCCTACGGATTTCCGTACGGCTGCCGTTCAACCGCAGGGCCTCCACTTTTCCGCCACCGGCGGAAGGCGCGGCGGCCGTCAGCGGTCCGTCAGCGGCCACGAAAACCGTGCCGACCGGCTGGCCGTCCTGGGGATCGGGGCCCGCGAC
The DNA here is from genome assembly GCF_056435325.1 of Streptomyces sp. NPDC043952. Classification (NCBI taxonomy): domain Bacteria; kingdom Bacillati; phylum Actinomycetota; class Actinomycetes; order Kitasatosporales; family Streptomycetaceae; genus Streptomyces; species Streptomyces sp. NPDC043952. The sequence continues at coordinate 195,437 of NZ_JBWKES010000012.1, forward strand.
ACCGGTGGTCGCGATGCCCCAGTCGGCGTCCAGCACCTTGCGCACCCCGGCCGCCATCTGGGCCGCGACCTGCGGGTCCACCGCTCCGCGCCGCTCCAGCAGGGCCGCGTCGACGCCCAGCAGCCGGTGCTTGAGCTCCGTGGCGTACGCCGTGACCGAGCCGCGGAACACCTTGGAGGCTCCGGGCACCGCGGTGATCTCCGCCGCCACCAGGCCACCCGTGAGCGACTCGGCGACCGCGAGCGTCTCGCCCCTCACCGTCAGTAGTCGCACCAGTTCGGTGGCCGGGGAACTCACGCTTCCGTCTCCTCCAACGCCGCCGCGCGCTCGGCGATTCCCTGCCTGCGCAGCACAATGGCTTGTCTTACATAGTCGAGACCGGTCGCAACGGTCAGCACGACCGCCGCGGCCATCACCCAGAACCGCAGGGTGGCCAGCCATCCGGTCAGCGCCAGCACATACATGCCGACGGCCACGCCCTGGGTCAGGGTCTTCAGCTTGCCGCCGCGGCTGGCCGGGATCACGCCATAGCGAATGACCAGAAAACGCATCAGGGTGATGCCGAGTTCCCGGCCGAGGATCACGATCGTCACCCACCACGGCAGATCGCCGAGGGAGGACAGGCAGATCAGCGCCGCGCCCATGATCGCCTTGTCGGCGATGGGGTCGGCGATCTTGCCGAAGTCGGTGACCAGGTTGTAGGTGCGCGCGAGATGACCGTCGAACAGGTCGGTGATCATGGCGATGGCGAAGGCGGCCCAGGCCAGCGAGCGCCAGGCCGGGTCGTAGCCGCCGTTGGCCAGCATCAGCGCCACGAAGCCGGGCACCAGGACCAGCCGCAGCATGGTCAGCAGATTGGCGACATTCCATACGCTCGCCTGGTTGACCGCCGCCGCCGTGATCTTGCCACCGCGCGCCGGCCTGCCCTCGGTCGTCGCCTCGGCGCCGGCGGCGGACCGGCCGGAAGCAGACCCGGCGGCGGCGGAACGCTCGGACCCGGACCGGTCGAAGGACCCTTCGGCAGCGGACCGCTCGGCAGCGGCTTCACCGGGCGCGGACGCGGAACCGGAGACCTCGGACGCAACCCCGTCGGCAGCGGCGGCGGTGCTCCGCGCGCCCCGCGCGCCGGAGGAGCCGCCCGCGGCGGATGCCGGGACTCCGGTCATCTGCCCGCCTCCTCACTACACGCGAGCGAGCCGGTCAGCGGCTCGGCCACCAGGTCGACACCCTCCGTACCGACCACCTTCGCCTCGACCATACGTCCGACGGCGAGGCCCTCGCCGCTCGTGAGCAGCACCTGGCCGTCGGTCTCGGGCGCCTGGTGCGCGCCGCGGCCGTAGACGCCCTCCTGTTCGTCCACCGACTCCACCAGGACGTGCACGCTCTCGCCGACGCGCTCCTCGGCGCGCTGCGAGACCAGTTCCTCGGCCAGCCGGGAGATGTGGGCCAGGCGCTCGGCCACCACGTCCTCGTCCAGCTTGTTGTCGTAGGTGGCCGCCTCGGTGCCCTCCTCGTCGGAGTAGCCGAAGACGCCGATGGCGTCCAGGCGGGCACCGGTCAGGAAGCGCTCCAGTTCGGCGAGGTCCGACTCGCTCTCGCCGGGGAAGCCGACGATGAAGTTGGAGCGCACACCGGCCTCGGGGGCCTTGGAGCGGATGGTGTCGAGCAGTTCCAGGAAGCGGTCGGTGTCGCCGAAGCGGCGCATGGAGCGCAGCACGCCGGGCGCCGAGTGCTGGAAGGACAGGTCGAAGTACGGCGCGACCTTGGGCGTCGAGGTGAGGACGTCGATCAGTCCGGGGCGCATCTCGGCCGGCTGGAGGTAGCTCACCCGGACCCGCTCGATGCCGTCGATCCCGGCCAGCTCGGGCAGCAGGGACTCCAGCAGGCGGATGTCGCCGAGGTCCTTGCCGTACGACGTGTTGTTCTCGGAGACCAGCATGATCTCCTTCACGCCCTGCTCGGCCAGCCAGCGCGACTCGTTGAGGACGTCGCTGGGGCGGCGGGAGATGAAGGAGCCGCGGAAGGACGGGATGGCGCAGAAGGAGCAGCGCCGGTCGCAGCCGGAGGCGAGCTTCACCGAGGCGACCGGGGCGCCGTCCAGGCGGCGGCGCAGCGGCGCGCGGGGGCCGGAGGCGGGCGCGACGCCCTCGGGCAGGTCGGCGGGGCCGTGGCCGGGCAGCGCGACCGAGGCGGCCGAGTCCTGGCGCTCGGCCGGGCTGATCGGCAGCAGCTTGCGGCGGTCGCGCGGGGTGTGCGAGGCGTGGATGCCGCCGGACAGGATGGTCTGGAGGCGGTCGGAGATGTCGGTGTAGTCGTCGAAGCCGAGCACACCGTCGGCCTCGGGCAGCGCCTCGGCCAGTTCCTTGCCGTACCGCTCCGCCATGCAGCCCACCGCCACGACGGCCTGGGTTCTGCCATGGTTCTTGAGGTCGTTGGCCTCAAGGAGGGCGTCGACGGAGTCCTTCTTGGCGGCCTCGACGAAGCCACAGGTGTTGACGACGGCGACGTCGGCGTCCGCGGCGTCCTCGACCAGCTGCCAGCCGTCCGCCTCCAAACGGCCTGCGAGCTCCTCGGAATCCACCTCGTTACGAGCGCAGCCGAGAGTGACGAGTGCGACGGTACGGCGTTCAGGCATGGGCTCAAGAGTACTTTGTCTCACCGACAGCCCATGTCGACGGGGTTGGCCGAACTAGGCCGACCCCGTCGGCGGGGTGCGCGGCGGGCCGGATCAGCCCGCGACGGGGTCGCCCTTGGTGTACGTCAGACGCTCCACGGCGCCGGGCCGGAAGTTGTTCTGGATCTTCTTGCCGTTGACGTACAACTCGATCGCGCCGGCGTCGCCGAGGATCAGATCGATCTTGGTGCTGTCCTGGAAGGTCTTGGACTGGCCCTTGTCCAGCAGGCCGTCGAAAAGCATCCGCCCGTTGTGGTCCTTGGCCGAGATCCAGCTGCGTCCGCTGGGCGCGCTGACCTGGACCGTCACCTTGTCCTGCGGGGCGGCGGCGATGGCGCTGTCGGTGGGTCCGGGACTCGGCGCGGTGGACTTCTGCCTGGTCGGCGCGGACGAGGCCGCCTTGCCGGCGGCGGGCGTGGAGCCCTCGGCGAGCTGCGACTTGGCGTCGCTGCCGCCGTCGCCGCCCTTGACCGCGGTGAAGCCGACGAAACCGATCACCACGACGATCGCGGCGACCATCGCCGCGGTCCAGTTGGGGCCCCGGCGCTCGGGGCGGATCCGCTCGGCCTCGAACAGGGGCGCGGCCGGGGTGGGCGCGGGCCGGCCGCCGTGCTCGGCGTCGTACTGGGCGACCAGCGGCTCGGGATCGAGATGGACGGCCCTGGCCAGGTTTCGGATGTGGCCGCGCGCATAGACGGCGCCGCCGCAGGGGCCGAAGTCGTCCGCCTCGATGGCGTGCACGATGGCCAGGCGGACACGAGTGGCGCTGCTGACGTCGTCCACGGTGAGCCCGGCCGCGATCCGCGCCTGATGGAGGGCACGGCCCACGGAGATTCGGGCTTCCTGGGACTCGTCTGGGAAGGGACGCTCGTCTTCAGGGGAGTTGCCGAGGGACACGGGGGCGCCTTTCGAGCGTGTAGCCACCTGTGCTGGAAGCTCAGTCTAGGGGGGGTACGAAAGGGTGGGGCAACCGGGCGGTTCGAACTTCTACGCCATCGGAATGGCCCGACACTCCGAGGGCTGGACAGGCGGATACCCCAGGACGGGACGCTTACCTGTCCTCTCGCTCAACTTGACGTAGGACAAAGGGAAACGGTTGCCCGCCGCTCTCTAACGGGTGGATCACGGCGGGCACGGACGGAGCATGACGGCAGGGTCGATCACGCCGGAACGGACCCGTCCCGGCGTACGGCCACCCGGCCTTCGTGATGCGGAACCGGGCGGCTCTTATTACTATCCCTCGGATTCGCCGCGAATCACGGCGAGCACGCCGTCCAGTTCGTCCGGTTTCACCAGAACGTCACGCGCCTTGGAGCCCTCGCTGGGTCCCACGATGTTGCGGGACTCCATGAGATCCATCAGCCGGCCCGCCTTGGCGAAGCCGACCCGCAGCTTGCGCTGGAGCATGGACGTGGACCCGAACTGGGTGGAGACGACGAGTTCGGCCGCCTGGCACAGCAGGTCGAGGTCGTCGCCGATGTCCTCGTCGATCTCCTTCTTCTGCTTGGTGCCGACCGTGACGTCGTCCCGGAAGACCGGCGCCATCTGCTCCTTGCAGTGCCGTACGACCGCCGCGACCTCCTCCTCGGTCACGAACGCGCCCTGCATACGGGTGGGCTTGTTGGCGCCCATCGGCAGGAAGAGGCCGTCGCCCTTGCCGATCAGCTTCTCGGCGCCGGGCTGGTCCAGGATGACGCGGGAGTCGGCCAGCGAGGAGGTGGCGAAGGCGAGCCGGGAGGGCACGTTGGCCTTGATCAGACCGGTGACCACGTCCACGGAGGGGCGCTGGGTGGCGAGCACCAGATGGATGCCGGCGGCACGCGCGAGCTGGGTGATGCGCACGATCGCGTCCTCGACGTCGCGCGGCGCGACCATCATCAGGTCGGCCAGCTCGTCCACGATCACCAGCAGGTACGGGTACGGCTGGAGCTCGCGCTCGCTGCCCTCGGGCGGCCTGACCTTGCCCTCGCGCACGGCCCGGTTGAAGTCGTCGATGTGCCGGTAGCCGTAGGCCGCGAGGTCGTCGTAGCGCAGGTCCATCTCGCGCACCACCCACTGGAGCGCCTCGGCGGCCCGCTTGGGGTTGGTGATGATCGGCGTGATCAGGTGCGGGATGCCCTCGTAGGCGGTCAGCTCGACCCGCTTGGGGTCGACCAGGATCATCCGCACGTCCTCCGGGGTCGCCCGCATCATGATCGAGGTGATCAGGCAGTTGATGCAGGACGACTTGCCGGAGCCGGTGGCGCCGGCGACCAGCATGTGCGGCATCTTCGCCAGCGAGTGCATGACGTAGCCGCCCTCGACGTCCTTGCCGAAGGCGACCAGCATCGGGTCGTCGTCCTCGGCGGACTCCGCGAGGCGCAGCACGTCGCCGAGGTTGACCATCTCCCGGTCGGTGTTCGGGATCTCGATGCCCACCGCGGACTTGCCGGGGATGGGGCTGATGATCCGCACGTCCGGGCTGGCGACCGCGTACGCGATGTTCTTGGCGAGCGCGGTGATCCGCTCCACCTTCACGGCCGGGCCGAGTTCGACCTCGTAGCGGGTGACCGTCGGGCCGCGGGTGAAGCCGGTGACGGCCGCGTCGACCTTGAACTCGGTGAAGACCTGGGTGAGCGAGGCCACTATGGCGTCGTTGGCCTCGCTGCGGGCCTTGCCGGGGCCGCCGCGCACCAGCAGGTCAAGGGCGGGCAGCGCGTAGGTGACGTCACCGGCCAGCTGCAACTGCTCCGCGCGCGCGGGCAGCTCGCGGGGCTGCTCGGGGGCCTTCTTCGTGAGGTCGGGCACGAGGGAGCCGGTGCCCTGCTCGGGGCGGGCGGCCGGTACGGGCTTGGCGGCCGGCTTGGCGACCGGAGCCGCGGCCGGCTTGGCGGTCGGCTCGGGCGCCGGGGCGGCGGGCGCCTCCGGGTCCGGCACCGGCGTGGTCTCCTCCCGGTCGCCGGTGCTGACGCCCTGGGTGAGGTCGGCGACCAGCGGGGAGGGCGGCATGCCGTGCAGGACGGCACCGTCGAGCGCGGCGGCGGCAGCGGCGGCCACGTCCACGGCGTCCATCCGGCGCCGCGGGTCCGGCTGGGGCACCGCGGAGCGCCTGGGACGGCCACGGCGGCGCGAGAGGGCCTCTTCCTCGGCCTGGTCGGGGTCGTACGCCCGTGGCCCGGCCGAGCGCCCGCGGGAGCGCGCGGGCAGCGCCTCGCGCCACTGCTCCTCGTAGCGCTCGTCGTCCTCGCCGAACTCCTCCGGCTCGTGCTCGTGCAGCACGCCGAGGCGCACCCCGAGGGCGCGCAGCCGCTGCGGGATGGCGTTCACGGGGGTGGCGGTCACCACGAGCAGCCCGAAGACGGTCACCAGCACCAGCAGGGGCACGGCGAGCATCTCGGTCATGGTGTACGTCAGCGGGGTGGCCGCCGCCCAGCCGATGAGGCCGCCAGCGTCCCTTATGGCCTGCATGCCGTCGCTGCGGGCGGGCGAGCCGCACGCGATGTGGACCTGGCCGAGCACGCCGATCAGGAGCGCGGACAGACCGATCACGATCCGGCCGTTGGCCTCCGGCTTCTCCGGGTGCCGGATGAGTCGTACGGCGATCACCGCGAGCAGTATCGGCACCAGCAGGTCGAGCCGGCCGAACGCCCCGGTGACCAGGACCTCCACCAGGTCGCCGACGGGGCCCTTGAGGTCGGCCCAGGTGCCGGCGGCGACGATCAGCGCGATGCCGAACAGCAGCAGCGCCACGCCGTCCTTGCGGTGAGCCGGGTCGAGATTCCTGGCGCCCTGCCCTATGCCGCGGAAGACGGCGCCGACCGCGTGCGCGAGACCGAGCCAGAGGGCGCGCACCAGGCGGTACACGCCCCCGGTGGGGCTGGGCGCCGGCTTCGGCGGTGCCTTCTTGGCCACGGCCTTGCGGGCGGGCGCCTTCTTCGCGGGCGCCTTTCCCGCCGGGACCCGCTTCGCGGCGGCGGCCTTCTTCGCCGGACCCTTCGCGGGAGCGGCCGCCTTCTTCGCGGGCTGCTTCTTGGCTGCGGAGGGACGTGAGGCCATGGGTGTGAGGTTACCGGGGGAGACGACGGTGGACACGTGTGCCCACAGCTTCACCCGTTCGTGTCGCCCTTGCCGGGGCGCGGAACTGACGCGGGCTCATGGGCAACGGGGGCCTCGGCACGGCTCAGTTGCTCGGCGGCACCGCGGGGCCGCCGGTGCCGGTGCCCGGCTCCAGGGCGTCGAGCGCGCGGCGCAGTCCGGTGAGCTTGCGCTCCAGATGGGCCGCCGTGGCCACCGCGGCCGCGTCCGCCGAGTCGTCGTCCAGCTGTTTGGACAGCGCCTCGGCCTGCTCCTCGACGGCCGCGAGCCGCGCGGACAGCTCGGCGAGCAGTCCGGCCGACTCCTTGCCGCCGACCGCGCCCTTGCCGCCGCCCTCCAACTGGAGCCGCAGCAGCGCCGCCTGCTCGCGCAGCTGGCAGTTCTTCATGTACAGCTCCACGAACACCGAGACCTTGGCGCGCAGCACCCACGGGTCGAACGGCTTGGAGATGTAGTCCACCGCGCCGGCCGCGTAGCCCCGGAAGGTGTGGTGCGGGCCGTGGTTGATCGCCGTGAGGAAGATGATCGGGATGTCGCGGGTCCGCTCGCGCCGCTTGATGTGCGCCGCGGTCTCGAACCCGTCCATGCCCGGCATCTGGACGTCCAGGAGAATGACCGCGAAATCGTCCGTGAGCAGCGCTTTGAGCGCTTCCTCCCCGCTCGATGCCCGCACCAGCGTCTGATCGAGCGCAGAGAGGATGGCCTCCAGCGCCAGCAGATTCTCCGGCCGGTCATCGACCAGGAGGATCTTGGCCTTCTGCACCATGGCCCGCCCTCCTCGCCCCGGCGGTACACCGGGCGCCGCCCCAGGGGACGACTCCCTTTCGCCGCCCGTCCTTGTGCCGGTCATCGTAGCCGCACCCCGCTTGTCGCCACACCCTGTCACCGCGATGTCACCGTGCACACAACGGAAACGAGGCGGGAACCCCGATGGTTCCCGGAACCCCACGTTCCCATACGTCCCCAGTCACCTTAAGCGGACAACTCCGCACACCGGCCAGGGGTTCCCCGGCTGTTCACACAGTGGTCGGCCGATCCCGTCACTTCCCCCCCATCCACTGCTGGAGCACGCCCAGCAGATGGTCCGAATCCACCGGCTTGGTCACATAGTCGGACGCGCCCGCCTCGATGGCCTTCTCCCGGTCGCCCTTCATCGCCTTCGCGGTCAGGGCGATGATCGGCAGTCCGGCGAACTGCGGCATCCTGCGGATCGCCGTGGTCGTCGCATAGCCGTCCATCTCGGGCATCATGATGTCCATCAGGACGACCGCCGCGTCGTCGTGCTGCTCCAACACCTCGATGCCCTCGCGGCCGTTCTCGGCGTACAGCACCGACAGGCCGTGCTGCTCCAGGACGCTGGTGAGCGCGAAGACATTGCGGATGTCGTCGTCGACGATCAGCACCTTCTGGCCGCCGAAACGCACCCCGCGCGCGGACTGCGGCTCGCCGTCCTGCTCGGGCGCCGCCGACCGCTGTCCGTCCCGCTGCTCGCCCTGCGGCAGGCTCCGCCTGCGCCGCCGGAAGAGGGCCGCGGGGCCGTTCTGCATCTCCAGGTACGACTTGACCTCGGCCGGCGTCTCGATCTCGGAGGCGGACAGCTGCGAGGACTGCTCCGCCTCGGAGGCCGCCAGGTCGCCGGCCTCCAGCGGGGGCACCGACTGCTGGTAGCCCTGCGGCGGCAGCTCGCTCGGGTACAGCGGCAGGTACAGCGTGAAGGTGGAGCCGCGGCCCGGTTCGCTCTGCGCGTGGATCTCACCGCCGAGCAGCTGCGCGATCTCCCGCGAGATCGACAGGCCGAGCCCGGTGCCGCCGTACTTGCGGCTGGTGGTGCCGTCCGCCTGCTTGAACGCCTCGAAGATCACCCGCATCTTGCTGGCCGCGATCCCGATGCCGGTGTCCGTCACCGAGAACGCGATCAGCTCGCCGTCCGGGTCGGTGAGCGACCCGGCCTCCAGCAACTGCTCCCGGATGTTCTGCGGCACGTCCGCGCCCGCCGGCCGGATGACCAGTTCCACCGACCCGGAGTCGGTGAACTTCACCGCGTTGGACAGCAGATTGCGCAGCACCTGGAGCAGCCGCTGCTCGTCGGTGTGCAGGGTCGCGGGCAGCTCCGGGGAGACCCGCACCGACAGGTCCAGGCCCTTCTCCGCGGTCAGCGGCCGGAAGGTGGCCTCCACGTAGTCCACGAGCTGGACGAGCGCGATCCTGGTCGGCGAGACGTCCATCTTGCCCGCCTCGACCTTCGCGAGGTCCAGGATGTCGTTGATCAGCTGGAGCAGATCGGATCCCGCGCCGTGGATGGTCTCGGCGAACTCGACCTGCTTGGGCGACAGATTGCCCTCGGCGTTGTCGGCAAGCAGCTTGGCCAGGATCAGCAGCGAGTTCAGCGGCGTGCGCAGCTCGTGCGACATGTTGGCCAGGAACTCGCTTTTGTAGCGCATGGAGACCGCGAGCTGCTCCGCACGCTCCTCCAGGACCTGCCGCGCCTCCTCGATCTCGGTGTTCTTCACCTCGATGTCCCGGTTCTGCCGGGCCAGCAGCTCGGCCTTCTCCTCCAGTTCGGCGTTGGAGTTCTGCAGCGCCTGCTGCCGGCTCTCCAGCTCCGCCGAGCGCTCGCGCAGTTGCTCGGTCAGCTCCTGCGACTGCTTCAGCAGCTGCTCGGTCTTGGTGTTGACCGAGATGGTGTTGACGCTGGTCGCGATCACCTCGGCGATCTGATTGAGGAAGTCCTTCTGGATCTGCGTGAACGGCGTGAAGGAGGCCAGTTCGATCACGCCGAGCACGGTGTCCTCGAACAGCACCGGCAACACGATCACCTGGGCGGGCGGGGCCTCGCCGAGCCCGGAGGAGATCTTCAGATAACCGTTCGGCGCGTCCGAGACCAGGATGGTGCGCTTCTCCTGGGCGGCCGTACCGACCAGCGCCTCACCCGGCCGGAACGACGTCGGCATGGAGCCCATCGAGTAGCCGTACGAGCCCAGCATCCGCAGCTCGTAGGCGTCCTTGCCGTCACCGGCGTCCTTGCCCTCCACCAGCGGCATGGCCAGGAAGAACGCGCCGTGCTGCGCGGAGACCACCGGCGTCAGCTCGCTCATGATCAGCGAGGCCACGTCCTGGAGGTCGCGGCGGCCCTGCATGAGCGCGGAGATGCGGGCCAGGTTGCCCTTGAGCCAGTCCTGCTCCTTGTTGGCGATCGTGGTGTCCCGCAGGTTCGCGATCATCTTGTTGATGTAGTCCTGGAGTTCCTGGATCTCGCCGGACGCGTCGACGTCGATCTTCAGGTTCAGGTCGCCGCGGGTCACCGCGGTCGCCACCCGCGCGATGGCGCGCACCTGCCGGGTCAGGTTCCCGGCCATCTCGTTCACCGACTCCGTCAGGTCCCGCCAGGTGCCGTCCACGTCGCGCACCCGCGCCTGACCGCCCAACTGGCCCTCGGTGCCCACCTCGCGGGCCACGCGCGTGACCTCCTCGGCGAAGCTGGACAGCTGGTCGACCATCGTGTTGATCGTCGTCTTCAGCTCCAGGATCTCGCCGCGGGCATCGATGTCGATCTTCTTGGTCAGGTCGCCCTTGGCGATCGCCGTGGTGACCATCGCGATGTTGCGCACCTGGCCGGTCAGGTTGGACGCCATCTGGTTCACCGACTCGGTGAGGTCCTTCCAGGTGCCCGCCACGCCCGGCACATGCGCCTGGCCGCCCAGGATGCCGTCCGTGCCCACCTCGCGGGCCACCTTGGTGACCTGGTCGGCGAACGAACTCAGCGTCTTGACCATCGTGTTGATGGTGTCGGCGAGCTGCGCAACCTCACCGCTCGCCTCGATCGTCACCTGCCGCGTCAGGTCACCGTTGGCCACCGCCGAGGCCACCTGGGAGATGTTGCGCACCTGCATGGTCAGGTTGTTGGCCATCAGGTTGACGTTGTCGCTCAGGTCCTTCCAGATGCCCGTGACGCCCGGCACATGCGCCTGGCCGCCGAGCATGCCCTCGGTCCCCACCTCACGGGCCACCCGCGTCACCTGCTCGGCGAACGACGACAGCTGTACGACCATGGTGTTGACGGTCGTGACCAGCTCCAGGATCTCGCCCTTGGCGTCCACCGTGATCTTCTTCGACAGGTCGCCCTTGGCGACCGCGGTCGTGACCTCGGCGATGTTGCGCACCTGGATCGTCAGGTTGTTCGCCATGAAGTTCACCGACTGGGTGAGGTCCTTCCAGGTGCCGGAGACCCCCTGCACCTCGGCCTGACCGCCCAGGATGCCCTCCGTACCGACCTCACGGGCCACCCTGGTGACCTCCTGGGCGAACGACGACAGCTGGTCCACCATCGTGTTCAGGGTGTTCTTCAGCTCCAGGATCTCCCCGCGCGCGTCCACGGTGATCTTCTGGGAGAGGTCACCGCCCGCCACCGCGGTGGCGACCTGCGCGATGTTGCGCACCTGGGCCGTCAGGTTCCCGGCCATGCCGTTCACCGAGTCCGTCAGGTCCCGCCACACACCGGCGACGCCGGGCACCTGCGCCTGACCGCCGAGCCGGCCCTCCGTGCCCACCTCACGCGCCACACGGGTCACCTGGTCTGCGAACGCGGACAGCTGATCGACCATGGTGTTGATCGTGTTCTTCAGCTCAAGGATCTCGCCCCGCGCGTCCACGTCGATCTTCTGCGACAGATCGCCGTTGGCCACCGCCGTCGTCACCTGGGCGATATTGCGCACCTGGGACGTGAGGTTTCCGGCCATGAAGTTGACGGAGTCCGTCAGCTCCTTCCAGGTGCCCGACACGCCGTCCACCCTGGCCTGACCGCCGAGCCGGCCCTCCGTGCCCACGTCCCGCGCCATCCGCGTGACCTGGTCGGCGAAGCTCGACAGCTGGTCCACCATGGTGTTCACGGTGTTCTTCAGCTTGAGCATCTCGCCGGAGACGTCCACCGTGACCTTCTGCGACAGATCACCGTTGGCCACCGCCGTCGTCACCTGGGCGATATTGCGCACCTGACCGGTGAGGTTTCGGAACGCGGTGTTGACCGAGTCGGTCAGGTCCTTCCACGTCCCCGCCGCGCCCGGCACCTGCGCCTGGCCGCCCAGCTCGCCCTCGACGCCGATCTCCCGCGCGACCCGCGTCACCTCGGCGCCGAAGGACGACAGCTGGTCCACCATCCCGTTGACGGTGTTCTTCAGCTCCAGCATCTCGCCGGCCACGTCCACCGTGACCTTCTGCGACAGATCGCCGTTCGCCACCGCGGTCGTCACGGCGGCGATGTCCCGCACCTGGGTCGTCAGGTTCCGGAACACCGTGTTGACGGAATCCGTCAGGTCCTTCCAGGTACCGGCCGCGCCCGGCACGTTCGCCTGACCGCCGAGGCGGCCCTCCGCGCCGACCTCGTTGGCCACGCGCGTGACCTCGTCCGCGAAGATCCGCAGCGTCTCGGTCATCTGGTTGATCGTCTGGGCGAGCTGCGCCACCTCGCCGCGCGCCTGGACCGTCACCTTCTGCGACAGGTCACCGTTCGCCACCGCCGTGGTGACCTGCGAGATCCCGCGCACCTGGGCGGTCAGGTTGCCCGCCATCGTGTTGACGGAGTCGGTCAGCTCCTTCCACACGCCGGCCACCTCGGGCACCTGCGCGCGACCGCCGAGGATGCCCTCGGTGCCCACCTCACGGGCCACCCGCGTGACCTCCGAGGAGAAGGCCGAAAGCTGGTCCACCATCGTGTTGACGGTGTTCTTCAGCTCCAGCATCTCGCCCGCGACATGCACGGTCACCTTGCGCGACAGATCACCCTTGGCGACCGCCGTCGTCACCAGGGCGATGTCCCGCACCTGCGCGGTGAGCCGGTCCGCCATCGTGTTGACGGACTCCGTCAGGTCCTTCCAGGACCCCGACATGCCGCGCACCCGCGCCTGCCCGCCGAGCTTGCCCTCGGTGCCGACCTCGCTGGCCACCCGCGTGACCTCGTCGGTGAACGTCGACAACTGGTCGACCAGGTTGTTGACGGTACGGCCGACCTTCAGGAACTCGCCCCGCAGCGGATGCCCGGTGCCGCCGTCCGGCGCCTGCGTCCGCAGCTCCATGCGCGGCGACAGATCGCCCTCCGCGACCGCGGTGAGCACCCGGCCGACCTCGGAGACCGGTCGTACGAGATCGTCCACCAGCGCGTTGGAGTGGTCGATCGCCGTCGCCCAGGAGCCCTCGCAGGCCCCCGTCTCCAGCCGTTCCGTGAGTTTTCCCTCACGGCCCACCATGCGCCGTACCCGCGACAGCTCTCCGGTCAGGTGCAGATTGCGGTCGGCCACCTCGTTGAAGACCGCCGCGATCTCCGACATCACCCCGTCCCCGGAGACCGTCAGCCGCTTGCGGAAATTGCCGTCACGCATCGACACGAGGGCCGCCAGCAGCCGGTTCAGGGCAGCCGTGTCCACCTCGGTGGTGCCGCCACTCCTGCCCAGGGACGGTCCGCCCTTCGCGCGCGTCTTCGTGCCACGCGTCGCTGCGCCAGACTCCACTGTGTCCCTCCCGGGGATTCGACCCTTACTGCCCTGGCGGGACGCTTCCGTACGGCACGCCGGTGCTCGGCATACCGGTTACGTCCGCGTACCGGTTACTGCTGCGTATGTCTGCCCGACGAGATCCGGCCACACCAAGGTCTGCTGCCCGCCGTTCACGGAACACACGCGGCACGACCCGACCTCCGTCAGAAGCCTGCCCAGTGTTTCACCCTGCCCGAACCAGGCCATAACAGTTCGGCAGCTTCGCACATCGTCCGCACACCCTGGGGGGTAAACACCGGCGACCGGCACCCGCTCGGACGGCGAAGGTAAGTAACCTTGCATCCGGCTGTCCAGCCGCACCGGTCCCGTCCGGCCTGGGCGGTGGCACCAGTACGAGCGGGCATCGGAGGGGCGGCCGCAGACCATGACCACCGGACTGATCCCGGGGGGACCGCCCCCGGAGCCGCAGCCGACCGACGCGACGATGCCGCAGCAGCGGGTCGAGCCGGCCGGCCCGTCCGCCCTGCCCGTCGACAACCGGCCGAGGAGTTCTGTGATCACCGCGCGCGCGGCCGCCAGTTTCGAGCCCGTAGGACGATCCGTGGCGACCGCCCGGTCCTTCGTCCGCGACACCCTCCAGGGATGGGGCTTCGCCGACATCGTCGACGACGCCGTCGTCCTCACGAGCGAACTGGTGACCAACGCGGTCGTGCACGCCGGCACCCACGCGGAGGTGCTCTGCCTGCGCACCGAGGACGGGGTGCGCGTCGAGGTCTCCGACCACTACCCCGAGCGCGAGGTCCCGCTCCAGAACTCCGCCAGCCCCATGGCCAGCCCCGACCGCGAGGGCGGCCGCGGCCTCCAGCTCTGCGCCGCCCTGGCCACCCGCTGGGGCGTCGACTACACGCCGACCCACAAGCACGTCTGGTTCCAGCTCAACCTGCCCGAACGCGCCGTCGGCACCCGCACCGCCGGCCCCGCCCTCCCCGCCGACCTGCTGCCGGTGGCCGACGGCCGGGTCCGCGTCGCCGTGCTCCAGATCGACCGCAAGGGCGCCATCACCTCGTGGAACGAGGACGCGCAGGACCTCTTCGGCCACCCGGCAGCCGAGGCCGTCGGCCGGCCGCTGACCGAACTCGCCGCCTGGCCGCACACTCCGGGCACCAGCACCGGCATCGCCGAGGCCCTCCAGCTCTCCCGCTGGGAGGGCAGCTACGGCATCCGCGGCGCCGACGGCCGCGTCGTCCAGGTGTACGCCTCCCACCTGCGGGTCCGGGACAACGGCGGCGAGCCCTCCACCGTGTGCCTGCTGGTGCGCGACGAAGAGCGCGCCGTGCTCCAGACACCCACGCGGGTCCCGGCCGGCGACCAGGGCACCGCACAGGACGGCCAGAGCACCGACCCCTTCGAGGTCTTCATCGGCTCCCCCGCCCCCGACGACCTCGACGGCCTGCTCCAGCGCACCGTGGAACGCGCCCGCGACATGCTCGACGGCGACTCCGCGTTCCTGCTGCTGGCCACCGACGACGAGACCGAGCTGGAGGTGCGCGCCTCCACCGGGCTGCCCTCCGCCCGCCAGCGCTTCGCCCGCGTCCCCGTGGAGGCCGGCCCCGGCCGCTACGGCTCCGCGCGCATGCCCGCCGTCCACGACGACCTCAGCGCCGTCCCCGGCGCCGTCCCCCTGCTCGGCGGCACCGGCATGCGCTCGGTCGTCACCGTCCCGCTCAAGGTCGAGGGCCGGCTCACCGGCTCCCTCGGCGTCGCGGCCGAGGCACCGGGCAGATTCTCCAACGAGGAGGCGCTGCGCCTCCAGTTCGCCGCCGACCGCATCGCCCTGGCCGTGGAATCGGCGCGCCTCGGCGAGCTGGAACGGCTGCGGCGCGGCTCCCTGAGCTTCCTGGTCGAGGCCTCCGACCTGCTGGCCGGCACCCTCGACCGCGACCAGACGCTGGCCCTCATGGCCCAGATGACGGTCCCCACCCTGGCCACCTGGTGCGCCGTCTACACCATCGCCGACCAGGCCTCGGACCCGTATCTGTCGTACGTGCTGCACGAGGACGAGGAACTCATCGACGGCATCAAGTCGTTGCTGTCGAAGGTCGCCCCGCCCGACCCGGTGCCGACGCCCGGCGCCCGTGTGTGGACGATTCCGGGCGAGGTCGCTCACCAGGCCGCCCTGCGCACCTCCATGCGCTCCCTGGGCCTGGCCGCGGGGCCCACGCACAGGATCACCGCGGGCATCGGCCCGACCCTCGCCACGGCCTCCGCGGTCGGTGGCGAAACGGTCGTCCTGCCGCTCGTCGCCCGTAACCGCGTCATCGGCATGCTGGTCCTCGGCAAGCCCGCCGACGAACACTTCCGCCAGGAGATCCTGGAGCTGGCCGAGGACCTGTCCCGCCGGGCCGCGCTCGCCCTGGACAACGCCCGCCTGTACTCGGAGCGCACAGCCATCAGCCAGGCCCTCCAGCGCAGCCTGCTGCCGCCCGGCACCCCGCACATCAACGGCGTCGAGGTGGAGGTCATCTACCGCGCGGCCGGCGAGGGCAACGAGGTGGGCGGCGACTTCTACGACCTCTTCCCCATCGGCGACGGCGCCTACGGCTTCGCCATCGGGGACGTCTGCGGTACGGGACCCAACGCGGCGGCGGTCACCGGCCTCGCCCGGCACGCCCTGCGCCTGCTGGCCCGCGAGGGCCTCAGCGGCCCCGCCGTCCTGGAACGGCTGAACTCGGCCATTCTCGACGAGGGCGACCGCAGCCGGTTCCTGACGCTCCTTTACGGCGAGCTGCGGCCCCAGCCGGACGGCAGCGCCGAGCTGAAGGTGGTCTGCGCCGGGCATCCGCTGCCGCTGCGCCTGCGCCAGGACGGCACGGTCACCCCGGCCGCCGAACCGCAGCCCCTGCTGGGCGTCATCGAGGACCTGGAGCTGTACGAGGAAACGGTCACCCTGGACGCCGGCGATGTGCTGCTCTGTGTCACGGACGGCGTCACCGAGCGCCGCGAGGGCTCCCGCATGCTGGGCGACGACGGCCTCGCCGACGTCCTCACCACCTGTACGGGTCTGACGGCGGGCGCGGTCGCGGCGCGCATCATGCGCGCGGTGGAGCGCTTCGCCTCCGACGCCCCGTCCGACGACATGGCCATTCTGGCGATGCGGGTTCCGGGACTGGACCCCAACGAGGGCTGAGCCGGGGCGGCTTGCGGCCGCCCCGGAACACGAAAAAGACCCCACCCGAAAGGGTGGGGTCTTTCTTTTGCCGAGCCCCCAAACGGAATCGAACCGTTGACCTTCTCCTTACCATGGAGACGCTCTGCCGACTGAGCTATAGGGGCTTGTCGTTTTCGAGGTTTCCCTCGCGGCGACAAAGAAACTGTACCCCGAACCGGCCCGTCTTCCCAAATTCGTTCGGGAGCCGGTCAGAAGGCGGGTTGGAGCAGTCCGCCGAGGGCGTTGCAGGCCGCGGCGACGCGCTGCATCTCCCGCTTGGTCAGCGAGGCGTCGACGGGCAGCGCGAGCGTCTCGTCGGCGGCCCGTTCGGTCTGCGGCAGCGATACGCACCGGCGGAATTCCGGCAGCCGGTGTACGGGCGTCTTCACCGGCACCCGGCAGTCGACTCCCCTGGCCCGCAGGGCGCGTGCGAAGGCGTCCCGGTCCGGCCGGCCGTTGCCGGGCACCCGCACCACGTACTGCTGGTAGGTGTGCCCGTCTCCGCCGTCCGGGGTCCGCACGCCCTTCAGCTTGGCGTCCAAGTAGGCCGCCCGCTCCCGCCGTTGAGCGGTCTCGTCGGGCGCCACCTCGGACTCGCCCTGTTCCAGGACCAGCAGCTCGTGCCGCTGCCCGAGGGCGTGCAGCCGCTTGATGTCGGCCCGCCGGCCGAAGCTGTGGACGACAACGACGGCCGCGGTGCGGGGAGTTACGGCCGCCTCGACCGCCGCGGGATCCAGGCAGTAGGTCACGGGATCTATGTCGGCGAACACGGGGAGCGCGCCGGCCAGGGCGACTGCCTCGGCGACCTCTGCGTTCCCGAAGGCCGGTACGACGACCTCGTCACCGGCTCCGACGCCGGCCGCCCTGAGCATTGCGGAGGTTCCCATGCAAGGGATGCTCGGTGCGCAGGGTGAACGACACGTTACGGAGAACAAAAAAAGGCCGGACCCTGAACCGAAGTTCAGGATCCGACCTTTTGAATGATTGTTCGGCGGCGTCCTACTCTCCCACAGGGTCCCCCCTGCAGTACCATCGGCGCTGAAAGGCTTAGCTTCCGGGTTCGGAATGTAACCGGGCGTTTCCCTAACGCTATAACCACCGAAACACTATGAAACTATCAACAACCGGCACATTTGGTTGTTCGTGGTTTCAGAACCAACACAGTGGACGCGAGCAACTGAGGACAAGCCCTCGGCCTATTAGTACCGGTCACCTCCACCAGTCACCTGGCTTCCAGATCCGGCCTATCAACCCAGTCGTCTACTGGGAGCCTTACCCCATCAAGTGGGTGGGAGTCCTCATCTCGAAGCAGGCTTCCCGCTTAGATGCTTTCAGCGGTTATCCCTCCCGAACGTAGCCAACCAGCCATGCCCTTGGCAGAACAACTGGCACACCAGAGGTTCGTCCGTCCCGGTCCTCTCGTACTAGGGACAGCCCTTCTCAAGACTCCTACGCGCACAGCGGATAGGGACCGAACTGTCTCACGACGTTCTAAACCCAGCTCGCGTACCGCTTTAATGGGCGAACAGCCCAACCCTTGGGACCGACTCCAGCCCCAGGATGCGACGAGCCGACATCGAGGTGCCAAACCATCCCGTCGATATGGACTCTTGGGGAAGATCAGCCTGTTATCCCCGGGGTACCTTTTATCCGTTGAGCGACGGCGCTTCCACAAGCCACCGCCGGATCACTAGTCCCGACTTTCGTCCCTGCTCGACCCGTCGGTCTCACAGTCAAGCTCCCTTGTGCACTTACACTCAACACCTGATTACCAACCAGGCTGAGGGAACCTTTGGGCGCCTCCGTTACCCTTTAGGAGGCAACCGCCCCAGTTAAACTACCCATCAGACACTGTCCCTGATCCGGATCACGGACCCAGGTTAGACATCCAGCACGACCAGACTGGTATTTCAACGACGACTCCACCCACACTGGCGTATGAGCTTCACAGTCTCCCAGCTATCCTACACAAGCCGAACCGAACACCAATATCAAACTGTAGTAAAGGTCCCGGGGTCTTTCCGTCCTGCTGCGCGAAACGAGCATCTTTACTCGTAGTGCAATTTCACCGGGCCTATGGTTGAGACAGTCGAGAAGTCGTTACGCCATTCGTGCAGGTCGGAACTTACCCGACAAGGAATTTCGCTACCTTAGGATGGTTATAGTTACCACCGCCGTTTACTGGCGCTTAAGTTCTCAGCTTCGCCCCACCGAAATGGAGCTAACCGGTCCCCTTAACGTTCCAGCACCGGGCAGGCGTCAGTCCGTATACATCGCCTTACGGCTTCGCACGGACCTGTGTTTTTAGTAAACAGTCGCTTCTCGCTGGTCTCTGCGGCCACCCCCAGCTCAAGGAGTAAATCCCATCACCAGACGTGGCCCCCCTTCTCCCGAAGTTACGGGGGCATTTTGCCGAGTTCCTTAACCATAGTTCACCCGAACGCCTCGGTATTCTCTACCTGACCACCTGAGTCGGTTTAGGGTACGGGCCGCCATGAAACTCGCTAGAGGCTTTTCTCGACAGCATAGGATCATCCACTTCACCACAATCGGCTCGGCATCAGGTCTCA
>NZ_JBWKES010000013.1:0-70232 GCF_056435325.1 Streptomyces sp. NPDC043952
ACCTACTTCACCTGGCGCAACACGAAACAGGAACTCACCGAATACCTCACCGAGTTGACCGGTGAGACCGCGGCCTACATGCGGCCCAACTTCTTCGCGAACACTCCGGACATCCTGCACGCCTACCTCCAGCACGGCGGCCGGCCCGCCTTCGAGGTCCGGGCCGTGCTGGCCGCCACCCTCTCCCCCTCCTGGGGCATCTACAGCGGCTACGAGCTGTGCGAGAACACCCCGCTGCGGGAGGGCAGCGAGGAGTACCGCGACTCCGAGAAGTACCAACTCAGGCCACGGGGCTGGGAGTCGGCCGCACGTGAGGGCCGTACGATCGCGCCGCTCATCACCCGGCTGAACGCCGTCCGCCGTGCCCACCCGGCGCTACAGCGCCTGCGCAACCTCCGTTTCCACCGGACCGACAACGACGCCGTGCTCGCCTACAGCAAGAGCACGGGGCCGGACACGGTCATCGTGGTCGTCAATCTCGACCCGCACCACGCCCAGGAGGCCACGGTCTCGTTGGACATGCCGCAACTCGGCCTGGACTGGGACGCCGACCTGTCCGTACACGATGAACTGACGGGCGAGGCGTACCACTGGGGCAGGACCAACTACGTGCGCCTCACGCCGGGCCGCGCGCCGGCGCACGTGCTCCACGTCCAGCGGTCGACGCACCGGAACGGAGGGCCCGCAGCGCCATGACCGTGAACGAACCCGTACTGGACACCTTCGGGGACACCCCCGCCCGCGACCGTGACCCGCAGTGGTTCAAGCGTGCCGTCTTCTACGAGGTTCTGGTCCGCTCCTTCCAGGACAGCAACGGCGACGGCGTCGGCGACCTCAAGGGCCTGACCGCCAAGCTCGACTACCTCCAGTGGCTCGGCGTGGACTGCCTGTGGCTGCCGCCGTTCTTCAAGTCCCCCTTGCGGGACGGCGGTTACGACGTCGCCGACTACACCGCCGTACTGCCGGAGTTCGGCGACCTCGCCGACTTCGTGGAGTTCGTGGACGCCGCCCACCAGCGCGGTATGCGCGTGATCATCGACTTCGTCATGAACCACACCAGCGACCAGCACCCGTGGTTCCAGGAGTCCCGCAAGGACCCCGACGGCCCCTACGGGGACTACTACGTCTGGGCCGACGACGACAAGCAGTACCAGGACGCCCGCATCATCTTCGTGGACACCGAGGCGTCCAACTGGACGTACGACCCCGTGCGCGGCCAGTACTACTTCCACCGCTTCTTCTCCCACCAGCCGGACCTCAACTACGAGAACCCGGCGGTGCAGGAGGAGATCCTGGCCGCCCTGAAGTTCTGGCTGGACCTGGGCATCGACGGCTACCGGCTGGACGCGGTCCCCTACCTCTACGCGCAGGAGGGCACCAACTGCGAGAACCTGCCGGCCACGCACCAGTTCCTGAAGCGGGTGCGCCGGGAGATCGACGCGGGGTACCCGGACACCGTGCTGCTCGCGGAGGCCAACCAGTGGCCCGAGGACGTGGTCGACTACTTCGGCGACTACGAGCGCGGCGGCGACGAGTGCCACATGGCGTTCCACTTCCCGGTCATGCCGCGCATCTTCATGGCCGTACGCCGCGAGTCCCGCCACCCCGTCTCCGAGATCCTCGCCAAGACGCCCGCGATCCCCTCCGGTTGCCAGTGGGGCATCTTCCTGCGCAACCACGACGAGCTGACCCTGGAGATGGTCACCGACGAGGAACGCGACTACATGTGGGCCGAGTACGCGAAAGACCCCCGCATGCGCGCCAACATCGGCATCCGCCGCCGCCTCGCCCCCCTCCTCGACAACGACCGCAACCAGATCGAGCTGTTCACCGCCCTGCTGCTCTCCCTGCCCGGCTCGCCGATCCTCTACTACGGCGACGAGATCGGCATGGGCGACAACATCTGGCTCGGCGACCGCGACGCCGTCCGCACCCCCATGCAGTGGACCCCCGACCGCAACGCCGGCTTCTCGACCTGCGACCCCGGACGGCTGTACCTGCCCACGATCATGGACCCGGTCTACGGCTACCAGGTCACCAATGTCGAGGCGTCGATGTCCTCGCCGTCCTCGCTGCTGCACTGGACCCGGCGCATGATCGAGATCCGCAAGCAGAACCCCGCCTTCGGACTCGGTTCCTTCACCGAGCTGACCTCGTCCAACCCGGCGGTGCTCGCCTTCCTGCGCGAGTACGAGGACGACCTGGTGCTGTGCGTGCACAACTTCTCGCGCTTCGCCCAGCCCACCGAGCTGGACCTGCGGGCCTACGACGGCCGCCATCCGGTGGAGCTGATCGGCGGAGTGCGCTTCCCCGCCATCGGTGAACTGCCCTATCTCCTCACCCTTCAGGGCCACGGCTTCTACTGGTTCCGGCTCACCCGAGTCGCATCCCGCATCGGCCGCCGCCGCTGAGCGCACGGCGCCGGGGAAAGGACGCGTCACCATGCCGAAGACCATCACCCTCCGGCCGAGAACCGCGGCCGGTGTCGACGGCCCCCTCGCCTCGCTCGGCGGGCTGCTGCGCGAGTGGCTGCCGCGCCAGCGCTGGTTCGCGGGCAAGGACCGGCCCGTGACCGATCTGTCGGTGCTCAGTGTGACCGAGCTGTTCCCCGGATGTCTGCATCTGCTGGTGCACGCCTCGCACGCGCCGGTGCCCACCCCCGGCGGCACTCCCCCGCCGGGCGACTGCTACCAGCTGCTGCTGGGCGTGCGCGAGCAGCTCGCGCCGCGCCTGGAGCGGGCGTTCATCGGACGGGCCACCGCCGGACCGCTGGCCGGGCTCGCGGTCTACGACGCGCTCTACGACCCGCGCTCGGCGAGCCTGCTCCTGGAGCGGCTGCGCCGGCCGGGCAGCGCGGGCCCGCTGCGCTTCGGGGCGGACCCCGCCGCCCCGGTGCCCGGCGGCCTGCCGCCGCGGCTGCTGGACGCCGAGCAGTCCAACACCTCGCTGGTGTACGGGGACGCGTACATCCTCAAGCTGTTCCGCCGCATCCAGCCGGGCGTCAACCCGGACCTGGAGGTGTCGGCGGCGCTCGCCGCGCAGGGCTGCACCCGCGTGCCCGCGCCCGTCGCCTGGTTCTCCACCAGCGCACCGCGCCCGGCCACGCTCGGGGTGCTCCAGCCGTTCCTGCCGGACGCCACCGACGGCTGGACGCTGGCGCTGGGCGCGCTCGCCGCGGGCGACGACTTCACCGCCGAGGCCCGTGAGCTGGGCCGTGCCATGGCCGAGGTGCACCTCGCGCTGGCCGAGGCGTTCCCGCCGGCCGGGCCCGGTGAGAACGGGCGGCCCGCCGAGGCCATGTGCGCACGCCTGGAGGCCGCCGCGCACGCCGTGCCGGGCCTGAAGCCGTACGTGCCCGGTCTGCGGGCCGCGTTCGGGGCGCTCGCCACCTGCGACACCGGGCCGCCCGCCCAGCGCATCCACGGCGATCTGCACCTCGGGCAGGTGCTGCGGGCCGGCCGCGACTGGTTCGTCATCGACTTCGAGGGCGAGCCGTCCAGGCCGCTCGCCGAGCGGCGGGCCCCGCAGTCCCCGGTGCGGGACGTGGCGGGCATGCTCCGCTCCTTCGACTACGCGGCCCGGCAGCGCCGCCCCTGGCGACCCGAATGGGCGCGCCGCTGCCGGGAGGCGTTCTGCGCGGGCTACGCGGCCCGCGCGGGCTGGGACCCACGCAAGAAGCACGCGCTGCTGCGCGCGCACGAGACGGACAGGGCGGTGTACGAGGTGCTGTACGAGGCGAGACACCGGCCGGACTGGCTGCCGGTACCCATGGCCGCGATCAAGCGGCTCGCGGTGTGGGGAGGCTGACGGCATGGCACTGCGCGACACGTCGCCCCCCGAGACCGCGGGCCCCGGACCGGCCGCGGCCACCGCGCTGGACCCCGCCGAGCGCGACCGGCTGCTCGGCGGACGGCACCACGATCCGCACGCCCTGCTGGGCGCCCACCCGGTGCCGGGCGGCACCCTGTTCCGGGCGCTGCGCCCGAACGCGCGGGCGGTGAGCGTCCTGGTCGACGGGATGGCCAACCCGCTCGTCTCCGAGGGCGGCGGGCTGTTCTCGGCCGTACTGCCGTACCCGCAGATCCCGCCGTACACGCTGCTGGTGACGTACGACGAGGACGAGCGGGAGGTGCACGACCCCTACCGTTTCCTGCCCGCCCTGGGCGAGCTGGACCTGCATCTGATCCGCGAGGGCCGGCACGAGCAGCTGTGGCAGGCGCTCGGCGCCGAGCCGATGACCCATGAGGGCGTGGCCGGCACCCGGTTCACCGTGTGGGCGCCCAACGCCCAAGGGGTGCGGGTGGCCGGGGACTTCACGTTCTGGGACGGCACGCAGTACCCGATGCGCTCGCTCGGCGCGTCCGGGGTGTGGGAGCTGTTCCTGCCCGGAGTCGGCGAGGGCGACCGCTACAAGTTCGAGATCACCTCCCGCTACGGCCACCGGTTCCTCAAGGCGGACCCGATGGCCCGGCGCACCGAGGTCCCGCCGGACACCGCCTCGATCGTGACGGTCTCGCGCTACGCGTGGGGCGACGAACAGTGGATGGCGCACCGCGGCGACACCCCGGTGCACGAGGCGCCGTTCTCGGTGTACGAGGTGCATCTGCCGTCCTGGCGACCCGGATTGACGTACCGTCAGCTTGCGGAAGAACTGCCCGCGTACGTCAGGGAGATGGGCTTCACGCATGTGGAGCTGATGCCGGTGGCCGGGCATCCGTTCAGCGGCTCCTGGGGCTACCAGGTCACCTCGTACTACGCGCCCACGCCCCGGCTCGGCTCGCCGGACGACTTCCGGTACCTGGTGGACGCGCTGCACCGGGCGGGCATCGGCGTGATCATGGACTGGGTGCCGGCGCACTTCCCCAAGGACGACTGGGCGCTGGCCCGGTTCGACGGGGACCCGCTGTACGAACCCGGCAACGCGGCGCGGGCCGAGCACCCCGACTGGGGGACGTACGAGTTCGACTACGGCCGCACCGAGGTGCGCAACTTCCTCGTGGCCAACGCCGTGTACTGGTGCGAGGAGTTCCATATCGACGGGCTGCGGGTGGACGCCGTCGCCTCCATGCTCTACCTCGACTACTCGCGGGACTCCGGGCAGTGGGAGCCCAATGTGTTCGGCGGGCGCGAGGACCTGGACGCGGTGGCCTTCCTCCAGGAGATGAACGCCACCGTCTACCGGCGCTGTCCGGGTGTGGTGACCATCGCCGAGGAGTCCACCGCCTGGGACGGGGTGACCCGGCCGACCGACGGCGGCGGGCTCGGGTTCGGGCTGAAGTGGAACATGGGCTGGATGCACGACTCGCTCCAGTACATCCAGAAGGAGCCGGTGCACCGCAAGTACCACCACAACGAGATGACCTTCTCGATGGTGTACGCCTACAGCGAGAACTACGTGCTGCCCATCTCGCACGACGAGGTGGTGCACGGCAAGCGGGCGCTGGTGTCGAAGATGCCGGGCGACTGGTGGCAGCGGCGCGCCGACCACCGCGCCTACCTCGGCTTCATGTGGGCCCATCCGGGCAAGCAACTGCTGTTCATGGGGCAGGAGTTCGCGCAGGGCGCCGAGTGGGCGGAGCAGCAGGGGCCCGAGTGGTGGCTGCTGGCCGACGACTACCACTCCGCCGGCGACCACCGGGGCGTGCAGGCGTTGGTGCGGGACCTGAACGCGCTGTACCGGGCGACCCCGGCGCTGTGGCAGCGGGACACCGATCCGGGCGGCTTCCGCTGGGTGCTGTGCGACGCGGCGGAGGACAACGTCTTCGCGTTCCTGCGCTTCGCGGCCGACGGCACCCCGCTGCTCGCGGTGTCGAACTTCTCCCCCGTCGTCCGGGAGGACTACCGGCTGGCGGTCCCCGAGGAGGTGCCGGCCTGGCGGGAGCTGCTCAACACCGACGACGTCGGCTACGGGGGCAGCGGGGTGCCCGTCGGCGCGCCGGGGGCGCTGGAGCCGGCCGGCGGGTGCCTGCGGCTCACGCTGCCGCCGCTGGCCACGGTGTTCCTGGGGCCGCTGCGCTGAAAGCGCAGGTGTCGGCGCCCCCGACAGGGGCAGTCGGGGTTCATACACAATCCTGGCTGCCCCTGGTCACAGGGCGGAAAGGCGGCACCGAGTGCGCACGGTCGGAGTGGAGGAGGAGCTTCTTCTGGTCGACCCGGACAGCGGGGACCCGAAGGCGCTGGCGGCGCCCGTGCTCGCACGGGCCGACCGCGACGATCCCGGACAGGACGTGTTCGAGAAGGAACTGTTCGGGCAGATGCTGGAGTTCGCCACGCATCCGCAGTCGGACATGGCGGACCTCGGCGACGAGATCGTGCGCTGCCGCAAGGAGGCGGCCCGGCACGCCGAGCAGATCGGCTGCACGGTCGCCGCGCTCGCCACCTCGCCGCTGCCGGTGAGCCCCTCCCTCACCGTGAACGACCGCTACCAGTGGCTGGCCGAGCGGTACGGCGTCGGCACCCGCGAGCAGCTGGTCTGCGGCTGCCATGTGCATGTGTCGGTGGAGTCCGACGAGGAGGGCGTGGCGGTCCTGGACCGGCTGCGGCCCTGGCTTCCGGTACTCACCGCGATCAGCGCCAACTCCCCCTTCTGGCAAGGCCATGACAGCAGTTACGCGAGCTACCGCAGCCGGGTGTGGTCGCGCTGGCCGTCGGCCGGGCCGACCGAGCTGTTCGGCTCGCCCGAGCGGTACCACCGGCGGGTGGCGGACATGGTGGCCACCGGGGTGATCCTGGACGAGGCGATGGTGTACTTCGACGCGCGGCTGTCCGCCCGCTATCCGACGGTCGAGGTGCGGGTCTCGGACGTATGCCTGCACGCGGACACCGCGCTGCTCGTCGCGACCCTCGCCCGCGGCCTGGTGGAGACGGCCGCGCGGGACTGGCGCGCGGGCCGCCCGGCGCCGGACCACAGCGTGAGCCTGCTCAAACTCGCCTCCTGGCAGGCGGCGCGCGAGGGGATCGACGGGGAACTGCTCGACCCCTCGACCATGCGGCCGCGGCCCGCCGCGCGGGTGCTGCGCTCGCTGCTCGACCTGGTCGGGGACGCGCTCGACGGCAGCGGGGACGCGCACCGCGCCGAACAGGGCGTCGAGGAACTGCTCCGGCACGGCAACGGCGCGCGGGTGCAGCGCCGGCTGGTGGAGCGCGGCGGCACCCTGCGGGACGTCGTCACGGAGTGCGTGCGGCAGACGCAGGGGTGAGCGGACGGGCGGCGCGGCCGCGGTCAGTGGATCAGGACCAAGGCGTACACCAGGAAGAACGCGGCGAACAGCACCACGAGGGCCAGGATCAGCGCGAGGGGCGCCTTGGCCCAGCCGCGCTGGGTCGCGCCCCGCTCGCGGACCGCGGCCTGGGGCATGCTGCTCTCCGCGGGCGGGGTCTCGCCGGGCGGCACCGAGCCGCCGGGCTCGAGTCCGGTGGTGCGTTCGGGATCCGGATCGGGGTTCACATGGCTCATGTCGGGATTCATGTCCCCCGAGTCCCCAGCGGGCGCCCACCTCACCAGCCGATCGCGCCCGCGCGCGCAGCGGCCGACAGGGCGGTGTGCCGCGCGGGGCGTCCGAGGGTCTACGGTGTCCTGCGGAGCCGTTCGCGCCGCGCAACGGGCTGCTCGCAGTCGGTGAGGCCGTCCCGTGAGGTGGGGAGACGGACGGATATCCGGCCCGGCTGTGGGAACCCGCAGCGCAGCGAGAGATCAGCGACGACGACCGTCCTGGCCGCACGGGGCAGCACAGGCCCCTCGCGGCCGAGGCCGGGGGATGCGGAGATGGCGACGGAGCCGCGTGGGGACGAGACACCGCCTTCGGAGGAGACGTACGAGCGTGAATTCTCCTTCGCGGGTGAGCTGCGCAACGTCACGGAGGCGCGGCTGGCCGCGGAGGACTTCCTGGGCGGACTCGCCCGGGTCGCGCCGCCCGGCGAGCACGAATACTGGGACGACATCCTGCTGGTGGTGACCGAACTCGCCGCCAATGTCATCCAGTACGCGCCCGGTCCCTTCGACCTGCGGATGCGGCGCACCTTCGACGGGGTGCACGTGACGATGCACGACACCAGCACCACCAAGCCGGAGCCGCGGCCCTTCCATCCGCGCACGGGCGGCGGCGGCATCGGCTGGCATCTGGTGCACACGCTGTGCACCCAGGTCAGTGTGGTGGTGCACGACGAGGGCAAGGACATCCATGTGTTCCTGCCCTGGTGAGGGCGGCGAGGTGTAACCCGGCGCCGTCCGGTTACTCCACCGCGTGCCGCACCCGACTGGCGCAGCGGCGTGGGGCGCGGTGGTATCGGAGTTGGTGCGCAGCGCTTCGGGGCATGCGAACGGCGTCGAGCCGGACCGCCGTCCGGAACCGCAGAAAGGGATGGACACCGTGACACGACCCAGGATCCTGGTGGTCGGCGCAGGCTTCGCCGGAGTCGAGTGCGTCCGCCGTCTGGAGCGGAAACTCGCCCCCGACGAGGCCGACGTCACCCTGGTGACGCCCGTCTCCTACCAGCTCTATCTGCCGCTGCTGCCCCAGGTCGCCTCCGGTGTGCTCACACCGCAGTCGATCGCGCTCTCCTTGCGCCGCAGCAGGCGGTACCGCACCCGCATCCTGCCGGGCGGCGCGATCGGGGTGGACCTGAAGGCCAAGGTCTGCGTGGTGCGCACCATCACCGACAAGATCGTCAACGAGCCGTACGACTACATCGTGCTGGCGCCGGGCAGCGTGACCCGCACCTTCGACATTCCGGGCCTGACCGAGCACGCCTTCGGCATGAAGACGCTCGCCGAGGCGGCCTACATCCGCGACCACGTCATCTCCCAGCTGGATCTCGCCGACGCGAGCGACGATCCGGCCGAACGGGCGGCGCGGCTCCAGTTCGTGGTGGTCGGCGGCGGGTACGCCGGCACCGAGACCGCCGCCTGTCTCCAGCGGCTCACGCACGCCGCCGTACGGCGCTATCCGCGCCTGGACCCCGGTCTGATCCGCTGGCATCTGATCGACATCGCGCCCAAGCTGATGCCCGAGCTGGGCGACAAGCTCGGCCGCAGCGCGCAGGACATCCTGCGGCGGCGCGGCATCGACGTGTCCCTCGGGGTCTCGATCGACAAGGCCGGCGCGGAGGAGGTCACCTTCACCGACGGCCGGGTGGTGCCGACGCACACCCTGATCTGGACCGCGGGGGTGGTGGCCAGTCCGCTGATCGCCACGCTGGGCGCGGAGACGGTCCGCGGCCGGCTCGTCGTCGATCCCGAGCTGACCGTGCCGGGGCAGGACGGGGTGTTCGCGCTCGGCGACTCGGCCGCCGTGCCCGATCTCGCCAAGGGCCAGGAGGGCGCAGTGTGCCCGCCGACCGCGCAGCACGCCTCCCGCCAGGGCAAGCGGGTCGCCGAGAACGTCATCGCGACCCTGCGCGGCGAGCCGCTCCAGCCGTACCGCCACAAGGACTTGGGCCTGGTCGTGGACCTGGGCGGCAAGGACGCGGTGTCCAAGCCGCTCGGTATCGAGCTGCGCGGGATGCCGGCGCAGGTGGTGGCCCGCGGCTACCACTGGTCGGCGCTGCGCACCGGCGTGGCCAAGGCGCGGGTGATGACCAACTGGACGCTGAACGCGCTGGCCGGCGACGATTTCGTGCGCACCGGCTTCCAGGCCCGCAAGCCCGCCCGGCTGAAGGACTTCGAGTTCACGGACTCGTATCTGACGCCGGAGCAGGTCCGGGCGCGGGTCGAGGGCGGTGTCAACAGCCCCTGAGGGAAACGCCGTACCGAGGGGGCGGGTCCTCATGACCGAGAAGCAGGCTCCTCGCCGCTGACCGGGCATGGGGAACCGGTGGCCTGGCTGGAGTCCGGGCACGGAATCGGGCACGGGCACGCCGACGCACTGGTGGCCGCGGCCCTGGCCGAGGGCAGGTAATCCGGCCGCACATGCGATGCTGGAGCAAAGATCGATTTCTGGCACGGGTCACGGACGGGAGAGCGCGGCGGCGTGAGGGCAGCGGGGCGGTCGGGGCGGGTACGGATCTGGGACCGGGTCGCGGCATGGGACCCCGGCCTGCTCCGGCTGACCGCGGGGCTGCGCACGGTCGCCTCGATCGCCCTGACCCTCGCCGTGCTCGCCGCGCTGGGCGCCCCGGTGCCGATGCTGGTCGCCGGGGCCATCGCGGCGATGGTCGCGACGTTCGCGATCCGGGAGAAGCAACCCCGGCGGCAGGCCGTCACCCTCGCGATCGGCCTGCCGGTGGCCCTCGTCTCGGTCACCCTGGGCACGCTGCTGAGCCGGTACGTCGTCGCGGGCGACCTGTTCTTCGTCGCGCTCATGTTCAGCGCCGTCTACAGCCGCCGGTTCGGCGACCGCGGCCACGCCCTCGGGCTGATCGGCTTCCAGACGTACTTCCTCTCCCTGTTCGTACACGCCACCCCGGATCTGCTGCCGACGCTGTACGGCGTCGTCGCGGTCGCGTTCGGCTGCGCCGCCCTGGTCCGGTTCGCGCTGCTGCCGCAGACACCCGCGGGCACGCTGGACCGGCTGCGGCAGGCGTTCCGGGCCCGGCTGGCCCAGCTGATCGACACCCAGATCGAGCTGCTGGACGCGGGCCCCGAGGACGTGGAGAAGGTCCTGGAGGAGCTGCGCACCGGGACCGCGCGACTGCACGAGACGGCGCTGCTGATCCAGGGCCGGCTGGAGGACGGCACCTCCGACGAGGCGGTGGCCCGGCTGCTCCAGCGCCGGATCGCGGACGCCGAGATCGCCGCCGAGCGGCTCGGTCTGCTGCTGCTCACGGCCCGCAGCGCCGAGCGCACCGACACCCTCACCCTGCATCTGCCGGGCGCCCCGCTGCCCTCGGGCGGCGAGCTGCCGGTGCGGGACGAGGCCAGGGCCGAACTCCGCCGGGACCTCAAGGCGCTGCGGCTGCTGGCGCTGCGCCCGGCCGGCGAGGCCGCGGGCACCGCGCTCGCGCAGGTGCGCAACCGGCTGCTCGGCTATCGCGAGGAGGAGAACCTGCCCCAGGCCGCGCCGGCCGTGCAGGACGTCTTCCGGGGGCTCGGCGAGACGGCACGGGCCGCGCTGGGCCTGCGGCTCGCGCTCGACGGGCCGCAGGACGAGTCCGACGACTCCCCCGCCACCACCCGCTCGCGCGAGGAGCTGGACGCGGAGGACACCGCGATCGAGATCAGCGAGGAGACCGAGCCCGAGGAGACGGAGCCGGGCGGGCTGCGCCGGCCCACCACGCGGGCCGCGGTGCAGATCGCCGTCGGCTCCTCGCTCGCCATCGTCGGCGGCGAGCTGCTGTCCAGCCAGCGCTGGTACTGGGCGGTGCTGACCTGCTGGATCGTGTTCATCAACACCGCGTCCACCGGGGAGATCCTGGTCAAGGGCTACCGGCGGCTGGTCGGTACGGTGCTCGGCGTGATCGCCGGTATCGGGCTCGCCGGGCTGGTCGGGCACCACACCTGGACGGCGTTCGCGCTGGTGCTGCTGCTGGTGTTCGCGATGTTCTACACCGCGCCGCTGTCGTACACGCTGATGTCGTTCTTCGTGACGGCCGCGCTGGGACTGCTGTACACGCTGCTCAACACCTACACCGCGGCCGTGCTGGTGCTGCGGATCGAGGAGACGGCGCTGGGTGCGGCCTGCGGGGTGATCGCGGCCGCGGTGGTGCTGCCGATCCACACGGACCGCCGTACGAACGAGCTGCTCGTCACCGTCCTCGACCGGCTCGCGGAGGTCACGCGGGGCGCGGTCGACCAGCTCAGCGGCGGGGCGGGCGGCGATCTGGTGGAGCGGGCGCGGGAGCTGGACCAGGCGCTGGCCGACTTGCGCGCCGCCACCCAGCCGCTGACGCATCCGATCACGCCGATGCGGGCTCGCCGCAACACGGCCCGCTATGTGGTGGCGCTGCTGGAGACCTGCGCGTACCACGGGCGGTCCCTCGCGGCGACGGCCGAGCTGCTGCCCACGCATCCCTCGATCGCGGCCGATCCCCGGCTGCGCGGGGCGGGCGCGCGGATCGTGCGGAACATCGAGACGATCGCCGCGCATGTCGCGGACCCGCGCTCGGCCGGGGAGATCGAGACCGGCCCCAGCATCGCCTCGATGCTGGAGCCGGGAACCCTGCGCACCCCGCGCTACGGCCGGGTCACCGACCGGGTGCTGCGGCATCTGCAACGCCTCGACGAGGCGGTCTCCGGTCTGGCCCGCCCGCTGGGGCTGCGGCCGTCGGAGGCGGCCCCGGCGAAGAGGCGCTGACGGGTCACCCGGCGGGCATCGGCGCGGCGACCGGTCATGCGCGTCATGCGGCCCCGGCCGGCGACGGCGCGGCGACCGGTCACACGTCCCGGCCCGGCGACGGCGCGACGACTGGTCACGCGGCCCCGCCGGGGCGGCGGCCCACCGCCTCCTCGCGGACGCGGGCGCAGCTGCGGCTGATCAGCCGGGAGACGTGCATCTGGGAGATGCCCAGCTTGTCGGCGATGCGGCTTTGTGTCATGTCCTCGAAGAAGCGCATGTAGAGGATGGCCCGTTCGCGCTCGGGCAGCCGGCGCAGGCCCTCCTTGGCGGCCTCGCGGTCGACCACGACGTCGTACGACGTGTCGGTGGCGCCGAGGGTGTCGGCGAGGCTGTAGCCGTCGTCGCCGCCGGCCAGTTCGGCGTCCAGCGACAGCGTGCTGAAGCTCTCCAGGGCCTCCAGGCCGGCCGCCACCTCGTCCTCGGTGAGCCCGGTGTGGGCGGCGATGGCGGCGACGGTGGGTTCGGGGCTGCCGGGGCTCTGGGTCAGCTCCCGGCGGGCCACACGCACCCGGTTGCGCAGTTCCTGCACCCGGCGGGGCACCCTGAGCGCCCACATCCGGTCCCGGAAGTGGCGCTTGACCTCGCCGGTGATGGTCGGCACGGCGTAGCTCTCGAACGCGCCGCGCGAGGGGTCGTACCGGTCGACGGCCTTCACCAGGCCCAGCGCCGCCACCTGGCGCAGATCCTCCACGGACTCGCCCCGGTCGCGGAAGCGGCCGGCGATGCGGTGGGCCATGGGGAGCCAGGCCGCGACCAGTTCATCGCGGAGGGCGTCCCGCTCGGGACCCTCGTCCAGGGCCGCGAGCCGGGTGAACAGTTCCGCGGTCTCCGGGGCGTCGTCATGGCTCCGGCGCGAAGTCTGGGTGGCGGGGTCGGACGTGCCGGGACGGCCTGTCGACATGTCGGTCAGCATGCGGAATCGCTCCTGAACGTGGTGTCTGGGCGCGGGCCGGAAGTTGGGATTCCGGTTCTGGCCCGAACGGTGCTTGTCAGGTTCGCCGCGGGTGCGCAGGGCCCGCCGGAGGGGGCCCCGGCGGTGAGTCCACCCGCCGGCGTGCGCCTCCGGTCCGAAGCACGAGATTCCGTCTGCCCGCCGCCCCTGCGGGCAAACACCCCTGCCGGAAGGAATCGGTAAAGCGAGTCGAACCCGCAGGTCAGAGGGTTATAGGGGCGGTAAGTGAGAGTGCCGGCCGACACCGGACCCGGACGAAGGGCCTCCGGCCGGCCGCCGAGATCATGTGCGGGTGGGACGGGGGCGTGGGCCGTTCGGTGGCGGGGGCGGCGGCGGGCGCCGGTTCCCGGCAGCGCTCTCCGCGTCAGCCCGGCAGCCTCAGCTCGGACCGACGGGGATCTCCGCGCCGGCTCGGGCCGCCCGGATCTCCGCGTCCGCTCGCACCGGCAGAGCCTCCGCGCCAGCACATCCGAGGAACTTCCACGTCAGCCCACACCGACGGAATCTCCACGTCGGCTCACGCCAGTAGGGGCCTCCACGCCGACTCGGGCCGCCCGGATCTCCGCGTCCGCTCGCACCGGCAGGGCCTCCGCGTCAGCCACATCCGAGGAACTTCCGCGTCAGCTCACGCCGACGGGATCTCCACGTCGGCTCACGCCAGCGGGGCCTCCACGCCAGCTCGGGCCGCCCGATCTCCGCGTCAGCTGACGTCAGCAGCGTCTCCGCGTCAGCCACATCGGCGGGACCACCGCGCCAGCCGCATCGGGAGGACCGGCGTACCAGCTCACGCCGACGGCACCAGCGCGTCAGCTCACACCGACGGAATCTCCGCGTCGGGTCACGCCAGCGGGGCCTCCACGCCAGCTCGGGCCGGCCGATCTCCGCGTCAGCTGAGGTCAGCAGGGCCTCCGCGTCAGCCACTTCGGCGGGATCTCCGCGTCGGCTCACGTCAGCGGGACCACCGCGCCAGTTCACGTCGGCAGGACCTCCGCGTCAGTTCACGTCGGCGGGGCCTCCGCGTCAGCTCACGTCGGCGGGGCCTCCGCGTCAGCTCACGCCAACGGCATCTACGCGTCGGCGGCTCACGCCAGCGGTACCACCGCGGTGATGCGTTTGCCGCCGCAGGGCAGTTCGCAGACGTGGACGTCGCGGGCGAGGTGGCAGACGATCGGCCAGCCCCGGCCGTGGCGCTGGGTGCGGTCGGGCGCGGCGGTCGGGGCGACCGGGAGTTCGGTGCTGCGGTCGCTCACCGAGACGCGGATGCCGGCGGAGTCGACGTCGACGTCGAAGCCGGTGATGCCGCCGCCGTGGACGATGGCGTTGGTGGCGAGTTCGGAGGTGACCAGGAGGGCGTCGTCCATGGCCCCCGGTCCGAGCCGCTGGTGACGGGCCCGGCAGCGCTCGGCGACGACACGCCGTACGGTGCTGCGGGCGTCGGCCGGACGGCACGGCGGCCGGCGGCGGGGCTCGTCGACGGATATCGCGTGCGGCTCTGGCATCCCTTCCCTCCCTGCGACGGTGCCGGATTCGCGTTCTCCCCCTTCCGGCTGACCCCGAGCGGCGCCCTCAAACACCCTGCGTGCCCCAGTCATCACCGGGCCCGGACGGGGTACCCGCGCCCCATGAGCGATGTCGTGGACGCAGACGAACTGCTGCGCCGCATCCAGCGGGGCAGGGACCGCGCGGCCGAGGAACGCAGGCGCTGGACGGAGCGCGCACAGAGCCTCACGGCGACCGAGCCGGACCGCGCCCGTGACGCCGTGGCCACGGCGCGGGCGTACGAGGCCGTGCTGCGGGTGCTGGACGAGATCGTGCGGCCGGGCGCGCATCCCGCGGACGACGGGGATGACGGCGTGAGACGGGTCACCTGACCGCTGCCCGATTTCCCGGACGGACCGAGAATGGTTTATCGTTCATACATACGTGATGGCGGCACGGGCCATGGAGCCCCGCCCTGTCACCCCTCAGCGGCCCTGGCTGG
Organism: Streptomyces sp. NPDC043952; assembly: GCF_056435325.1. Classification (NCBI taxonomy): domain Bacteria; kingdom Bacillati; phylum Actinomycetota; class Actinomycetes; order Kitasatosporales; family Streptomycetaceae; genus Streptomyces; species Streptomyces sp. NPDC043952. The sequence continues at coordinate 15,206 of NZ_JBWKES010000013.1, forward strand.
CTTCCCCCGTCCAGCCAGGGCTTTTTTCTGCCCGGACGACGACCGGTGCGAAGAAATCCGCTTCCTTCGAGGTGCCCTGCCCGCCGCCAGCGGCTGAAATGGGTGTACGCAACGCACCGGCCCACACGAGGCACCGCAGCACCCGAACCGCCGCCGCCGGCGAGGAGCCCGCGCCATGACCAAAGCGATAAAACTGCTGACCGCCCTGCCCCAGGCGCAGCGCGAACGCCTGATGGAGCTGGCCAAGGAGGTGTCCTTCCCGGAGGACACCCGCATCTTCGAGGCGGGTGGCACGGCCGACCGGTTCTGGGTGATCCGCTCCGGCGCGGTCCATCTGGACCAGCAGGTCACCTCGCGGCAGCGGGTGACCGTGGCCACGCTCGGCGCGGGCGACCTGCTCGGCTGGTCCTGGCTCTTTCCGCCGTACCAGTGGGACTTCGGCTCGGTGGCCTTCAGCAACGTACGCGCCTACGAGTTCGACGGGCCCTCCGTGCTCGCACTGTGCGTGGAGGACCCGCTGCTCGGGCTGTCGCTGGTGCGCTCGGTGGCGGAGATCCTCGCGCACCGTCTGGAGACCACCCGCGGCAAGCTGATGGACCAGTACGCGCTGGGCCGCCGCAGCCCGCTGTAGGCCGCGCCCGCCCGCGCCTCGTCAGATCCGGTAGCGCCGCAGCGCGGGCACCGTCGCGGCCAGCGCCAGCATCAGGACGACGACCAGCACGCCGCCGCCCGCCACGGCCGCGCGCGGCCCGAACACGGCGCCGGCGGTGCCGTGCAGCACGTCCGCGAGGCGGGGGCCGCCGGCCACCACGACCGTGAACACGCCCTGCATCCGGCCGCGCATCTCGTCGGTCGCGGCGGACAGCAGGATCGCGCCGCGGAACACCATCGAGACCATGTCGGCGGCGCCCGCCGCGGCGAGGAAGGCCAGCGCGATCCAGAGGTTGCCGCTCAGCCCGAACCCGGCGATGGCCACGCCCCAGGCGACGACGGCCCCGATCACCATCCAGCCGTGCCGGCGGGCGCGGGAGAAGACGCCCGAGAACAGCCCGCCGAGCACCGCGCCGACCGGGATGCCGGCGAACAGCACGCCGAGCGCGAAGCCCTCGCCCCAGGAGTGGTACGTCTGCGCCGCCAGCTGCGGGAACAGCGCGCGGGGCATGCCGAAGACCATGGCGACGATGTCGGCGAGGAAGGACAGCAGCAGGACCTTGTGCCGGGATATGTAGCGGAAGCCTTCGGCTATCTCGCGCACCCCGGCGCGGCGCGCGGGGGCGTCGCCGAGCGGGGGCAGCGCGGGCAGCCGGAAGACGGCCCACACGGTGACGCACAGCGCGAGGGCGTCGACGAGGTACAGCTCGGGCAGGCCGATGACCGGGATGAGCACACCGGCGAGCAGCGGGCCCGCGACCAGGCCGGTCTGCATCACGGTGGAGCTGAGCGCGTTGGCCGCGGGCAGCTCTCCGGCCGGGACCAGGCGGGCGATGGAGGCGTTGCGGGCCGGGGAGTTGAGGCCGAAGAACGCCTGCTGGAGCGCGAGCAGCACCATCAGGACGACGACGGAGTCCAGCCCGGTCACGGCCTGCGCCCAGAACAGCAGCGAGGTCACCGCGATCCCGATGTTGGTCCACAGCAGCAGCTTGCGCCGGTCCACGGTGTCCGCGACCGCGCCGCCCCACAGCGCGAACACCACCATGGGCACGAGCCCGGCGAGGCTGGCGTAGCCGACCCAGGCGGAGGAGTGCGTGATGTCGTAGATCTGCTTGGGTACGGCGACGGCGGTCAGCTGGCTGCCGACGGAGGTGACGATGGTGGAGGACCACAGGCGCCGGTAGGCGGGGATGCGCAGCGGGCGGGTGTCCATCGCCCAGCGGCGCCAGCCGCGGTGGGGCGCGGGGGCGGCCTCGGGGGCCTCGTCGCCGGTCACGGTACTGCTCTCGCTGGTGTTCACGGATGTCCTGGTTGCTCGTTACATCTTTTCGATTCGAGAGCCTAACTATCTCATCGCACCGGCGGCGAACGGTTTCTGTCATCGCACCGGCGACGCATTGGTTCGGTCCCGCGGACCGCTGTCAGGCTCCGGCGAGCAGCGAGCCGCCCAGCACGAGCATGGTGAGGGCGACCAGGCCGTCCAGGACCCGCCAGGCGCCGGGCCGGGCCAGAAAGCGGCCGAGCAGCCGGGCGCCGAAGCCGAGTGCGGTGAACCAGCACAGGCTGGCGAGCGCGGCCCCGAGCCCGAACGTCCAGCGCAGCGGGCCCCGGTCGGCGGCGAGCGAGCCGAGCAGGAACACGGTGTCCAGGTAGACGTGCGGATTGAGCCAGGTCATCGCGAGGCAGGTGAGCACCGCGCGGCGCCGGGACCCGGCCGCCTCGCCCCGCGCGGTCAGTCCGGTCCCGGCCGGCCGTACGACCCGGCGGGCGGCCAGCGCGCCGTAGCAGAGCAGGAAGACGCCGCCGACGACGCCGACCGCCCTGACCAGGCCCGGCCAGGCCACCACGAGCGCGCCGACGCCGCCCACGCCGAGCGCGATGAGCACCGCGTCGGACAGGGCGCAGATGCCGACCACGGCGAGTACGGCGTCCCGGCGCACCCCCTGGCGCAGGACGAAGGCGTTCTGGGCGCCGATGGCGACGATCAGGGACAGGCCGGTGCCGAAGCCGGCGGCCGCGGCGGTCAGGGCGGTGTGGTTCATGGACCGAAGCTAAGGAGACCAGGCCTCTCAAGTACAGCTAAAGATTCTTACGTATCTTTAGCGCTCGTGATGGACCTTCCCCTGGACCAGGTGCGGACACTGCTCGCGGTGGTGGACGAGGGCACCTTCGACGCCGCGGCCGCCGCCCTGCACGTGACGCCGTCGGCGGTCAGCCAGCGCGTCAAGGCGCTCGAACAGCGCACCGGGCGGGTGCTGCTCCAGCGCACCAAGCCGGTCCGGCCCACGGAGTCGGGCGCGGTGCTGGTGCGCTACGCCCGCCAGCTCGCCCGGCTGGAGCGGGACGCGTGGGGCGAGCTGGGGCTCAGTGGCGCCGGTGAACCCACCCGCGTGTCGGTCGCGGTGAACGCGGACTCGCTGGCGACCTGGTTCCTGCCCGCGCTGAGCCGGGTGCCGGGGCTCTGCTTCGAGCTGCACCGCGAGGACGAGGGTCATACGGCGGTGCTGCTGCGCGAGGGCCGGGTGATGGCGGCGGTGACCTCCTCGCCCGAGCCGGTGCCCGGCTGCACGGCCCGTCCCCTCGGCCGGATGCGCTATCTCCCCGTCGCGGAACCGGAGTTCGCCCGCAACCGGGTCGCCGGGCGCCCGCTGCTCGACGCCCTCGCCGCGGCGCCCGTGGTGGTCTTCGACCGCAAGGACGACTTCCAGGACGGCTATGTCCGCCGGCTGGGCGGTGTCTCGGCGGCCCCGCTGCGCCACTACGTGCCCACCTCGGAGGGCTTCCTCGACGCCGTGGCCGCGGGCCTCGGCTGGGGCATGGTCCCGGAGGTGCAGGCCCATCCCCTGCTGGCCGACGGCCGGCTGGGCCTGCTGGCGCCCGGCGAGTGGATGGACGTCACCCTGTACTGGCAGCAGTGGAAGCTCGACTCCCCCGCGCTGGCCGCGCTGGCCGAGGCGGTGACGGCGACGGCGGCGAAGGCGCTGCGCGGCTGAGGTCCGGGGCGGCCGAAGAGTGGCCGAACTCCGTTGCGGCACGGCCGGATTCCGCCCTCTTGTCGGCGCGCGCCGTTTCATGCCGCGCCGACCGGTCACCCGCTTCCGAGACACGCGTCCGCCCCGACGCGGACGACTCCGATCCGACCGGGAGACTTCCCATGGAGAACTGGCGCGAACACGCCGCCTGCCGTTACGAGGACCCCGATCTCTTCTTCCCCATCGGCACCACCGGCCCCGCCCAGGTGCAGGCCGAGCGGGCCAAGGTGGTCTGCGCCCGCTGCCCGGTCCGAGAGCAGTGCCTGGACTGGGCGTTGGACACCGGACAGGCCATAGGCGTCTGGGGCGGCACCACCGAACTGGAGCGCCGCAAGCTGCGCCGCCGGGCCCGCTCCCACCCGCGCTCGGGCTGAACCGGCGCGGGTTCAGCGGCCACCGCGCCGCAGCGTCCCCCACTGGGAGGTGCGCGTAGTCGTACAGGCGGCGGGCCGCCCACAGTTCCGGCGAGCGGTCGCCCCGCCACTGCGCCACGTCCAGGGGGCCGGCGGACAGGCCCGGCAGCGGGACGCCGGTCAGCTCGTCGGTGCTGGAGACCGCCGCGAGATCGACGCCGGGGCCCTTGGACCAGCGCACGTACAGGCCGCGGTGCCGGGCGACCAGGGCGCGCCTCGGCCGGCGTGGTCACGGTCGGCAGGCAGTCCGGTGTTCTCATGGCCCCCGGAGTACCCAGGGCGCACCCCCGGAACCGGGCCACCGGATTCCGGCGCCATGGCTCCCCCTCTGCGGCTCTCCTTGCTACGGCTCCCCGGCCCACGGCCCCTCCCCCGGCGCCTCCGTCGCGGGCAGCCGCAGGGTGAACACCGCGCCCGCGCCGGGCTCGCTCGTGGCCCGCGCCGTGCCGCCGTGCGCGGCGAGCAGCTGGCGGACGATCGGGAGGCCGAGGCCGCTGCCTCCCGTGCGGCGGCTGCGGGACTTCTCGGCGCGCCAGAAACGTTCGAAGACATGCGGCAGATCCCCGGCGGCGATGCCGGAGCCGGTGTCGGCGACGGTGAGCACGGCGTCGGCGCCGTCCCGGCGGGCTTCGAGGGTGACGGTGCCGCCGGCCGGGGTGTGCCGCAGCGCGTTGGAGACGAGGTTGCCGAGCACCTGCCGCATCCGTACCGGGTCGGCGTCCAGCCAGACCGCGGGCCCGGCCCCGGTCACCAGCGCGACCCCGGCCGCGTCGGCGGCCACCCGGTGGGCGGCGGCGACCTGCCCGAACAGCTCGGCGGCGGACAGCGGTTCACGGTGCAGGCGCAGGGTGCCCGCGTCGGCGGCGGCGAGGTCCTGGAGGTCGTCGATGATCCGCTGGAGGACGAGCGCCTCCTCGTGCAGGGAGTCCAGCAGGCCCGGATCAGGCTCGACGACGCCGTCGCGCATCACCTCCAGCCAGCCGCGGATGTTGGTGAGCGGGCTGCGCAGTTCGTGCGCGATGTCGCTGACCATGGCCTTGCGCTGGGCCTCCAGGCGCTCGCGGCGCTCGGTGAGTTCGTTGAACGCCTCGGCGAGGATGCCGGTCTCGTCGTGCGTGGTCACCGGCACCCTGACGTGCTGCTCGGGCGGCGCCTGGGCGGCCTCGGTCAGCGCGCGCAGCGGCCGTACCAGCCGGATGGCGACGGCGGCGCCCGCCGCGACGGTGACGGCGAGGACCAGTCCGGCAGCGGAGACCACCTTGGACTTGTTCGCCGGGGAGATGTCGAAGCGGGCGGGGCTCTGGTCGCCGATGCCGAGGAACAGGTCGGCGGCCGGGGCGACATAGGGCTCCAGTTGGGCGCGGCGGGCGCTGAGCACACAGTTCTGGGCCGAGCGCGCGCTCGCGTCCTTGTCCTGGCCCGCGAGCTTGGGGAGCAGGGGGCCACCGCCGAAGTGGTCCTTGCTGCCCGGATCGACGGCGAGGAAGAGGGGGCCGTCGCCGACGTCGAGGCCCGCCTGCCGCAGACAGGGGCGGGCGAGCCCGGACAGCGTGTCCAGGGCGCGGGTCTCGGTGGGCGTGGCCGCGCGCAGCCGGGCGTCCTCGCATGCCGGCACGCCGTAGCCGGACGGGTCGGTGCCGTCGGAGCCGGTGAGCAGGGGGCGTCCGCTGGGGGTGCGCCGGGTGGTGAGCCGGAGGCCGTAGCGGGCGTAGCACCGCTTGCTGCGGGCGGCCAGGGCATCCAGTCCTGCGCGTTCCTTCGCGGGCAGCCGGTAGGGGCCGACGGCGCGCGGGTCGATGCCGCCGAGCTGGGCGCCGGTCTCGCTGTAGGTGTCGGTGCGCAGCGGGTCGACGCTCGCGGCGGGCCGGGGCGGCAGCGGGGTGCCGCGCGGCGCGGAGTCCGCGACGAGGGTCCGGTCGGGGGTGGTGAGGGCGATCCGGCGGCCGGTCCGCGCGGCCAGTTCCCGCACCGAGCGCTGGACGCCGGACCAGTCGGAGTGGGTGGCCGCGTATCCGCTGAGCTGGGCGAGGATGCTGTTGTCGGCGGCCAGGTCCTGGCCCTGTTCCTCCTTGAGGGCGCTGGTGGTGGTGGTCACCGCGAGCCAGGCGGTGGCCGCCACCGAGCAGACGGCGATCAGGGCGGAGACGGACAGCAGCCGGACCAGGAGCCGCTTGCGCAGCGGGATCCGGCGCCGGGCGCCCTGCCGCGTGCGGGGTCTCACAGCCGGCCGCTGAGCTTGTAGCCCACGCCGAACACGGTGAGCAGCCGTACCGGACGCCGGGAGTCGGCCTCTATCTTGCGGCGCAGGTTCATGATGTGGACGTCGACGGCCCGTTCGGTGGAGGACCGGTCGAAGCCGCGGGTGCGGTGCAGGAGTTGGCGCCGGGTGAACACGCGGTCCGGCTCGGCCGCCATCGCCAGCAGGATCTGGAACTCGGCCGGGGTGACGTCCACCGGCACGCCGTCGCAGCGTACTTGGTGCCGTCCGGGATCGACGCTGAGCCCGGCGGCCCGCACCACCGGGTCCTCGCCGCGGGCGCCGGTGCCCCGCCCGCTGCGGCGCAGCACCGTCCGGATGCGGGCCATCAGCTCGCGCGGGCTGTACGGCTTGGTGAGGTAGTCGTCGGCGCCCAGTTCGAGGCCGAGCAGCAGATCGTCCTCGCCGGAGCGGGCGGTCAGCATCACCACGGGGACGTCCAGTTCACCGCCTTCGCCGCGCAGTTCGCGGCAGACGCCGAAGCCGTCCAGGACCGGCAGCATCAGGTCGAGGACGAGGAGATCGGGCCGCAGCCGGCGGGCGGTGGCGAGCGCCGCCGCGCCGTCGTGCACCACCGTCGCGGTGTGACCCTCGGCCAGCAGGGAGCGGCGGATCAGTTCGGCCTGTTTCTCGTCGTCCTCGGCGACCAGCACATGTGCGCACACGGTTGCGGATCCTAGACGGCTCAGGCGGCGAGCCAGTCGGCGTACCCCATGGCGACGACCGGGTGCCGGGCCGGGTCGAGGGTGCGCAGCAGGTCCTTCATGTGCGCCTTGGAGACGCTGACGCAGCCGTGGGTGGGGCCGCCGTGGTCGACGTGCAGCCAGACTCCGCCGCCGCGTCTGGCGCCGAGGGGGCGGGTCCAGTCCAGCGGGGAGGTGCCGGGCTTGCGGTTGTAGTCGATGGCGATGACGTAGTCGAAGCAGCCGTCCAGGGGCTCGCCCTCGAAGCCGGTGCCGGGCGAGTGGAATCCGGCGGACTGGTGGTACGGCAGCTTGCTGCCGGGGTCGGGCAGCAGGCCCCCGGCGTCGGAGAGGGTGTACACGCCGAGCGGGGAGCGCAGGTCGCCCAGCATGTGGTGGGCGCTCCAGCCGCGCAGTGCGTTGTGCGCGGGCCAGCTCGGGCCCGCCTGCCAGCCGTCGGCGGTGCGCTGGTGCAGGACGACCGTGCACTGGGGGGAGTTGGGACCGCGCCCGGTGGCGACGACGGCCTGGGTGCACTGCTCCGGTATCGCCGCGGACCGGGTGGGCCCGAGTCCGGGTATGCCCCGAGCGGCCTGTTCGGCCTGCGAGGTGGTGCCGGACGCGGGCGCGGGCCGGGTGGGCCGCGTCCGGCGCCCGGCCTCCCCGCCGCTCGCGCCGCAGCCGGTGAGCAGCAGCGGGGAGGCGAGGAGGGAGAGAGCGGTTCTGCGGTTGATCATGCTGTCGAGCTTGGCGGACGGTTATGTGGAATCGGTAAGAATTCAGGCCTTCTTGGGCTTGCCCTTCGTGAACAGCCAGGTGTGGAACAGGGAGTCCAGCGGCTTGCCGGACTTCTGCTCGGCGAGCCGGACGAACTGCGCGGTGGTGCCGTGTCCGTCGCGGTGTCCGGCGGCCCAGGCGCGCAGGATCGCGAAGAATGTCCGGTCGCCGACCGCCTTGCGCAGCTCGTGCAGGGCCATGGCGCCGCGGTCGTAGACCGGGGTGCCGAAGATGTTCGCGCCGCTGCCCGGGTCGCCGGGCGGGTAGGCCCACAGGTCGTTGCCCGCCGGGCGGGCGTAGAGGCCGTCGAAGGTCTGCTGGGCGCTGGCGCCGCCGTGCTGCTCCTCGTAGAGCCACTCGGCGTAGGTGGCGAAGCCCTCGTTGAGCCAGATGTCCTTCCAGGAGGTCAGCGACACCGAGTCGCCGAACCACTGGTGGGCGCTCTCGTGCACGAGGGTGTCGATGTCGGGCGCGGAGTCGTAGAGCGGGCGGGTCTGCGTCTCCAGGGCGTAGCCGACGTCCGCGTGGTCCACGATGGCGCCTGCGGACCTGAACGGGTAGGGCCCGAACAGCTTGCTCTCCCACTCCAGGACCGAGGGGAGTTTTTCGAGCACCGGGGCCGCGGCCCTGGCCTCGCGGGGATCGACGGCGTTGTAGACCCGGATGCCGTCGCGGGTGGTGTACTGCGTGACCTGGAAGGTGCCGATGGTGGCGGTGGCGAGGTAGGCGGCCATGGGCTGGGTCTCGCGCCAGCGGAAGGTGGTCCGGCCCTGGGCGGTGCGCTGTCCGAGCAGGGCGCCGTTGGCGACGGCGGTGCGGCCCCGGGGCACGGTGATCGTGAAGTCGTACGACGACTTGTCCTTGGGGTGGGCGTTGGCCGGGAACCACGTCATCGCGCCCTGCGGCTCGCCCGCGACGAACGCGCCGTCGTCGGTGGGGATCCAGCCGTCCGCCGAGCCGTCGGGGTCGGTGACGGGCTTGGGGGTGCCGTGGTAGGCGACGGTGACCTCGAAGTCCTGGCCGGTGCGCAGGGCGTGGCGCGGGGTGACGACGAGTTCCTGCCCGGAGCGCTTGACGCCCGCGGCGGCGCGGTCGACCGTGACGCCGTCGACCGTCAGCCCCGAGAGGTCGAGGTCGAAGCGGGTGAGCGGCTGGGTGGCGCGGGCGGTGAGGACCGCGGTGCCGTCCAGTCGGCCGCCGCTGTGGTAGCTCAGTGTGAGGCCGTAATGGCGCACGTGGTAGCCGCCGTTGCCGCTGAGCGGGAAGTACGGGTCGCCCGCGCCGGCCGCGCCGGTGGTGCCCGCGCCGGCCGGTCCGGCGGCACCGACGAGCGCTGCCACGGCGACGGGCACGGTGGCGAGCACCGCCCTGCGGCCGAGGACCGTGGTACGACGGCGTGCGGGCTGTCTGCGGGGTGACGTCACGTGCGCTCCTCGGAGGTGGCTGCTGATCGACTGGCCCACAGACTAGAGGCGCCGGTGTCCTCGGGTCTCCCCTCTTTCCCCTCTTGTCGTTCCGGCCGGCCGAGGGTGGTCGGGGCCGGACCGCCGACCGGCATCCTGCCCCTGCCCGCAGTACGCTCGCGGAAAGTGGCCGCTGTCGCGAAGGAAGGGCCCGATCGTGAGCGTGCGGGTGCGCCGGATCTACGAACCGCCCGAGTCCGGCGACGGGCTGCGGGTGCTGGTCGACCGGCTGTGGCCGCGCGGTGTGGCCAAGGAGGCGGCGCACGTGGACGAGTGGCCCAAGGGGCTCACCCCCTCGGCGGAGCTGCGCGCCTGGTTCCACGGCGGCGGGCCGTACGACGAGTTCCGCGCCCGGTACGAGGCGGAGCTGGCCGCCCCCGAGGCCGCCGGGCTGCTCGACGGCCTGCGGGAGTCGGTCCGCGAGGGCCCGGTGACGCTGCTGACGGCGGCGAAGTCCCCGGAGCGCAGCCACGCCCAGGTGCTCCTGGAGCTGCTCGGCGGCTGAGGTCAGCCGGTGTGCCGGGCCGCGTGCCGGCCCGCGGCGCGGCCCGAGAAGAGGCAGCCGCCGAGGAAGGTGCCCTCCAGGGAGTTGTAGCCGTGCACCCCGCCGCCGCCGAACCCGGCCACCTCGCCGGCCGCGTACAGCCCCTCGATCGGCGCGCCGCCGGCGCAGAGGGCGCGCGAGTCGAGGTCGGTCTGGATGCCGCCGAGCGTCTTGCGGGTCAGCACATGCATCCGTACGCCGATCAGCGGGCCGGCGGCCGGGTCCAGCAGGCGGTGCGGCGCGGCCACCCGGCCGAGCCGGTCGCCGAGGTAGCGGCGGGCGTTGCGGATGCCCTGGATCTGGGAGTCCTTGCTGTAGGGGTTGGCGATCTGGAGGTCGCGGGCCTCGATCTGGCGGCGCACCCCGGCCGGGTCCAGCAGCGGCTGTCCGGCGAGGCGGTTCATCTTCTCGACCAGCCGCTCCAGGCTGTCCGCGGTGACGAAGTCGGCGCCCTTGTCGAGGAATGCCCGGACCGGTGCGGGCGCGCCCTTGCCGAGGACGCGGGCGCGCACCACCGCCTTGCGGTCCCTGGCCGTGATGTCGGGGTTCTGCTCGGAGCCGGAGAGCGCGAACTCCTTCTCGATGATCTTCCGGGTGAGGATGAACCAGGAGTGGTCGTAGCCCGCGATGTCCTCGGTGGTGCGCAGGTACTTGAGCGTGCCGAGGGTGTCGTAGCCGGGCAGGCAGGGGTCGGGCAGCCGGCGGCCGAGGGCGTCCAGCCAGATGGCGGAGGGGCCGGGCAGGATGCGGATGCCGTGGCCGGGCCAGATCGGGTCCCAGTTCTGGAGTCCCTCGGTGTAGTGCCACATCCGGTCCCGGTTGACCAGGCGTACGCCGGCCGCCGCGCTAATGTCGAGCATCCGGCCGTCCACATGGGCGGGGACGCCGGTGACCATCCGGGCGGGGGGTGTGCCGAGCCGCGCGGGCCAGTAGCGGCGCACGATGTCGTGGTCGGCGCCGATGCCGCCGGTGGTGAGGACGACGGCCTGGGCGGTGAGTTCGAAGTCGCCGGCGCGCTCGCGGCTGGAGGCGACGCCGCGCGGGGAGTCGTCGGCGGCGAGCAGGGTGCCGCGCACGCCGCGGGCGGTGCCGTCCTCGATGACCAGCTCGTCCACCCGGTGGCGGTGGTGGAAGGCGAGCAGTCCGTCGCGGGCGGCCTGCCGGGCATACCGGACGAAGGGCTCGACCACTCCGGTGCCGGTGCCCCAGGCGATGTGGAAGCGGGGCACGGAGTTGCCGTGCCCGTCGGCCCTGAGGTCGCCGCGCTCGGCCCAGCCGACGGTGGGCAGCAGTTCGATGCCGTGTCCCTGGAGCCAGGACCGCTTCTCGCCGGCCGCGAACTCCACGTAGGCGCGGGCCCAGCGCACCGCCCAGGAGTCCTCGTCCTCGGTCCGGTCGAACCGCGCGCTGCCGCGCCAGTCGCTCCAGGCCAGGTCGAGGGAGTCCTTGATGCCGATGCGGCGCTGTTCGGGCGAGTCCACGAGGAAGAGGCCGCCGAAGGACCAGTACGCCTGGCCGCCGAGGTTGGCGGCGTTCTCCTGGTCGACGAGGGCCACCCGGCGTCCCCGGCGGGTGAGTTCGTGGGCGGCGACCAGGCCGGCGAGGCCCGCTCCGACGACGATGACGTCCGCGTCCATGGCGTGGGGGTCCTTCCTCAGTGGGTGGAGGTGGCGGGGGCGGTGCCGTCCGTGAGCAGCGCGGTGAGCAGCTGCTTGAGCCAGCGACGGGCGTGTCCGACGTCCTTGTCCAGCAGGAGCTGGGTGGTGACGCCGTCGTACGCCGCGACGACGGCGTGCGCGGCGCCGGCCGTGTCGCCGAGCACGGCGGGCAGCGCGGTGTGGCCGCGGGCCCGGAAGAGGCGGTCGGCGACGGCCTCCCGGAGCCGGGCGCGATGGCCGAGCAGGACGCGGGCGACCCGCGGGTCACGGGCCGCGTGCACCAGGAAGTCGGTCTTCACCAGCAGCCAGTCCACGTCGAGCAGCAGCACCTCGGTGACGCGGTCCACGGCGGCCGGTACGTCCAGCTCGGGGCCGTCCTCGGCGAGGGCGTTTGCGACCTGGGCGGCGATGAGGTCGGCGCGCTCCTGGTAGAGGGCGAAGAACAGCTCGTCCAGGGTGGCGAAGTTGGAGTAGAAGGCGCCCCGGCTGTACCCGGCGGCCTCGCAGACCTCCTCGATGGAGACCCGTCCGAACCCCTTGGCCGCGAACACCCGGAACGCGGCGTCCAGCAGCCGGGCGCGGGTCTCCGCCCGGCGCCGGGTGACGCGTTTGGCGGTCTCCCGCATGACGGCACCTCCGTTCGATACGGGAATGTATCCGATACACCGATGTATCGAAAGAGGAGCCAGCCCCGGCTTGTGAGCCGATGATCGTATTAGAACGGCTTTTCGAATAAGGAGTACGCTGGCCTCATGGCCACGCACCTCCAGGGCTCCCTGTTCGACCAGACCGACGAGCTGCGCCTGGGCCCCCTCGGCGGCCTGCGCCGCACCGTGCTCGGCGCCGGTGCCTGGATCGACGTCCTGCCGGGCTGGCTGACCGGCGCCGACGCCCTGTTCGAACGGCTCGCGGCGGAGGTCCCCTGGCGCGCCGAGCAACGCAAGATGTACGACAACGTGGTCGCCGTACCCCGCCTGCTCGCCTTCTACGGCGCCGCGGACCCCCTCCCCCACCCGGTCCTGGACGAGGCCCGTGCCGCTCTGTCCCGGCACTACGCCGAGGAGCTGGGCGAGCCGTTCGCCACCGCCGGGCTGTGCTTCTACCGCGACGGCCGGGACAGCGTGGCCTGGCACGGCGACCGGATCGGCAGGGGCGCCCGGCAGGACACCATGGTCGCGATCCTCTCCGTGGGCGAGCCCCGCGATCTGCTGCTGCGCCCGGCCGGCGGGGGTGGCGAAACGGTACGGCGGCCGCTCGGGCACGGCGATCTGATCGTGATGGGCGGCTCCTGCCAGCGCACCTGGGAGCACTGCGTGCCCAAGACGGCGCGGGCGGCGGGACCCCGGATCAGCATCCAGTTCCGGCCGCACGGCGTGCGCTGAGGCATCCCACCCCCTTGCGGCCCCCCGGTGAACGATCTGATTGGCTGTCCTCCCGACGATCACTGGCACTCGGGCGCGGAGAGACCATGCGGGCAGAGGTACACCAAGTCGCCGACGGCACCTACCTGGTGCACGGCAACAACGTCAACTGGGTGATCCTGAAGGACGGGAGCGACCTCACCCTGATCGACACCGGGTATCCCGGCGACCGTCCGGGGATCCTGGAATCCCTCGCGGCGGTGGGCGGTTCGCCCGAGGCGGTCTCCGCCGTGCTGATCACCCACGCGCACAACGACCACCTGGGCTCCGCCGAGTACCTGCGTGCCACGCACGGCACGCCCGTCTACCTGCATCCGGCCGAAGTCCCGCACGCCCGGCGGGAGTTCCTGCACCAGGCCACTCTCGGCGACGTGGTCCGCAACGCCTGGCGGCCGGGCATGCTGCCCTGGGCCGCGCACGTCATCAAGGTCGGCGGCATGGAACAGCACCCGGTGACCGCGCCCGAGCCGTTCCCCGGCGCGGGCGCGCTCGATCTGCCGGGCCGCCCGGTGCCCGTGCACACCCCCGGCCACACCGACGGGCACTGCGTCTACCACCTGCCCGAGGCCGGCATCGTGATCTCCGGCGACGCCCTGGTCAGCGGGCACGCCGTGTCCCGCGTCAAGGGGCCGCAGCTGCTGCCCTGCTTCTTCCACCACGAGCGCGGCGAGGTGCTGGCCTCCCTGGACGTGATCGCCGGCCTGGACGGCGACACCCTGCTGCCCGGCCACGGCCCGGTCCACCGGGGCGCGGTGCGCGCCGCCGCCGAACAGGCTCGGGACCGGGCAGGCCGTAAGTACCGTACGCCTGCCCGGAGTTGAGGCCGGTCAGTCGTGCGGGACCACCGCCACCGGGCAGTCCGCGTGGTGCAGCACCCCGTGCGCGACCGAGCCGATGCGGGCGCCGACGGCGGTGCGGTGGGCCCGGCGGCCGACGACCATCAGCTGGGCGCGGCCGGCGAGCGACAGCAGCACCTGCCCGGCGCTGCCCATCTCCACCTGCTCCGCCACCGGCACCGCGGGGAACCGCTCGCGCCAGGGCCGCAGCGCGTCGGCCAGCGCCTGCTTCTCGTACGGCTCCAGGCCCCCGGCCTCGTCCAGCAGCCTGAGCGAGCCGGGGCTGTAGGCGAAGACCGGGGGCAGGGTCCAGGCCCGCACGGCACGAACGGTGGCGCCGCGGGCCGCGGCCGTCTCGAAGGCGAAGCGCAGCGCGGCGGCGCTGTCCCCGGCGTCGCCCTGCTGGCCGACCACCACCTCGCGTCCGGCGGCCTCCAGGGCGGCGCGGTCGCCGGCGCGCACCAGCACCACGGGCCGGGTGACCTCCGCGATGACGTGCTGTCCCACCGAGCCAAGCAGGAAGCCGACGACCGGCCCGTGCCCGCGCGAGCCCAGGACCAGCAGCTCCGCGTCGCGGGCCGCGCGGCCCAGCGCCTGCACGGCGTCCTCCTCGACCACGTCGACGCTCACCGTGAGCTTTGGATGCCGCCCGGCGACCTGGCGCACCGCCTGCGCGACGCCCTGCTCGACCCACCCGCGCTGGGTGTCCCGGCCGGCCCCGGCGACCCTCTCCGCGTGGCGCCAGGCGTGCAGGACCCGCAGGGGCAGCCCCCGGCGCACGGCCTCCCTGGCCGCCCAGTCCAACGCGGCCAGGGACTCCTCCGTGCCGTCGAGACCTGCCGTGATCGCCCGTGTCATCCGTGGCCTCCTCGTGGTGCCGACCGTTCGTGCCGCTGCTGCCCACTATCGGGCACCGCGCGCCCCACGCGTACCCCGGCCCTCGGAGCGGACCCGGCGGGAGTCAGCGCGCGCAGTCGAGGCGCTTCAGGTCGACGGCGTCGGCGAGGGCGCGCATGCCCCGGTCGTCCGGGTGCAGATGGTCGCCGCCGTCGTACCGGGGTCGCAGGCGGGCGGGGTCGCGGGGGTCGCGCAGGGCCCGGTCGAAGTCGGCGACGGCGTCGAACTCCCCGCGCGTGCGCAGGTAGTCGTTGACCTCGCGGCGCACGGCGTCGGCCTCGCGGTCCCACTCCGGCCAGCCCTTGAACGGGGTGATGGTGGCGGCCATCACGCACAGGTGCGCCGCGTGCGCCCGGTGCGCCAACTGCCGGTATCCGGCGATCAGTCGGGCCGCGGTGACGCCGGTGTGGTCCTTGAGGTCGTTGACGCCCGCCAAGAGGACGACGGTGCGCACACCGGGCTGGGACAGCACGTCCCGGTCCAGGCGGTGTCCGATGCTCTGCCCGGCGCCGTCCCCGGCGCCGTCGGTGAGCAGCTTGTCGCCCGATATGCCCTCGTCGGCCACGCCCTGGAGGGCGCCGCGGGCCGTGTGCAGGCGCCGGGCCAGGTAGTCGGGCCAGCGGCGGTTGCGGTCGGGGGTGGAGTGCCGGCCGTCGGTGAGGGAGTCGCCGAGCGCGGCCACGGCACCGGTGGCCGGGCGGTCGGGGCGTACGGCGACGGCGTCGAGGTACCACCAGGAGCCGGTGGTACCCGTCCAGCGGGTACCACCGTCCCCGGCGGTGAGGTCGCCACCCAGCCCCGTGTACGAGGTCTGGAGGGCCAGCTGGTGGCCGCTGGCCGGTCCCGCGGCGCCGGGGGTGCGCAGGCTCACCGCGAGGTCGGCGCCGGCGGGCACCCGGCCGGGCAGCGGGTCGCTCCAGGCGACGGAGCCGGCGGGGACCGTGACGCGGTGGGCGCCGCCGAAGGTGACGACGTGGTTGCCGCCGGGGCGCAGGGCGGCGCCGCGGGCGCGCAGGCCGGCGTAGACGTGGTCGAGGGTCAGCGGGTGGTCGCCGAAGGCGTTGGTGAAGCGGATCCGCGGTGCGCTGCCGCCGACGCTGGTGTGCACGATCATCCGGTACTGCGCGCCGGGTACGCCCACGCCCAGGCGTTCGGCGCTCGCCGCCCAGGTGAGCACGCCGGAGGGCCGGCTGGGGGCGCCGGACAGGCCCACCGACTGGCGGGCGGGCCCGGCTTGGCAGGCGGCGGCCGTCAGCAGGGCGGCGGCGAGGCACAGGCCGCGCCCGGTCCGGCCGTTCACGAGGCGCCCGGCCCATCGGAACCCGGCCGGATGCCCGCGGCCGTACCCGCGTATCCCACGCACGTCATGGTCCCGCCGCGGGGACGGCTCCGCACCTCGGCGGGTGGTCATCCGGGGGTCCTCCTCGTCCGCTCGTCCTCGTCCTCGGCGCCGGCGGCGCCGGACGGTCCGGTTGCCCCGCACGGGCCCGGACATGCGGATGCCCCGCGCGGGGGCGGGGCATCCGGTCGTGCGCGGGGCCGTCAGTGCCTGGCGGCCGGCGTGTTCGCGGCGGTCACATTGACCGCCGCCCACGCCTGGTTCACCGTCTTGTACTCGGTGCTGTTCGCGCCGTACAGGTCCTTGGCTGCCTGGAGCGTCGCGACGCGCGCGTCGTGGAAGTCGGTGGTGGAGACCATGTAGCGGGTCAGCGCACGGTAGAAGATGGCGGTGGCCTTGGTGCGGCCGATGCCCTTCACCGTGGACTTGTTGTACGTCGGCGAGTCGTATGCCACGCCGTTGATCGTCTTCTTGCCGCTGCCCTCCGCGAGGAGGTAGTAGGCGTGCGAGGAGACACCGGAACCGGCGTGCACCTCGGTGTCGTAGGCGGCCGGCGACCAGTAGTCGATCGTGCCTTCGAGCTTGTCCAGCGAGGGGTGGTCCAGGCGGCGCAGGAACTTCTGCGACAGGCCCAGCTTCTCGCCGATCAGGTAGTCGGGCTTGTCCTGCTTGTTGTTGGCGTAGAACTCGACGTTGGAGCCGAAGATGTCCGCCAGCGACTCGTTGAGCGCGCCCGGCTCGCCGAACTGGTTGCCGTCGGAGTCGACGTAGGTCGGCTCCAGCTTGGCGGTCGCGTCCACCACGCCGTGGGTCAGCTCGTGACCGGTGACGTCGAGGACGACCAGCGGCTTCTTGAAGGTCCGCCCGTCACCGTCGCCGTAGAGCATGCAGGTGCAGGTCGGGTCCCAGAAGGCGTTGGCGACCTTGCTGCCCCAGTGCACCAGGCCGTGGGCGGCCTTGCCGTTGCCGGCGATGCCCTTGCGGCCGAACGTCTTCTTGTAGAAGTCCAGCGTCTTGGTGATGCCGTACTGGGCGTCGGCGGCGGCGCTGGCCCGGTTGGCGGTCGTGCCGTTGCCCCACACGTTGGTGGTGGCGGTGAACTTCGTGCCGGCGCCGAAGCTCTCCGTGGTCTTGCCCTTGGCGTCGCGCACCTCGGTGCCGTACCGGCTCGGGTCGGCGAGCTGGTAGTGGCCGCGCGAGGTCTGCGTGGTGGTGAGACCGACGCTGCCGTCGTAGAGGGTCTTGCCGGTGCCGTTCGCGGCGGACGGGTAGGCCGACTTGACGCCGGTGGGGGCGTCGGCGCGGCCGAGGGCGGCGGCGCGGGCGGCACCCGTGCTCGGGGTGGCCGTCACGCCCTGCCGCTGGAGGCTCTTGACGAGCTTCGGCGACAGGAACTGGTCGCTGTCGGGCGTGTTGCTGCGCACCTTGCCGGTGACGGCGTCGACCACGACGGTGCTGGTGCCGTCCTGGTCGGTCACGGTGACCTGGTAGGCGAGCGCGGAGGCGCCGTCGCGGGCGTCCACGACGAGCTGGGCGGTGCCCGCCTCGCCCTTGGCCGCCTGCGCGGCCTTGGCGGCGGCCTGATGGGCGGTCAGCTTGGCCTTGGCGGCGGCGGCCGGCTTGACGGTCTGGTCGGCGGCACGGGTCACGCCCGTGTAGGCGAGCTTGTGGTCGAGGTGGACCACGAGGTCGCCGCCGAGCACCGGCAGGCCGTTGTGGGTGCGCTCGAAGCGGACGTGCCGGGCGCCCTCGGGGTCCAGCATGACGTCCTGGGCCTGGAGTTCGTCACCCGTGGACACGCCGGTCGCGGACGCGTGCGCGAAGGCCGCGGCACGGGCCGCGGTCACCACGGCGGCGCTGTCGGTGACGGACGCGACGGAGCGCGCCTCCCCCGTCGTGGGTCCCGCGAAGGCCGTGCCGGCCAGGCCCGTGGCGGCCGTCGCCACCGCGACGGCGACCGCCACTGAGCGTATGTGCGGTTTACGCAATCTGATCAGGGTTCCTTCTGTGAAGGGCGGCGCGAACCGTCAACCGCCCTGTGACATGGCGCGCTTCGGCGCCACGGGGCTGGTCGGGCCCCGAAGGCTCACCCTTACGGATCAGTCATGAGCACGTAAACCAGGAATGATCCATTTCGCGATCTTCTATGGCAATCCTTTGCAAATGAGCGCCAGAGAGTGATCGGGAAATGACCAACTGTGTGTCGGCTGTGGAGACGTGGTCCCGATCCCCTAGGTTCCCAGGCCTGAATGTGACCGATGTCGCATCGACAGTCGTACGGATGGGAGTGGGTGCCGGATGGTGTCAGCCACGGTGAGCAGGAGCGCGGTCCTCGGAGCGGTCGCGCTGTCGCTGCTCGCGGTCCCGGTGGTGAAGTCGGCCGCGGCGGACGGGCTCGCGGCGCCCGACACGGCGGGTCTGACCGCGGTGCTGCGGTCGGCGGTGGCCCAGGGCGCGCCGGGCGCGCTGGCCCGGATCGACGACCACGGCACGGTGTACCGGACGACCTACGGGTACGCCGACCGCGGCACCCGGCGGGCCATGGACGCGGGCGACCGGTTCCGCGTCGGCAGCGTCACCAAGTCCTTCTCGGCGGTCGTCCTGCTGCAACTCGTGGACGAGCACCGACTGGAGCTGGACGCGCCGGTGAACCGCTATCTGCCGGGGCTGCTGCCGGACGACCGGATCACGGTGCGCCAGGTGCTCGGCCACCGCAGCGGGCTGTACGACTTCACGAACGACATGTTCGCCGACAGCGTCCCCGGCTTCGAGGCGGTCCGCAACAAGGTGTTCAGCTACCGCGAGTTGGTGGCGCTGTCCCTGAAGCACCCGCGCACCAACGCGCCCGGCGCGGCGTACTCGTACTCGAACACGAACTTCGTGGTCGCCGGAATGCTCATCGAGAAGATCACCGGGCACTCGGTGCGGACCGAGTACCAGAACCGCATCTTCGGGCCGCTGAAGCTCCGGGACACGTTCTACGTGCACCCCGACACCGCGATCCCCGGCGCGCACGCCCACGGCTACCTCACCCCCGACAAGGCGGGCGATCCGCTGGTGGACGCCACCGAGCAGACGGTGTCGTGGGCGCAGAGCGCGGGGGCGATCATCTCCAGCGCGCGGGACCTGAACACCTTCTACAGCGCGCTGCTCGGCGGGAAGCTGATGTCCGCGGCGCGGCTCGCCGAGATGGAGAGGATGAACCGGGTCGACGCCACCACCGCGTACGGGCTCGGGCTGCGCCGCCGCGATCTGTCCTGCGGGATCTCGGTGTACGGGCACACGGGTACGGTGCAGGGCTACTACACGTACGCGTTCGCGACCAAGGACGGCGGCCGGAGCATGACGGCCGTCGCCACCACGTCGAACAACGGCAAGGTGCTCAACACGCTTGGGGGTGCGCTGGATTCGGCGTTCTGCGGGAAGCAGGGCAAGCGGTGGCCCGAGGGGGCGGGCAAGGAGTAGGCGCCGAGCGTCGATCTTGGCAGAAGGTGTGCCGCCGGGTCAGGATGCCCGTATGAAGGGTGATCTCTTTTCCAGCCGGCACCTGGTGCGGGCGGCCGTCGAACCCGGTATGTCCGTCGAGAACGCCAAGTGCCTCAGGTACGCGGTGGACGGCGAGATGTACGCCCGGCAGGGCGCGATGGTCGCCCACCGCGGTGACCTGCGCTTCGAGCGCAAGGGGCAGGGCGTCGGGGGCATGCTCAAGCGCGCGGTGACCGGTGAGGGGCTGCCGCTGATGGCGGTGCGCGGGCGGGGCGAGGTGTGGCTCGCGCACGAGGCGCAGAACTGCTTCGTGGTGGAGCTGGAGCCCGGCGACCGGTTCACGGTGGGCGGCCGGCATGTGCTGTGCTTCGACCCGTCGCTGTCGTACGAGATCCGGACGGTGAAGGGCTCGGGTGTCACCGCGGGCGGCCTGTTCAACACCGTGCTCGCGGGCAGCGGCCGGCTCGGGCTGGTCTGCGAGGGCAATCCGCTGGTCATCCCGGTCTCGGCGGAGCAGCCGGTGTACGTCGACACGGACGCGGTGGTCGGCTGGACGGAGGCGCTGGAGACCTCGCTGCACCGCTCGCAGTCGATAGGGTCGATACTGCGCGGCGGCTCCGGGGAGGCGGTACAGCTGATGCTCCGGGGCGAGGGCGTGGTCGTCGTACGCCCGAGCGAGCTGACCCAGCACAAGCCGCAGCAGCGCTGAACGGGAAGGGTGGCACACCTTGATCGGCATATCCGAGATCGAAGCCGCGGCCGAACGGATCGCCCCGCACGTGGTGCGGACGCCGACGGTGGCGAGTCCGGGGCTCGGCGCGCTGCTCGGCGTGCCGGTCACCGCCAAGCTCGAACTGCTCCAGCGCACCGGCTCGTTCAAGGCGCGCGGGGCGGCGGCGAAGCTGCTGTCGCTGACCGAGGCGGAGCGGGCGGCGGGCGTGGTCGCGGTCAGCGGCGGCAACCACGGGATCGCGCTCGCGGTGATGGCGGCGGCGCTCGATGTGAAGGCGACCGTGGTGATGCCCCGCACCGCGCCCGCGCGTTCGCTCGCGCTCGCCGAGGAGGCCGGGGCGTCGCTGCGGCTGACCGACGGCATGGACAGCGCCTTCGAGCTGGGGATGCGGCTCGCGGGCGAGGGGCTGACGCTGGTCCACCCCTTCGACGATCCGGTGGTGATCGCCGGGCAGGGCACGGTCGGCCTCGAACTGGCCGAGGACGCCGCCGGGGAGCTGACGGACGTCGTCGTCAGCATCGGCGGGGGCGGGCTGATCGCGGGCATCGCGGCGGCGCTGCGGGCGCGGCGGCCCGGAGTGCGGGTGTGGGGCGTGGAGACGGCGGGCGCGGAGGCGATGTCGGCCGCGCTGCGGGCGGGCGGCCCGGTGCCGGTCCCGCTGTCCTCCCTGGTCACGACGCTGAGCGCGCCCACGGTGTGCCGGCTGACCTACGACCATGCGGTCAAGCTGGTCGAGGACGTCCTGGTGGTCCCGGACCGGGAGGCCGTCCGCGGCAGCCTCGACCTGGCCACCCACGCCAAACTCTGGACCGAACCGGCCGCGGGCTGCCTGCTCCCGGCCGCACGGGAGGTCATCTCCCGCGTCGGCCCCGACGCCCACCTGGGCCTCGTGGTCTGCGGCGGCAACACGACCCTGCCCGAGCTGACCGCCTGGACAAAGCGCTTCGGGCTGGCGTAGCCGGGGCACCGGGCCGCGCGGGCACACCGGCTCACGGCGAACAGACCGGCACGCCCACGGCCGGGCGGCCGGGGCGCCGGTCCGCGGAGGACGCGCCGCGAGCCGGTGGGCATGCCGGTCTGCGGAACGCGCGCGACGACAGGGCAGGCGTGCGGTTCTGCGTCGGGCGCACCACAACGCGGTGAGGCCGCCGGTCCGCGGCGGACACACCACGCGGTAAGCCCGCCGGTCCGCTGCTCGCGTCCCGCGGCGCGGCATCTCTGTCGGCCAGCGCGGACTCTGCGGTTCCCCGGCGGGCCCGTCGGTCTGCGAGGAGACCCGCCGGCCCGCGGAGCCGCCTCACCACGCGGTGACCCCGACGGACTCCCCCAAGCCCATCGGCTCAGGGAAAGCCCACCGGCTCGCGGTGAGCCCCCGGTCTGCGGTCGGTGCTACGGCAAGCGCGACGGTCCGCGAGCCCGCCCCCTCGTCCTCGGTTCGGCCGCCGCCCCGCCCCCGTTTTCATGGCCGTCGGGCCGGGGACTCGGGGGGCATGGTGCGAATCGGATACACGATGATGACCGAGCAGGCCGGGCCGCGGGAGCTCGTGGAGCATGTGGTCGGGGCCGAGGAGGTGGGGTTCGACTTCTCGGTGATCTCTGATCACTACTTCCCGTGGCTGCGGGCGCAGGGGCACTCCCCCTACGCGTGGACCGTGCTGGGCGCCGCCGCGCAGGCCACCTCGCGGATTCCGCTGATGACCTACGTGACCTGCCCCATCCGGCGCTACCACCCGGCCGTCGTGGCGCAGAAGGCGGCGACCGTGCAGCTGCTGTCCGAGGGCAGGTTCCGGCTCGGGCTCGGCGCGGGCGAGAACCTGAACGAGCATGTGGTGGGCGGCGGCTGGCCCCCGGTCGACGTACGCCACGAGATGCTGGAAGAGGCCGTACAGATCATCCGCGCGCTGTTCGAGGGCAAGCACGTCACCCACCACGGCCGGCACTACCAGGTGGAGTCGGCCCGGCTGTGGGACGTGCCGGAGCAGGCCCCGCCGATCGGCATCGCGGTCTCCGGCGAGCAGTCCTGCCGGCTCGCGGGGCAGCTCGGCGACCTGGTGATCGCGACCGAGCCGAAGCCCGACCTGCTGGCGGCCTTCGACCGGCACGGCGGCCGCGGCAAGCCCCGCGTCGGCCAGCTGCCGGTGAGCTACGACCCCGACCGGGACACCGCCGTCAAGCGCGCCCACGCCCAGTTCCGCTGGTTCGGGCTCGGCTGGAAGGTGAACGCCGAGCTGCCCCACCCGGACTCCTTCGACTCCGCGACGCAGTTCGTCACCCCCGACGACGTGGCCGCCTCCATCCCGTGCGGCAACAACCCCGAGGACTTCATCGAGGCCGTACGGCCGTATGCCGAGGCCGGGTTCGAGGAGGTCGCGCTGGTGCAGATCGGCGGGGACACCCAGCCGGAGTTCCTGGACTGGTCGGCGAAGACCCTGCTGCCCGCGCTGCGGGAGGCGTTCGGCTGATCGAGTGCTCGACCAGGGCGAACGGGGGTACCTGAGGGTTCTACGCCGATCGTCCTGGGAGGTCCTCGCGTGAACGCCTTCGTGCACCAGACCCTGGTGGTGCAGCTCCACACCCCCGGCACCGGCCGCTTCCCGGTCCTCGTCCACCTCGGTTACGACGCCGCCGACCCGTTCGCGGTCACGGCCGTCTTCGCGCACGACGGCCGGGTGCTGGCCCAGTGGCGCCTCGACCGCGAGATGCTCGCCGAGGGTCTGACCAGGCCGGTCGGCATCGGTGACGTACGGCTGCGGCCCGCCGGCACCGGGGTGGGGCACGAGCTGCGCATGGAGTTCCTCGGGGACGCGCGCCCGGACGGCGGGCGGCAGCGCGCGGTGGTGTACGCCTGGGCGCCGGCCGTCGCCGCGTTCCTGCGCGAGACCCGCGAGATCGTGCCGCCGGGCAGCGAACGGGCCCCGGTGGACGAGCTGTTGGCGGACATCCTCGCCCTGGGATGAACGCCGGCCGAGGTCAGAGGGCGTGGGTCAGCGAGCGGCGGTACGTGAGGCCCGGCCGGCCGGACAGCCGGGTCTCGCCGGTCACGGTGAACCCGGTGCGCCCCAGCACGGTCCGCGAGGCCGCGTTGTCCAGCGTGGTCGCCGCCGTCAGGAAGGTCAGCCCGTATGCGTCGGCGGCCCGCGCGCACAACTCCCGTACCGCCCAGGTCGCCAGCCCCCGGCCCGCGGCGCGCTCGGCGATCCGGCAGCCGAGATCGGCGCCGCCGTCCGCCAGGTCCACGAGGTTGATCCGGCCGAGGATCGCCCCGTCCGGGCCGGTCACGACGTGGAAGCGGCAGACGCCCGCCTCCTGTTCGGCGAGCAGGGCGCGCAGCCGCTCCCCGAACCGGGCGAAGTAGGCGTCGCCCCGGTCGGGGACGGTGCGGGCGAAGTACGCCCGGTTCTCCCGCTCGAAGGCGAGCAGCGCGGGGGCGTGGTCGGGGCACAGCGGTCGCAGCTCGGGCATGGCGGGACCCTACGCGCCCCGCTCGCCGGGCCCCGTTACCGGTTTTCCGTGCCCGTGGTGTGCCGGCGCCGGGCCCACAGCGGCAGGCCGTACCAGCACACCAGGTACCAGGCGACGACGCCCGCGACCAGCCAGGGCACATAGCTGTCCCGCGTGGCCACCCGCAGGATGAGCAGCAGGGCCGAGGTCATGGTGGCCAGCAGCAGCACCAGGCCGACGAAGGTCAGGCGGGCGGCGATCCGTACCGCTCGGGGTTTGACCCGGCGGCCGGAGACCAGGCGGTGCAGGGAGACCGGGCCGATCAGGGCGCCGGTGGCGCAGGCGCCGAGCGCCACGGTGACGATGTAGATGTGCTGGTCGATGTCGGGCAGCCGGGCGTACTTGGGCTGGAAGACGACGGTCAGCAGGAAGCCGAACAGGATCTGCACGCCCGTCTGGGCGACGCGGACCTCCTGGATGAGTTCACCCCACATCCGGTCGGCCCGCTCCTCCCCGCTCTCGTCGCGCCCGCTGCGTCGTCCTTCCTCGGTCATGGGAAGCAGGTAACCGCGCGGCCGTTCCTTCAAACGGTGCGCGCCGGCGCGGCTACCAGCGGTGCTCGACCTGCTCCGCGATCCGCCGCTGGTACAGGTCCCGGATCGCGGTGAACGTCTCCGGGGGCAGCGGCGGCAGCTTCGCGGCGGCCGCGTTGGCGCGGGCCTGCTCGGGGTTGCGGGCGCCGGGAATGACGGTGGTGACGCCCTCCTGCTCGATGATCCAGCGCAGGGCGAGCTGGGCCGGGGTGTAGCCCTCGGGGGCGAGCGCCGCGAACTCGGCGGCCGCCTCCACGCCCGTGGCGTAGTCGACGCCGGAGAAGGTCTCGCCCTGGTCGAAGGCCTCGCCGTGCCGGTTGAAGGTGCGGTGGTCGTTCGCGGCGAAGACGGTGTCCTTGGTGTACTTGCCGGACAGCAGGCCGGAGGCGAGCGGCACCCTGGCGATGATGCCGACCCCGGCCGCGCGGGCGGCGGGCAGCACCTCGCGCAGCGGCTTCATCCGGAACGGGTTCAGGATGATCTGCACGCTGGCCACGTTCGGCCGGGCGATCGCGGTCAGCGCCTCGGTGCAGGTCTCCACGCTCACGCCGTACGCGGCGATGCGC
Source organism: Streptomyces sp. NPDC043952 (assembly GCF_056435325.1). NCBI lineage: Bacteria > Bacillati > Actinomycetota > Actinomycetes > Kitasatosporales > Streptomycetaceae > Streptomyces > Streptomyces sp. NPDC043952. Next base: position 39,996 of record NZ_JBWKES010000013.1, read on the forward strand.
TCCTCCTCGACCAGGGTGTCCAGCGCGTCGTACACCGCGTCGGTGGAGTAGACGGCGGTGGGCGGGCAGTGCAGCTGCACCAGGTCGATCCGGTCGACGCCGAGGTTGCGCCGCGAACGGTCGTTCCAGGCGCGGAAGTTGTCGAGGACGTAGTTCTCGGGGAGCTGGTCCACGCGGCGGCCCATCTTGGTGGCCACCAGCACATGCAGATCGGGGCGGCCGCTCAGGAAGGCGGCGATGGTCTGCTCGCTGCGCCCGTCGCCGTAGACGTCGGCGGTGTCGAAGAAGGTGACCCCGGACTCGGCGGCGGCCTCCAGGACGGCCAGCGCGTCCTTGTCGGCCACGTCGCCCCAGTCCGCGCCCAGCTGCCAGGTGCCGAGTCCGACCACCGACGCCCACTGACCCGACCTGTCGATTACACGTTCGTCCATGGCGACAGTCTGTCACCCGGCGGCCGGCCGCTCGGGGCGGCGCCCGCTCAGGCCTCGGCGGTACGGCACTCCGGGTGGCCCCAGCCCTGGGCGTTCTTGGCGATGGACTCGCCCGCCGCGTAGGAGCGGCCGCACAGGCAGCGCCCGGCGAACTTCGCCTTGATGGTGCGCGAGGAGGACGAGGCGCTTCCGGTGCGGCGGGCCGTCTTCTTGCGCGGGGCGCCGGACTTGGGCGTGTCGGGCGAGGGCGGCGGCACCGGCGAGCCCAGCGCGCTGCCCGCCGCCTCCTGGGCGATGGCGGCCTGGCTGGCGGCGCGGTCGGCGAAGTCGTTGAGCGGGTCGCCGTCGACCTGGTGGGCCGGGACGTAGCGGAACTCCACCGAGCGGCCCTCCAGGAGCGCGTCGATGCCGACCACCAGCTCCTGGTTGGCGACCGGCTTGCCCCCGGACGTCTTCCAGCCGTTGCGCTTCCAGCCGGGCAGCCAGGTGGTGACGGCCTTCATCGCGTACTGGGAGTCCATCCGGATCTCCAGCTCCACGTCGGGATCGACCGCACTCAACAGCCGCTCCAGGGCGGTGAGTTCGGCGACGTTGTTGGTGGCCCGGCCCAGCGGGCCCGCCTCCCAGCGAGCGGGCGTCCGCTCGTCGTCGTCCGAGACCACCCACGCCCATCCGGCCGGTCCGGGGTTTCCCTTCGAAGCCCCGTCGCACGCGGCCACCACTCGTTCACGCATGCGCACGATCATCCCATGACGGCGCGGGTGCCCCGACCGGCCCTGTGCGGTCCCCGCTCAGGCGTCCTCGATCCGCGGCGGCTCCCCCTCGGTGGTGGTGATGTCGATCACCGAGAAGTCGGCGCCCTGCGGATCGCTGAGCGTCGCGAACCGGCCGAAGGGGCTGCTCATCGGCCCGAAGCGGACGATGCCGCCGAGCCGGGTCGCTCGGGCGACGGCCTCGTCGCAGTCGGCGACGGTGAAGTAGACGTTGATGTACGAGGGCACCTCGGGCGGGAAGTCCTCGGTCATCCGCATCCGCCCGAGCACGGTGTCCTCGCCGACGGCGAACATCCGGAAGTCCACCGCGTCGTCCACGAGGTCCTTGATCCGGTACGGGAAGACCGCGCGGAAGAACGCGTCCGCCTTCTCGGGCTCGCGGGTGAACACCTCGGCCCAGCAGTAGGCGCCCGGTACGGCCGTCTCCCCGAAGCCCTCGTGGGTGCCCGCCTGCCACACCCCGAACACGGCCCCGCTGGGCTCGCGGGCCAGGCACATGGTGCCGAAGTCGCCGACCCGCATCGGCTCCAGCAGGACGTCACCGCCGTGCCGCCGCACCTTCTCGGCCGTGGCGGCGGCGTCCGGCGAGGCGAAGTACAGGCACCACCGCGACTGGCCCTCCTGTCCGGGCATGGGCGGGACGACGGCGGCGACGGCCTTGCCGTCCACCGTCGCCTGGGTGTAGCGGCCGAACTCCGCCGGGGAGTCGCCGAAGGTCCAGCCGAGGACGTCGCCGTAGAACCTCTTGGCGCCCTCCAGATCGGTGAACATCGCATCGGCCCAGCAGGGCGTTCCCTCGGGTTGTACGGCCATGCCCGCCGCCCTCCTGATGTCGTCGGGGCCCCCGTCCGCCCACGCTAGCCAGCCCCCGGCGGGGCCGCGCGCCGAGCGGGGTGCTGCCGGACACTGGGGGGGGGAGGACCGGTCGGCTGCGGAAGGGCACGGGCGATGGCGACGATGCGGGCGTGGTCGGTGGTGGCGCCGGGACCGGTCGAGGGCGAGCCGCTGGAGCCGGTGGAGCGGCCGGTGCCCGCGCCGGGGCCGGACGAGCTGCTGGTGCGGGTGCGGGCGTGCGGGGTGTGCCGGACCGATCTGCATGTCACCGAGGGCGAGCTGCCGGTGCGCCGGGCCGGGGTGACGCCCGGACACGAGGTCGTCGGCGAGGTGGCGGGGCTCGGCTCCCAGGTCTTCGGCTTCGCGCCGGGCGACCGGGTGGGCGTGGCCTGGCTGCGCCGCACCGACGGGGTGTGCGCCTACTGCGCGCGGGGCGCCGAGAACCTGTGCCCGCGCTCGCAGTACACCGGCTGGGACGCGGACGGCGGCTACGCCGAGTACACCACCGTGCCGGCCGCCTTCGCCTACCGGCTGCCCGACGCGCTGGACGACGTGTCGGCGGCGCCGCTGCTGTGCGCCGGGATCATCGGCTTCCGCGCGCTGCGCCGCTGCGCGCTGCCGCGCGGCGGGCGCCTGGGCCTGTACGGCTTCGGCGGCAGCGCCCATCTGTGCGCGCAGGTCGCGCTCGCCGAGGGCGCCACCGTGCATGTGGTCACGCGGGACGAGGTCTCGCGCCGGCTCGCCCGCCGGCTGGGCGCGGCCTCCGCGCGGGACCTGGACGAGCCGCCGCCCGAGCCGCTGGACGGGGCGATCCTGTTCGCCCCGGTCGGCGATCTGGTGCCGGTGGCGCTGCGCGCCCTGGACCGGGGCGGGGTGCTCGCGGTGGCGGGCATCCACCTCAGCGACGTACCGCCGCTGCGCTACGAGACGGACCTGTTCTACGAGAAGGAGCTGCGCAGCGTCACCGCCAACACCCGTGCGGACGGGCGGGAGTTCCTCACCCTGGCGGCCCGCTACGGCGTGAGGGCCACCACTCACCCCTATCCGCTGGACCGGGCCCCCGAGGCCCTGCGCGATCTGAAGGCGGGCCGCTTCGACGGCGCGGCGGTGCTGGTCCCTTCCGCCGGGCACTGAAATCCCCTCGACAGCAAGGGCGTCGGGGCGCTCGAATGGGTGCCGTGAACGCGCGGCGGATGCACCCGGACGAACTCGACCTCGACGCCCCGCTCGTCCGGCGTCTGCTCGCCCGCCGCTTCCCCGAGTGGTCCGGGCTGCCGGTACGCCGCCTCGTGTCCTCGGGCACCGAGAACGCCATGTTCCGGCTCGGCACCGAGCTGGTGGTACGGCTCCCGAGGCGCCCCGGCGCGGTCCCGGACCTGGCGCACGAGCTGCGCTGGCTGCCCCGGCTGGGACCGCTGCTGCCGGTGGCGGTGCCGGAGCCGGTGGGCGCGGGCGAGCCGGACGAGGACTTCCCCTGGCCCTGGGCCGTCTACCGCTGGCTGGCGGGCGGCAACCCGGTGGTGGGTGCCCTGCCCGAACCCCTGCGCCTGGCCGAGGAGTTGGGGCGGTTCGTGCGGGCGCTGCGGCGCATCGACGCGGGGGCCGCGCCGGCCGGCTACCGGGGCGGCCCGCTGCGGGAGCGGGACGCGCCCACCCGCGCCGCGGTGGCCGGGCTGGGCGACCGGATCGACGCGGAGGCGGTCACGGAGCTGTGGGAGCGGGCGCTGGCGGCCCCGGCGCACAGCGGTCCGCCCCGGTGGGCACACGGCGATCTGTCCCCCGGCAATGTGCTGGTCGACGGCGGCCGGCTCGGCGCGGTCATCGACTTCGGCTGTGCGGGGGCGGGCGATCCGGCCGTGGACCTCATGCCGGCGTGGAACCTGCTGCCCGCCCCCGCCCGTGACACCTTCCGGGCGGCGGTCGGCGCGGACGACGCCGAGTGGGCGCGGGGGCGGGGCTGGGCGCTGTCGGTCGCGCTGATCCAGCTCCCGTACTACTGGGACACGAACCCGGCCCTGGCGGAGAACTCCCGGCATGTGATCGCCCAGATCCTGACCGAGGCCGGGTGAGCCGCCGGCGCGCTCGGGGCGGCCTTCGCGTCACTCCCCCGCGTGGGCCTTCTCCAGGGCGGCGGCGTCCAGTTTGCCCATGCTCATCATGGCGCGAGCCGTACGGGCCGCCTTCTCCGGGTCCGGGTCGCTCATCAGGGTGAGCAGCCGGTCGTAGACGACCTGCCAGGAGACGCCGTACCGGTCCTTGAGCCAGCCGCAGGGGCCGCCCTCGCCGCCGTTCTCGGTGAGCCGGTTCCAGTAGTGGTCGATCTCCCGCTGGTCGGAGCAGATGATCTGGAAGGAGATCGCCTCGTCGAAGGTGAATTGGGGGCCGCCGTTGAGCGCCATGAACCGCTGGCCGTTGGCCGTGAACTCCACGGCCAGCACGGAGCCCTCCGGGCCGGGTCCGGCCGCGGTGTGCCGGGTGACACGGTCGATGCGGGAGTTCTCGAAGACCGACACGTAGTACCGCGCGGCCTCCTCCGCCTGGCCGTCGAACCAGAGACACGTGGTGAAACCGTCGGTGGTCATGAGCACCTCCTTGGTGGGGACATCCGGTCGGGGTGCAGACCGGCGGGCGGCCCGGAACTCATCGGCGGGGGCGGAATCCGGCCGCGGCGGTCACTTTACGGCGGTGGGGGAACCGGGGCCCGCCGGGCGGGGACGTGCGCTCGATTTCGCCGGAACCGCTGGGGGAACGGCAGATCCCCGCAGGGGCCGGCGGAGGTGCGCGGGGGTGGCGGGGAACAGCGATTTCGCGCCAGCGCCGTACGGAGCGAGCATGCACGGAGTCACCGGGGGTACCCGCGCCGTGAACGACTCGACCGGCGGGAATGAAGCGCCGGATCCGGGGTACACGCCGAGGACACAACAGTGCAGGGACCAGAAACAGCGGCCGACATGGGCAGACGTCGAAACGTGACTTTCGTGGGAGAGGTAATGGACACCGCCGGGACGCGGGCGCAGACAGCGGTCATCGAGAGGACCGGGCAGGACGAGGCGGACACGGGGACACTGCCCGGCATCGCAGACCCCACCTCCGTGGCCCCGAGGGACGCGCGCCAGCTGTCCCGCCAGTTCTTCCGCCGGCTCACCGAGCTGGAGGAGGGGACCCACGAGTACCAGTACGCGCGCAACACCCTCATCGAGATGAACATGTCGCTCGTGCGGTTCGCGGCCGGCCGGTTCCGGGGCCGCGGCGACGACATGGAGGACATCGTCCAGACCGGCATGATCGGGCTGATCAAGGCCATCGACCGGTTCGAACTGTCACGCGAGGTCGAGTTCACCTCCTTCGCGCTGCCGTACATCGTCGGCGAGATCAAGCGGTTCTTCCGCGACACCACCTGGGCGGTACACGTCCCGCGGCGGCTCCAGGAGCTGCGGGTGGAGCTGGCCAAGGCGCGCGAGGAACTGTCCAGCCGCCTCGACCGCGAGCCGACCGTCGCCGAGCTGGCCACCTTGATGAACCTCTCCGAGGAGCAGGTGCTGGAGGGCCAGCTCGCCGCCAACGGCTACAACTCCTCCTCGCTGGACGCCGCCCTCACCGGCGACGGCCCCGAGGACGGCGAGGCGGTGCTCGCCGACTTCATCGGGGTGGAGGAGGAGGGGCTGCGCCTGGTGGAGGACTTCCACGCGCTGGCGCCGCTGATGGCGGAGCTGAGCGAGCGGGACCGGCAGATCATCCATCTGCGGTTCGTGGAGGAGGCCACGCAGGCGGAGATCGGGGAACGGCTCGGCTGCTCCCAGATGCATGTGTCACGGCTGATCAAGCGGATCATCGCCCGGCTGCGGCAGGGCATGCTGGGCGAGCTGGGCTGCGCCTGAGCCGGGAGGCGAGCCGGCGTACGAGGGTTTCTCCGCGCGCTGAGCGCCCGGCACCGAAGACGGTCCGGGCGCTCAGCGCCGCAGTGCGAAGCGGGCGACCACGCGCTTGCCGACCGGGACCCGCTCGACGGTGACCTCGGTGGCGAGGGCGTGCACGATCTCCAGGCCGTGCCGCCCGATGCGCCGCGGGTTCTTCGGGAAGATCTGCGGCAGGGCCGTACTGCTGTCGCAGACGGACACCGTGACGGAGGCGTCCGTGCCCTCCAGCTCCAGGATGTAGGGGCCGTCGCTGTGCCGGTCGGCGTTGGTGACCAGCTCGCTCACCAGCAGGAGCAGCTCGCCGTCCGCGGCGCGGTCGATCGCCGCGCACCACTCGGTGCGCAGCTGCTCCAGGAACTGTGCCGCGAAGGCCCGCGCCTCGGCGATGCAACCGGGTTCACCGGTGAAATGCGCCGCGCGTCTCAGCGGCTCGACGGGTACGTCAAAGCCGGTCGGTATCACTGCCCCGCCCAGATACTCGGTCATGCTGTCTTCCTCGCGGGCCGGTGGCCCGGTCTGTCGGCCGTATGCGCACCAGTCCTCCTACCCCGAGCCGCGTCCCGCAGTCCAGGCGTTCGCTCGCCGCGCACCGTGGCGAGCGTCACGGTCCCGGCCGGGTGCGGCGCGGACGGCCCTCCCGGCGGGCGGCCCGCCCCGCCGCTGCTTAGCGTGGCAGACGTGAGCCCCCTGACCGTCTCCGCGCGGCCCGCCGCCCGGCACGGCTGGCCGCAGGCGCTGGCCGTGGTGCTGACCGGGCTCGCGGTGATGGTGCTGGTGGCCGCGGCCGGGCTGTGGGCGGCGGGTGCGGCGGGTCTGCCGGACGGCGCGTTCCCGCGGGTGCTGGCCGCCACCGTGGTCACGGCGGTCGGCGGCAGCATCCGGCTCGCCGGCGACGCCGGCGCCCTGGCCAGGACCGAGGCCGGGATCACCGTACTCCCCCTGTCCGTGACACTGGCCGGTGCCCTGGTGGTCGGCGCGGGCTTCCTGCGCCCGCTGCGCCACCGGACCCTCGCCTCGGCCGGGGCGCTGGCAGGCTGGGCCGCGCGGATCGCCGTGCTGTGGCTGCTCGCGCTGACCGGGCTGGCGTTCGCCGCCCGCGAGACGTTCGCCGTGGACGTGGGCAGCGGCACGCTGAACGATCTGACCTCGCTGTTCGAGGCGGAGCCGCGGGTCGGCTTCGCCGCGGACGTGCCGCCGACCGTGCTGTTCGCGCTGCTGTGGCTGGCCGGGGTGCTGGTGGTGGCGCTGCTGGTGGCGCGGGGGGTGCCGCTGCCGGGGCGGCCACCGCGGTGGCGACAGGGGGCGCGCCCCGCCGCCCGCGCGATGGTGGAGCTGCTGCTGGCCGCGGTCGTCGTGGGGCTGGTGGTAGCGCTCGGCACGGCGGCCGGCCGGGGGGATGCGCGTACGACCTTCGCGCTGATCCTGCTCGGGCTGCCCAACCTGGTCTGGCCGGCGCTGACCGTCGGTCTCGGCGCGACCTGGAACGGCCGGGTGGACGGCCCGTTCGGGCTGCCGGTCCCGCACGTCCTGGACGTCCTGCTGCGCACCCCCGACGTCTCCGAGGTCGATCTGCGGGCGCTGACGCAGTACGACGGCCGGATGGCGTGGCTGCCGGTGGCGGCCGGGGCGCTGCTGCTCGCGGTCGCCGTCCGGGCGGCCCTGCGCTCACCGCCCCGGACCCCGCTGTGGCTGGACGCCGTACGCCTCGGCGTCGCGCTCGCCCTCACCGTGCTCGCGATCTGCCTGCTGTGCCGGATCTCCGCGCACTACGGGCTGTCCCTGCTCGGCATCGGCGATCTGGGCGGCGGGCTGTCCGGGGAACTGCTGCTGCGGCCGCGGACCTGGCAGGCGGTGGGCCTGGGCGCGCTGTGGGGGCTGGTCGCCGGGCTCCTCGGCCATCTGCTCGCGCTGCCGGTGCGCCGCGGGCGGCGGTCATCCGATGGGCAGCACGAGCGCGGGAAGGGTGCGCTGCATCCGTAGCGCGTCGACGGACTCGGCGAGCAGCTCGTACTCGGTGGTGTCGTCGTGCGCGGCGATCCGCACCAGCCGCCCCTGGGCCAGTTCCTCGGCGATGCGCTCCTGCCGGACGTCGTCGGCGCACCAGGCGCGCAGCAGGGCGGGCACGTCGGCCACCGTCTCCGCGACCGGCACCAGCGCCCCCGCCGGGAAGGGGGCGGCCTCCGGGGTGGGGTCGAGCCGCTCGGCGATCCAGGACGCGCGGTCGCGCAGCCACCACAGGGCCAGTGCCAGGGTCGGCGCGCGGTAGGTGCCGAGCGGTACGCCGATGCGGCGGCCGTCGCACATCCCGTATGCCGTGACATGGCACAGGAATTCGTCGTGCACGTATCACTCCCCCGTCGCCTCGTCCGGTTGTGCCGGGCGGACCTCGCTCTCCGTGCGGCTCCGTGCGGTGAAGTGCCCCTCGCTGTTCGAGTATCGCCACGGCCGAAACACTGTCACCACGACTTTCCGGCCACTCTGCTGGCATATTCCCCACCCTTTTCCGTGGAAATGGTGGGATTCTGCGGGCGGTGCGGGCATGACCCCGGAGGTAATCGACCCGCCCGGCACCCCTCGGGCATGGTGGTTCCACCGGGTCGGCGAGATCCCCGATCCGGCCGACGACCAGCACAGACGACTCCGATGGAGGCTGATCCGCCATGTCCGTGAACACCGAACGCTACGAGACCGCCGCCGCGCGTTACTTCGAGGCCTGGAACGCCACCGAGCCGGAGGCGCTGCGCAAGGCGGTCGCCGCCGCCTGGACCCCGGACGGCTCCTACACCGACCCGCTCGCCGACGTCCGGGGGCACGACGCCCTGGCGGCCGTGATCACCGCGGTGCACGAGCAGTTCCCCGGCTTCGTCTTCCGCCCGCTGGGCACGGTGGACGGGCACCACGACGTGGCGCGCTTCGGCTGGGAGCTGGTGAACGAGGCCGACGGCTCGGCGCCGGTCGCCGGGTTCGACGTGGTCACGCTGGACGGCGAGGGCCGTATCCGGCAGGTCATGGGGTTCCTGGACCGGGCGCCCGAGGGTGCGTGACGGCACGCGGCCCGGCTTCCTGCCCCGGAGCGGGGCGGGAGCCGGGCCGCGTGCGGGGGCCGGCGGGGGCAGCGCCGGGAGACCGGCGCGGGTGGTGTGGCGCGGAGGTGGGGCGCCGGGAGTGCGGCGCGGAGGTGGGGCGCCGGGGCGAGGCGCCGGGGGCGGTGTTACGACCGTACGATCGCGTCGATCCGCTTCAGTTCCTCCGCGTCGAAGTCCAGGTTGCGCAGGGCGCCGACGCTGTCCTCCAGCTGCCGGGCGCTGCTGGCGCCGACCAGGGCGGAGGTGACCCTGCCCCCGCGCAGCACCCAGGCGAGGGCCAGCTGGGCGAGGCTCTGGCCGCGCGAGACGGCGATCTCCTGGAGCGCGCGCAGCCGTCCGACCAGGTCCTCGGTGAGCGCGTCGGGCCCCAGGAACGGACTGTCGCCGGCGGCGCGGGAGCCCTCCGGGATGCCGTCGAGGTAGCGGCCGGTGAGCAGGCCCTGCTCCAGCGGGGAGTAGACGATGGAGCCGACCCTCAGTTCGTCCAGGGCGTCGAGCAGGCCCTCGTCCTCGGGGCGCCGGTCGAGCATCGAGTAGCGCGGCTGGTGGATGAGGAGCGGGGTGCCGAGGTCGGCGAGGATGCGCGCGGCCTGCCGGGTCTGTTCGGCGGAGTAGTTGGAGACGCCGACGTAGAGCGCCTTGCCCTGCTGGACCGCCGTGTGCAGGGCGCCCATCGTCTCCTCCAGCGGAGTGTCCGGGTCGGGGCGGTGCGAATAGAAGATGTCGACGTACTCCAGGCCCATCCGCTTCAGGCTCTGGTCCAGGGAGGCGAGCAGGTACTTGCGCGAGCCCCATTCGCCGTACGGACCGGGCCACATGAGGTGGCCGGCCTTGGTGGAGATGACCAGCTCGTCGCGGTAGGGCGCGAGGTCGGCGGCGAGGGCGGCGCCGAGCGCGGACTCGGCGGCGCCGGGCGGCGGGCCGTAGTTGTTGGCCAGGTCGAAGTGGGTGACGCCGAGGTCGAGGGCGCGGCGCAGGATGGCACGCTGGGTCTCCACCGGACGGTCGGGGCCGAAGTTGTGCCACAGACCGAGCGACAGCGCGGGGAGTTTGAGGCCGCTGCGTCCGGTGCGCCGGTAGGGCATCTCGGCGTAACGGTCGGGGGATGCGGTGTACAACACGACTCCAGGGGGTCGGCACGGATCTTCCCGGTCCAGGATTCCTCCGGTGGCGCCCTGCGGTCCAACGGGAGAATCGGATCGGATTGAGCGATTAGGCTGCTCAATCATGGAACTGCGTCATCTCCAGCACTTCATGGCGGTCGCCGAGGACCAGCACTTCACGCGGGCCGCCGAGCGGCTGATGGTGTCCCAGTCGGGCCTGTCCGCGTCCATCCGGGCGCTGGAGCGGGAGTTGCGGGCGCCGCTGTTCGTGCGCACCACGCGCCGGGTGACGCTGACCGAGGCGGGGCGGGCGCTGCTGGTGGAGGCCGAGCGGATCCTCGCGCAGGTGCGCGCCGCACACGAGGCGGTGGCGGCGGTGCAGGGCGTGCTGCGCGGCACGCTGGCGCTGGGCACCGAGCAGTGCATCGCCGGGGTGCATGTGGCCCGGCTGCTGGCGGGGTTCCGGGGCGCGCACCCGGACGTGGAGATCCGGCTGCGCCAGGCGGGCTCGGGCGCGCTCGCGGAGGACGTGGCGGCGGGGCGCCTGGACCTGGCGTTCGCGTACCGCACGCGGGCGGACGGCGACCAGCCGCGCTCGGTGTCGCTGACCAGCGAGCCGATGACCGTGCTGTGCCATCCCCGGCACCGGCTCGCCGCGGCCGGGGGGCTGCTGGACCCGGAGGACCTCGCCGGTGAGGTCTTCGTGGACTTCCACCCGGACTGGGGGCCGCGCCGCGCCACCGACGCCGCCTTCGCCGCGGCGGGGGTACGGCGCACCGTCGCGCTGGAGGTCAACGACGTCCACACGCTGCTGGACCTGGTGGACGAGAACCTGGGCATCGCGGTCGTACCCCGGCACTTCCGGCACAAGCGGCCCACGCTCACCGCGCTCCCGCTCAAGGGCACGGGCGAGGCCGAGTACGAGACGGTGGCGCTGCTGCCGCCGGAGCGGTCCACCAGCCCCGCGGCCCGCGCGCTCGTCGCCCTGCTGGAAGCCGGGGGCTGAGACGTCTGTCCGATTCCGGGCGCGTGCGGGCCGTGCGTCTGTGATGGTGGACGGTATGCATGCCAAGGACATCCTCATCGACGGCTACGGCCGCATCCAGGAAGAAGTCCACGACACCCTCGACGGCCTCGGACCGGACGAGCTGCACCGCCGTCCGGCGCCCGGTGCCAACACCATCGCCTGGCTGGTCTGGCATCTCACGCGGGTGCAGGACGACCACATCGCCGACGCCTTCGGTCTCGACCAGGTGTGGCTCTTTGACGGCTGGGAGAAGCGGTTCGGCCTCGATCTGCCGCGCGGCGACACCGGCTACGGGCACACCCCGGCCAAGGTCGCCAAGGTGCGGGTGGCGAGCGCCGACCTGCTGACCGGGTACTACGACGCGGTGCACGAGCAGACGCTGGGCGCGCTGCGCTCACTGGCCGCCAAGGACCTCGAAGGCGTGGTGGACGAGCGCTGGGACCCGCCGGTCACGCTGGGCGTGCGCCTGGTGAGCGTCCTGTCCGACGATCTCCAGCACATCGGACAGGCCGCCTACCTCAAGGGGCTGGTTCAGAGCGCGGCGGAGTAACCGGGCAGGATCACATCCTCGATGAGGGCCTTGCGCTCGTCGAACGGGATGAACGCGCTCTTGACCGCGTTCACCGTGACCGTCCGCAGGTCCTCGACGCCCCAGCCGGCCTCCTCGACCAGCAGCGCCATCTCACGGGTCATCGTGGTGCCCGACACCAGACGGTTGTCGGTGTTCAGGGTGACCCGGAAGCCGAGGTCCTTCATCGCGGTGATCGGGTGCTCGGCGATCGAGGTGGCGCAGCCGGTCTGGAGGTTGGAGGTGGGGCACATCTCCAGGGCGATACGGCGGTCGCGCACCCAGGAGGCGAGCCGGCCGAGCTTGCCGTCTACGATGTCCTCGGTCAGCCGCACGCCGTGCCCGATGCGCTGGGCGCCGCACACCTGGACGGCCTGGTGAATGCTGGGCAGCCCGTACGCCTCGCCGGCGTGGATGGTGAAGGGCACGCTCTCGCGGCGCAGGTGCTCGAAGGCGGCGAGGTGGTCGGCGGGCGGGAAGCCGTCCTCGGCGCCGGCGATGTCGAAGCCGACGACCCCGGCGTCCCGGTAGGCCACGGCGAGGTCGGCGGCCTCGGCGACGCGGTCGAACATCCGCATGCCGCACAGCAGGGTGCCGACGCGCACCGGGGTGCCCGCGGCGGCGGCCTTCGCCATGCCTGCGGCCAGGCCCTCCTGCACCGCCTCCACGACCTCGGCGAGGCTCAGCCCGCCGCGGGTGTTCAGCTCGGGGGCGTAGCGCACCTCGCCGTAGACCACGCCGTCGGCGGCCAGGTCCAGGACGTACTCCTCGGCGGTGCGCAGCAGGCCCTCGCGGGTCTGCATCACGGCGAGGGTGTGCTCGAAGGTGGCGATGTAGCGCACCAGGTCACCGGAGTTGGCGGCCTCGACGTACCAGGCGGCCAGCTCGTCCGGGTCCGTGGTGGGCAGCCGGTGCCCGACCTCGGCGGCCAGCTCCACGAGGGTGGCGGGGCGCAGACCGCCGTCGAGGTGGTCGTGCAGCACGGCCTTGGGGAGGCGGCGGAGGGTGTCGGTGTCGATGCGGGGGGCGGTCATGGCAGGGCGTTCCTCAGCAGGTTGTACCGGGGTCGATCAGGCGGCCGACGGTGCCGACGGGGCAGTTAGCCGGTGAGGTTATACGTAAAACCGGATCCTTGTCTACGCGCGTTGCCGAGGAGTTGTCTACGCGCGTCCGTGGGGCGTCGGGAGGGTGTCGGGAGGAGGACGGTCAGGGGGGTCGCGTCGGGGTGACGAGGCGCGCTGTTGCGGCGCTTCGTGGCGGGGGCGGCGGGAGGCATGACGCTTCGTGGCCGGGGCGGCGAGCGACACAGCGCTTCGCGGCAGGACGGCGAGCGACAGGCGAGGCGGCGGGCGACACAGCGCTTCGCGGCAGGACGGCGAGCGACAGGCGAGGCGGCGGGCGACACAGCGCTTCGCGGCGAGGCGGCGGGAGGCACGGCGCTTCGTGGCGGGACGGCGGGCCACGTCGTATCGGGGCGGGGGACGTGTCCGGGGGCGGGGGGAGGCTTTGGGCCCGCGCAGGCGTGCCGTACGAGGCGGGCCGGTGTCAGGGCGGCTCGCGTCAGGATGCCCGCGTCCGCACCCCAAGGCCGCCTCAGCGCGCAGCCTGCTCCCCCCGGACACCCTCACCCAAAGCCACCCCAGCGCACCGCCCCTCCCTCCCCAGACACCCTTGCCCGAGGCCGCTTCAGGGCACCGCGTGCCCGGACGCTTCCGCCCGAGGCAACACCCCCCTCGCCGCCGCGGGCTCAGGGCGCTTCCTCGCCCTGGGCCACCTCCACCCGGTGGTGGAAGTCGGCCAGCCCGGCCGCGGCGGTCGCGCCGGACAGGGCGGTGCAGGCGATGAGCAGCGCGGCGACGGCCCGGCCCGCGCGGGCCCTGCCGGGCGTGTCCAGGAGGGCCCGCACCCGCTGCGGAACCGGCCCCGTGGTCGCCCCGGCCACGAAGTCGGGCCGCGCGGTGCCGGCGGCGTGCCCGGCGAGGGCGGCGCGGGCGATGGCCCGTGCGGTCAGCCGCCGGTCCCCCACCCGCGCGGCCGCGGCCTCGTCGGCGGCCCGCTCGGCGGCGAGCCGGACGGTCGTACGGACCGGCCGCAGCGCGGGGTGGCAGTGCGCGGCGAGTTCGGCGGCGGCGAGGAAGTAGTGGTGACCGCCCTCGTTGTGCGCCCGCTCGTGCGCGAACAGCGCCTCCCGCTCGGGCCCGTCCAGGCTGCGCAGCATCGCGGTGGTGACGACGATGCGGTGCGGGCGGCCGGGCAGCGCGTAGGCGTCGGGGCGGGGCGAGTCCACCACGCACAGGTCACCGGCGGCGGGCCGGCGCCCGGCCTCGGTGCGGGCGAGCCGGAAGGCCCGGCCCTGGCGCAGCACCGAGCGCACGAGGGTCCAGCAGCAGACGGCGAGCACGCCGACCGAGGTGGCGGCGGCCGGCACCACGATCAGAGCGGGGGCGGTGTGCAGCGGGTGGATGAACTCGCCGAACGCGGCGAACAGGGGCAGCCGCAGCAGCCCGATCAGCACGAAGGCGCCGAGCGCGGCGAGCGAGCAGCCGGCGAGAACCACCGCGCAGCCCGTGACGGCCCACAGCGCGACGGCCGGGGCCAGCCGGGCGAGGGCCCGCCGGGCCAGCGCGGGCAGGGCGCAGGGCAGCAGCAGGGGCAGCAGGAGCAGGGCGGTCATCGGGCGGGGGCCCTCATCAGCCGTCGGATTCGAGGAGGTCCCGCAGGATGCGCTCGTCGTCCGGGTTGAGCTGGGCGACGAAGCGGGCGAGCACGGTCTCGCGGTCGCTGTCCCGGTCCAGCTCGCTGTGCATCCGGCGGGCGGTGAGACCGTGGGCGTCCTGGACCTCCTGGACCGGGAAGTACACGAAGCCGCGGCCCTTGCGCTGCCGCTCGACGACGCCCTTGTCGTGCAGGCGGCTGAGGATCGTCGTCACCGTGGTGCGCGCCAGGTCCGCGCCCAGGCTCGACTGGACCTGTCCGGGGGACAGGGGCCCATCGGCGGCCCAGAGCGCGGCCATGACGCTCGCCTCTAGTCCACCGGCCGGCCGGCGCTCGTCCTTGCCGTCGGTCATGGAAACGTCCTCACCCTCCTCGTCGTCCGCGTGCGGACCGTCTACACGATGGTAGTCATACGACCGCGCGGCCCGGCCACGCCCGTCGTGCGCGCCAACCGCGGCCACGACCGGCACAGGGTTGTACCGGCCCGTGCGTGCCCCCATACATGACAACCCGCCCCACCGCTACACATAAACCGCGAACAAGCGCAAAATGGGTAGTGCGGTGCTCCTCGAACACCGCTCCCATAAGCGGTCTGGCCTGCGCATTCGAAGGAGACGAAAGTCATGGCCAACGTGTCGCACAGGGGTGACATATCGACCCACCCCGATGTCCCCGAAATGCGGGAACGCTACGCCCGCATGCTCGGCGGTCGTGATGTCGCGCTCGTGGACGGGCCGGTGTTGCTGCTCGGTCTGTACTGCGCGGCATCGCCCTGGATCGTGCATTACTCCGCCGGCCAGCCGGCGCTGATGACCCACAACCTGATCATGGGCATCGCGATCGGGCTGCTGGCGCTGGGATTCACCAGGGCCCCCGAGCGGATGTACGGCCTCAGTTGGGCGATGTGCGCGTTGGGCGTCTGGATGATCATCGCTCCGTGGATCGTGGGCAGCGCCCCGGACGCCGGCGTGATCACCAACAACGTCGTCATCGGCGCACTGGCCCTCCTCCTCGGAATCGTCTGCGCCGCGACATCGGCGAAGGCCACGAAGAGCACGCCCAGGCCCTAGCGGGGAAGGAAGCACGACGAGCACGCGCGAGGAAGGAGCGGATCGTCGAGAAGGAGAAAGGGAAGCAGAACACGGAAGGAAGAAGGACGGAGGGCCGGTGCGCCCAGCGAACCGGCCCTCCCCCACGCTCCCGTGCCCTCCTGGCCTGCCTGGGCGGGACCCCGCTCAGCCCCGCACGGTGAAGCTCAGCCACAGGTCCGCCGGCAGCGCCGGCCGCCCCGGCAGCGCCCGCTCCGCACAGCTCCACCCGCCCGGCGCGACCTCCTCCGCGACCCGCCGCCAGAAGGCCGCCCCACCCGCGTTGTTCCGCTGAAAGGCGACCTCCCAGCGCCCCGGATGCCGCCGCAGCACCTCCCGTACGGCCCTCAGCCCGATCCCCGCGCGCCGGGCGCCCCGCACCACGAAGAAGCTGTTCAGCACCCGCACCGGCCCGTCGAGCCCCCGTACGAAAGCGAATCCGGCGAGACGGTCACCGCAGGTCAGCAGGTACGGCGCCCAGCCGCCGCCGGTGAACGCGGACTCCACCCGCTCGCTGCGGAACGTGCCGTCGGCCGCGGGCAGGCCGCCCTGGAACTCGGACATGTCATGACGGAACATCAGCCACAGCCGCTCGACGGCGGGCCGGTCGCCGCTGGTCGCGGGGCGGACCCGGACGTCCGCGGTCAGGGTCTCGTTCACGCTGTCGGTCACGCTGTCGGTCATGTTGTCGGTCATGAACGAAAGCCTCCCCGGCGGACTCTCGTCCGGGCCGGGGAGGCTCGTCACGCTGGTCGGATCATAGACCTTCGAGGCTCACACTGTCTCGGTGTCCCGCCCGGCCGGGCGTTCCTCGCCGCTCTCCTTCGCCCCGAACGGCCAGACCCTCTCCCGCCGCGCCCAGAGCAGGAAGGCCGCGCAGCCGAGGGCGAGCCAGGCCAGGGACCATTCGATCGGGTGGCGGCGCGGGGAGTCGTGGTCGGCGCAGGCGTAGATCACGCACCAGCCGGTGAAGGCCACGAGGGACGGCAGCGGGTAGAGCCACATACGGTAGGGGCGGCGCAGCTCCGGGCGCCGGGCGCGCAGCACCGTCAGGGCCACGATCTGGGCCAGCGCCTGCACCAGCACCATCACGGTGGTGAGCAGCTGGATCAGGGTCGCGAGATCGGTGTGCCGGCCGATCAGGAAGCCGGCCGCGGTGATCACGCCCATGGTCGCCAGGCCCAGCGTCGGGAAGCGGTGCCGGGGGTGCAGCCTGGCGTACGGCCGGAAGAAGACCCGGTCGCGCGCCGCGTCGTACGGCACCCGCGAACCGCCCAGCAGGCCGGTGAACACGGAGGCGAAGGCGGTGATCAGGATGAGCACGGTGACCGTGTCGGCGGCGCCCCTGCCCCAGGTCCGCTCCAGGACGGCGGAGGCCACCGAGGTGGACGCGATGTCGTCCGGGTCGCTCATGCGGTGCCAGTCGACCACGCCGAGCGTGCCGATCTGGAGCAGCAGGTAGATCGCCATGATGCCGAGGATCGAGTAGACGATGGAGCGCGGCAGGACCCGGCCGGGGTCTTTGATCTCGGCGCCCATGTAGGCGGTGGTGTTGTACCCGAGGTAGTCGTACACGCCGATGGTCAGGCCCGCGGCGAACCCGGTCCAGAAGTGCCCGCCGGTCAGGTCGAAGGCGCCTGCCGGGTAGCTGAAGGCCAGGTGCGGGCTGAAGTCCGTCGCGGCGGCGGCGATCACCAGGACCACCGAGGCGACCATCACCGTCCACATCACGGCCGTGATCCGCGCGATGTGCTCGATGCCGCGCCACAGCAGGAGCACCACCAGGGCGATGACGCCGAGGCCGGTCAGGTCGCCGGCCGGGCCGCCGAGGCCGGGGGCGAGGTAGCCGAGGTACTGGACGAAGCCGACCACGCCCGTGGACATGATCAGCGGCACGAACAGCATCGCCGTCCACACGAACAGGAACGGCAGCAGGCTGCCGGTGCGGTGGCGGAAGGCCTCGCGCAGATAGACGTAACTGCCGCCGGAGCCGGGCAGCGCGGCGCCCAGCTCGGCCCAGACCAGCCCGTCGCACAGCGCCAGCACCGCGCCCGCGACGAATCCGACGACCGCCTGGGGGCCGCCGAACGCGGCGACCATCACCGGGATGGTGACGAACGGTCCGATGCCGCACATCTGGCTCATGTTGATGGCCGTGGCCTGGAACAGCCCGACCCGGCGGACGAAGCCGCCCGGAGGCGGCGGGCTACCGGACATGGGGACTCCTGGAGGCGTCGGGGAGGGGACCCTACGGGCATCCGCGCGCCGGACGGAAGGCGGTTGACGGATATTCAGCGGGCGCTGTGGCCACGGTCGTTGACAGCCCCCGGACGGCGACCTAGCTTAAGCCCGGTTAGTAAAGTTTCCTAACTTTACGAGCCTGGAGACCGTCTGTGTTCCCACGCCCCGCCCCCGGCCATCGGCTCGCCACGGCCACCGGGCTCCTCGCCCTGCTGGGCTACCTCGCCACCGGCGCCTGGGCCCATCCGCACACCCCCGAACCGCCGCTGCGGCCGGTCGCGGACCTGAAGGCGCCCACCCGGATCACCCGCGTGTCCTCCGCCGCCGGAAGCGCCACCCCGCTCGCCGGGTTCGCCGTCCAGTCCACGGCGAAGGTGGACGATTCCCCGGCGGCCGTCTCCTCCCCCGGCTACCCGGCGCGCGGCTGGTACCCGGCGGGCCCGCGCTCCACGGTGCTGGCCGCGCTGCTCGCCGCCGGGGTGTACGACGACCCGTTCCGCTCCACCAACCTGGCGAAGATCCCGCAGGCCGACTTCGAGGTGCCCTGGTGGTACCGCTCGGACTTCACCCTCGCCGACACCGCGCGGCGCACCCTGCTCGACTTCAGCGGGGTCGTCTCCGCCGCCGACGTCTACGTCAACGGCCGTCAGGTGGCCGCCGCACAGGACGTGACCGGCGCCTACACCCACCACGAGCTGGACGTCACCGCCCTGGTGCGGCCCGGCGTCAACACGGTCGCCTTCCGCGTCCGGCCCAACGACCCGGCCAAGAACCTGACCATCGGCTGGCTGGACTGGCTCCAGCCGCCGCCCGACCGGAACATGGGCATCGTCCGGGACGTCCTGGTGCGCCGGAGCGGCCCGGTCGCGCTGCGCGACGCGCACGTGGTCACGAAGCTGGCCGTGCCGTCCCTCGCCACCGCCGACCTCACGGTCAGGGCACGGGTGCGCAACGACTCCGGCGCGCCGGTCACCGCCGAGGTCACCGGCACCGCCGGCCCGGCGCGCTTCGGCAGGACGGTCCGGCTCGCCGCCCACGAGACGCGGACCGTCGCGTTCTCCCCCGCCGGTGTACCCGCACTGCGCCTGGCCGCGCCGAAGGTGTGGTGGCCGGCCGGGATGGGCGGGCAGCCGCTGTACGGCCTCGACCTCACCGCGCGCGTGTCGGGCGCCACCTCGGACACCGCGCACGAGTCTTTCGGCATCCGGGACGTGCGGGCGCCGCTGAACGCGGCGGGGGCCCGCCAGTACCGGATCAACGGCCGCCCGCTGCTGATCAAGGGCGGCGGCTGGTCACCGGACGAGTTCCTGCGCTGGGACCGCGCCTACGCCGAGGACCGGCTGCGGTACGCCGTCGATCTCGGCCTGAACACCCTGCGCCTGGAAGGCCACTTGGAGCCGGACGAGTTCTTCGGCCTGGCCGACCGCTACGGTGTGCTCACGCTGCCGGGCTGGGAGTGCTGCACCAAGTGGGAGGGGCAGGTCAACGGCACGGAGAACGGGGAGAAATGGACCCCGGCCGACTATCCGGTGGCGAAGGCGTCCATGGCCGCCGAGGCCGCCCGGCTGCGGGACCACCCGAGCGTGATCTCCTTCCTGATCGGCAGCGACTTCGCGCCCGACGCGACGATCGAGAAGAACTACCTGGACGCCCTGCGGGCCGCCGACTGGAATCTCCCGGTGGTCTCCGCCGCCTCCGGCAAGTCCTCGCCCCGGCTGGGCCGTTCGGGCATGAAGATGACCGGCCCCTACGACTGGGTGCCGCCCGGCTACTGGTACGCCAAGCGCGAGGGCGGGGCCACCGGCTTCAACTCCGAGACCAGCGCGGGCCCGAGCATCCCCACCCTGGACACGCTGCGCCGGATGCTCACCCCGGCCGAACTGGACAGCCTCTGGCAGGACCCCGGCGCCAAGCAGTACCACCGCTCCCCGTCCGCCACCTTCGGCACCCTCGCGCTCTACGACGCCGCGCTCACCGGCCGGTACGGCGCCCCCACCGGCCTCGCCGACTACGTCCGCAAGGCACAGCTGGCCCAGTACGAGAACGTGCGGGCCCAGTTCGAGGCGTACGGCCGCAACGCGACGGATGCCGACGGGCCCGCCACCGGGGTGATCCACTGGATGTTCAACAGCGGCTGGACCTCCCTGCACTGGCAGTTGACGGACCGTTACCTCGATCAGGGCGGCGCATACTTCGGCGCGAAGAAGGCCAACGAGCCGCTGCACATCCAGTACGGCTACGACGACCGCTCGGTGTCGGTGGTCAACAACCGGCACACGCCGCGGCGGGGGCTCACCGCGCGCGCCACCCTCTTCGACCCGGACGGCACCCTGCGGTACGACGGCACGGCGACCGGTCTTTCGGTGGCCGGGGACGGTGCGCACGCGACCGCGCTGACCCTGCCGGAAAAGGTCTCCGGACTGTCCCGGACGTACCTGCTGCGGCTGGTGCTCACCGACGCGGACGGCCGGGAGGTGAGCCGGAACGTGTACTGGCTCTCCGGCAAGCAGGACACGCTCGACTGGCAGGGCACCACCTGGTGGTACACGCCGACGACCGGCTACGCCGACCTCACCGGGCTGGCCTCGATGGCGCGGGTCCCGGTGGCGGCGACGGCCACCACCCGGTCCGCTGGTGGCACCTCGACCACGACCGTGACCCTGCGCAACACCACGGCCGGGCGCACGCCCTCGCTGCTGACGGACGTGCATCTGGTCGACGGGCGCGGGGCGCCGGTGCTGCCGGTGCGCTGGTCGGACAACGAGGTCGGGCTGTGGCCGGGCGAGTCGGTGACACTGACCGCCGTCTACCGCACGGCCGATCTGCACGGCGCGGCGCCTCGGGTGCGCGTCTCCGGGTGGAACACCCCGGAGCGGACCGTGCCGGCTGCATGACGAGGGGGGTGGGCCCCGCCGGACCCACCCCCCTCGCGTGCGCGGGCGCTCAGCTCACGTTGAGCGCGGTGTCGTCCACGACGAACGAGGTCTGGTACTTGGCGCCCTCGGTGCCGGTGAACTGGAGGGTGACGTTCTGCCCGGCGTAGCCGCTGAGGTCGAAGCTGCGCTGGGTGTAGCCGGAGGCGGCGTTCAGGTTCGAGTACGTCGCCAGGGTGCCCAGCACCGTGCCGGAGCTGTTCAGCACCTGCACCTTGAGGGTGTCGTAGGCGGTGCTGGTCGAGGTCTCGGCCGTGTCGATGTGCAGGTAGAAGCTCAGCTTGGCCGAGGTGCAGCCCGCCGGGATGGCCACCGGCTGGGAGAGCGTGTCGGTGGTCGCGGTGCCGTAGCCGTCGAGCCAGGCGTAGTACGAGCCCGAGTGGGGCGACTCGCCCGTGGCGTTGGTGATGACCTTGCTGGAGGCGCTCCAGGTCGTATTGCCCGACTCGAAGCCGTTGTTGCCGAGCAGCTGGCCCGCGGTGCAGGTGCCGGTGCCGCCGCCACCGCCCGTGCCACCGCCGCCGGTGCCGCCGCCACCGCCGCCGCTGGTGCCGCCGTCACCGGCGAGCCACGCGGTGGCGTTCAGGGCGAGCGCCGCGTTGGTGGCGCCGCTGTCGTTCCAGCCGTCGTAAAGGGTGTTGCCGGAGCTGCCGGTGCCGTCGTCGATCGGGGAGCTGTCGCCCCAGAACGCGACGCGGCCGGCGCCGAAGGTGCTGGTCAGGAAGAAGGCACCGGTGTTGCCCGAGTAACCGCTGCGGTAGACCAGGCCCTTGACCGAGGAGTTGTCGGCGGGCTTGAGGGTGGCGGTCGTACCGTCGGCGAACAGGCTCTTGGTGACCTTGCCGAAGGAGCCGTTCAGCACCGGGTCGGTGCTGTCGCTGATCGCGGCCGGGTAGCCGGAGCTGATGTCGAGGGAGTCGATGGAGAAGCCGAACGGGTCGGTGTTGTCCACGCCGTTGTTCGTCATCAGGTCGTTGAGGATCTCGACCGCGTCGCTGCCGTCGTTGTTGCGGTCGGCGCCGGTGTGGTCGGAGATCATGAACAGACCGCCGCCGTTCTTCACGAAGTTCATGATCGCCGTCTTCTCGGCGGACGTGAACAGCGTGTTGGGCTCCGGCAGGACCAGCGTGTCGAAGTTCGACAGGTCCTGCGCGGACGAACCGCCGTACGTCAGGCTCTGGCCCGAGGGCAGCGTCTTCAGGCTGTAGTCGCCGGTCTTCTGGAGCGCCACGCCCCACGAGGAGAGCGCGCCGGTCCAGTCGGTCTCGGACTGCGGGTTGGCGTTCTGGCCGAGCGGGTCGGGCTGGCTGGTGGAGATCACCCAGTCGGCGTTGCCGGCCGTCTCGGCGTGGGCGTTGTCGAACAGCACCCGGTGTGTGGTCGCCGCACGGGCGGGGGCGCTCGCACCGACCTGGACGGCGGCTCCGGCCAGGAGCAGGCCGAATCCGGCGAGTGCGGTGGTGACTCTGCGTCGGGATCTCATGGATCCGGGCATCCGGCGAACCTCCGTTGTGGGGTGTGGGGAGAGGGAGTGGCGGCGCCAAGTCTGCGCGCGTAGAACCCGCTTGAGGGTTCTACACGCGTCGATGGCTTGAAAGGTACATGGCATGAAGCGTCGGTGAACAGAAAGTCCCGGCAATAAAGCGGGCCGGACTGTCCGCGCGCGCAGCGGGCACCTTCACCAAGGAGGGGTTTCCCGCCGCATGAAGGGGTGGAGATGGAGATTTCGGGCATCGTCAGCGCGATCGTCATCGGCCTGATCATCGGTGTGCTGGGCCGGCTGGTCGTGCCGGGGCGGCAGCATATCGGGGTGCTGTGGACCATCGTCGTCGGCATCGTGGCCGCACTGGTCGGTTCCGCGATCGCCGCGGGGATCGGGGTCGCGGACACCAAGGGGCCGGACTGGATCGAGTGGCTCATCCAGATCGCCCTGGCGGCGGTGGGGATCAGCGCACTCGATCGGGCGAGGGCACGTCGTTGACGTACCGTCAACTTCCCCTGATCTCATAGAGGTACGGGGTCGTGGTGCTCAGCGGGAGGAAGCCGAGGCGTGCCAGGATGGGGCGGCTCATCGGCAAGGCGTCGACCTGGAGGTAGCGGCAGCCGCGGGCGGCGGCGATCCGGGCGCGGTGGGCGACGAGGGCGCGGTACAGGCCCCGGCCCCGCCACGCCTCGGCGGTGCCGCCGCCCCACAGGCCGGCGAACGGGGTGCCGGGCACCAGTTCCATCCGGGCGGCGCTGACGGCCTCCGTCCCGGCCATGGCGACGACGGCGACCAACGCGCCGGGATCGGCGGCCAGTTGGTCGAGGAGCCGACGGCGCATCCGGGTGCCGTCGGTGCCGAACGCCTTCTCGTGCACCTCGGTGAAGAGGTCGACGCCCGCCTCGTCTACGACCTCCAGCAGCCGTACGCCGTCGGGGAGTCGGGCGGCCAGGTCGAGCCGGTCGATCTCGCCGATCATCAGCGTCTCGGCCGGCTCGGCCCGGAACCCGGCCGCGGCGAGCCGGGCACCGAGGTCGGCGGGCCGGTCGTGGCTGTAGAGCTTCCACTCGAAGTCGTGGCCGTGAGTCGTGAAGGCGGCGATCTGCTCCTGGATCACCGCGTCCACGTCCGCGCCCGCCGCGTCGAGGCCGGTCCAGAGCACGCCGTTCCAGCCGTGGGCGTCCGCGTGTTGCCGCACCACCTGCCCGACGCGTACGACGCGGGCGCCCGGCCCGTCGGGGAGGGCGTGTTCGCGCAGGTGACGGTCGTACAGCGCGAGGATCTCGGTCTCGTCCATGGCGGCCCAGCTGATCACGCCGGAGGGGACGCGGCAACGCGATTTCCCGGTCAGCCCAGTTCGAGGGTGGTCACGCCGAAGACGCGGTCCCGGGCATGGGGGCGGACCGGGCCGGTGTACATGCGGGCCGTCTCGAAGGAGGGGGCCAGTCCGGCGGCCTGGGCGAGGGCGGTGCCGGCGGTGTTGGGTTCGGGTACGTCGATGGCGAGTTGGCGTCCGGCGGCTTCGGTGGCCAGCGCGGCGAACAGGGCGCGGGCGTCGTCGGCGGTGTCCGCGAACAGCGGTCCGACGCGCAGGCCGTCGCGGCCGGGGCGGATCACGCCGTACCCGGTGAGGCGTCCTGCGTGGTGGCGTACGACGGTGTGGTGGCCCGGCGCGGAGAGCCACGCGGCGAGGAAGCGGGGGCGGTCCGCGGGGTGGCAGGCGCTGTCGTAGGCGGTGATCGCCGCGAGGTCGGCGGGCCCGGCCGGGCGGACTCCCTCGGGGGTGCCGGCCGCGGGGGCGGTGCCGGTGAACCGGATGGTGCGGTAGGCGAGTTCGAAGCCGGACTGGCGGTAGTTGTCCTGCTGGGCGACGACTCCGTCGAGGCCGATGGTGCGGGTGCCGGCGTGGGCCAGGGCGGTCTTCCAGGTGGTCAGGCCGTGGCCGCGGCCGCGCAGGTCGGGGCGGACGAGGTAGCAGCCGAGGAAGGCGAAATCGGCGCCGTAGTTGACGACGGAGACGGCCGAGACCGGTTCCCCGTCGATCCGGCCCAGGAAGAAGCCCTCGGGGTCCTGGGCGAAGAACGCGGGTCCGTCGGCGAGTCCGGGGTTCCAGCCCTCCGCCGCCGCCCACCCGCTGATCACCGGCCAGTCGGCGAGATCGGCGCGGGTGACGACGAGGTCGTGGGGGGCGGGAGAAGTCATCGGTGCGCTCCATCGCGTCGGGGGCCGGCCGCCGTACCGGACGGCCCTTGTCCGCAGCATCCTCGCGGATCAACGGCCTTTGCACCATGGGGTGATCAGCCGACCGGCACCGGAGACGGGGCGGTCGGCGTATGGGCGCGTCGCGAGGCTCCACCGGGCCGGCGTCCGGTCGGGTGCTGGACGGTGGGGGCCCGGTGGCCGGTGGAGGCCTGGGACGGGGTGGGTCAGCGGGTGCGGCTCGGGCGGAAGCGGCGGTACAGGATGGTGCCCGTGAGCAGCAGCGCCGCGCTGCCGGCCGCCGCGGGGGCGGTCAGGTCCGTACCGGTGTGGGCCAGTGAGGCGGTCACCGGCTCCGGCGCGGGCCGCGGGGTGTGCGGCGCTGCCGGGTGGGTCTTGGCGGGGGCCGGCGGCTGCGGGGTGGGCGCCACCGGGTGGCTCGGGGTCTCGCCGCCGCCGTTGACGGAGGTGTTGCCCATGGCCGGGTTGAGCAGCCCCACCACATTGACGCTGTTGCCGCTGATGTTCACCGGCAGGTCGACGGGGAGCTGGATCCCGTTGCCGGAGATCACTCCCGCGGAGTGGTGGGCGGCGCCGTGGGCCGCGGCCCCGCCGGAGGTGGCCGATCCGGCCTTGCCGCCACCGGTCTCGTTCGCGCACGTGTTGCCCATGGCGGGGTTGAGCAGCCCCACCACGTCGACCGTGTTGCCGCACACGTTCACCGGGACGTCCACCGGCAGCTGGATGCCGTTGCCGGAGATCAGTCCGGGCGAGCCGGCCGCGACGCCGTCGGCACTCGCGCCGTCGGCCGCGAACGCGGCGGACACCGGCCACGCCAGGGCCATCGCACCGGAGGCGGCGACGGCGGCGATCACGCCGTTTCGGGTAGCCCGTCTCATTGATTCCTGCCTTCCAGACAAGTTCGCGGGCAGTCACCCGCACCCGGTAAAACGCGGGCGAACCAGCTGAGTTATGGCTCATCGGGCTTTCACCCCATCGAGTGGCATGGCCGATAAACCGCTTGTAAGGCCGAGCAATGATCATCAATCGGGCGCGGAGCATACGGCACCCGGTGGCGTTCCGCTCGCCCGGAGGCGGGCCGAACGGGGCCCACTTATGGTGAGCGAAAGGGCGCCGTCCCGGTCCGCTGCGGGCGCCTCGGGAGGCGATCGATGCTGGCCAAGCTGTGCACGCGGTCCGCGGTGCGGCGCTGTGCGGGTACCGGAGTCCTCGCCCTGGCGCTGCTCGGGCCGGCCCTGCCCGCGCCCGCGGCCTCGCTTCCCGCCGCGGCGGACCGCCCCGAGCTGTCCCGGTTCTACCGGCAGAAGGTGACCTGGGGCGCCTGCGCGGGTCCGGGCATGCCGCGGCGGATGCAGTGCGGGAAGGTGACGGTCCCGCTCGACTACGCCCACCCCGGCACCGGGACGCTCGACCTCGCGCTGGCCCGCTATCGCGCCACCGGCGGCTCCCATCACTCGGTGCTGCTGAACTTCGGCGGCCCCGGCGGCGCGGGCGTGACCGAACTGGCGTACGACGGCACGCAGTTCCTCGGACTGACCAGCGGCTATGACGTGGTCACCTTCGATCCGCGCGGGGTGGGCCGTTCCTCCCCCGTCAGCTGCGGTGACGACGGCGGCCAGGCCGCGGCCGTCACCGGCGCGGACGCCGACCTCGGCCATCCGCTGGCGCTGCTGCGGCAGTTGCGGCTGAGCGCCGACGCGTGCGCGCGCAACTCCGGCGACGTGCTGCCGTACATAGGGACCGTGAACGCCGCCCGTGACCTGGACGTGATCCGCCAGGCCCTCGGCGAGCGGAAGCTCAACTACCTGGGGTTCTCCTACGGCACGCGGCTCGGCGCGGTGTACGCGGCCCAGTTCCCGCACCACGTGGGGCGGATGGCGCTGGACGGCGTGGACACCCTGACCGAGTCGCTCGCCGAGCAGGGCATCGACGGCGCGCGCGGGCAGCAGACCGCGCTGGAGGACTTCCTGGACTGGTGCACGGGGGGCGCCGGCTGCCCGTTCGGGCGGGACCGGCGCGCGGCGGGCGACGCGGTGGTCTCGCTGGTGCGCTCGCTGGACCGGCGGCCGGTGACGACGGACGGCGGGGACCCGTTCTCCGGGCAGGACCTGGTGGCCGCCATCGTGCAGGCCCTCTACAGCCGGGGCCTGTGGCCCTCGCTGGAGCGGGCGCTGGGCTCGCTGACGCGGGACCGCGATCCCCGAGGCGTCATGGGCTTCGCCGGCGGAGGTGCCGGGCCGGTCCCGGACCGCCCGGCGACCGGGCACGCCGGGCTGGTCGACCCGCAGGACGTGCCGGCCGACAACCTCCAGGCCGCCCTGCTGGCGATCAACTGCGCGGACGACCCCGACCGGCCCTCCGCCGCCCGGATCACCGCGGACCTGAAGCGGCTGCGGGCCGCGTACGACGAGGCCTCCCCCGTCTTCGGCCGCTACCGGCTCACCCAGGTGCTGATGTGCTACGGCCGCCCCAGGGGCACCGATTTCATCCGCGCCCGTGTGAAGGACGTCGACACCCCGCGGATGCTACTGGTCGGCACCCGCGGGGACCCCGCGACGCCGTACCCGTGGGCGGTCCGGACCGCGCAGCGGCTCGGCCCGGCCGCGGTCGTCCTCGACAACAAGGGCGACGGGCACACCGGCTACGGCTCCTCCGTGTGCGTGCACCGCACGGTGGACGACTTCCTGCTCCACGGCTCCCTGCCCGCGTACGGCAGCTCCTGCCCGGCGGACGGGAGGGAGTGGAGCGTCTTCCCGAACCGCATCGACCGTTGAAGGCACCGGCCGCCGACCGGCGTCCGTGACCGCGACCGGAGGGACACCATCATGCGCAAACGCGCCGCCATCGCCGTACCCGCCGCCTCTGCCGCCGTGGCGGCCCTGCTGCTGACCGCGCCGCCGGGAGCGGCCGCCACCCAGGCCCCGCCGCGGGTGGCACCCTGCGTCCAGGGGGAGCTGACGCTGCGGGCGGCCACCGTGCCGCACCGGCCCACGGTGGTGCGGGTCAGCGTCACCAACCACAGCGGACGCGCCTGCGCCATCGACCGGGTGCCGCTGGTGACCTTCGGCGGTCTGGACGGGGCCGCGCTGCCGGTGGCCGGGAACGGCGCGGGCCGGCTGCGGCTCGCGCCGGGCGCGACCGTCCATGCCGATGTGCGCACCATCGTGCGCCCGGCGGATCCGCAGGCCCGCCGGGCCGCGTCGGTCACCGTCGGCGACTGGGCGGGCCGCTGGGGCCGCGTCTTCACGCCCGCCCGGCTCGGCACCGGCGCACGGGTGCCGGTGTGGGAGCCGGTGACGACGGCCTGGCAGCCCTCGTCGAGGGCCGCGGACCGGGACCTGGGGCTCGGCGCGGCGACCCGGCCGAACCCGAAGCCGACCAGGACCACACTGGCCCCCAGCCCGACCCCGACGAGGACGATGCCGGCCCCGAGCCCGACTCCGACCAGGACGACGCCGGCCCCCAGCCCGACGCGGCCGAGCCCGGCGAGCCCGAGCCCGACGAGCCCCGCCAGTCCCAGCCCCAGCTGACACCCGGTGGCCGGGTGACGGCCGACGGCTGACAGCGGCTCGCCGGGTCGCTGTCAGCCGAGGACGAGTTCCGGCGTGTACAGGTCCAGCCACTGCGCGAGGTCCAGGGTGCGTTCCAGGCCGCGCCGGGCCGCCTGGTCGGTCACCGGGTCCTCACGTTCGGCGGCCTGCCGTACGCGGTCCCGGTCCACCAGGTCGAAGACGCGGTGCGAGGGCCGGGCGAGCAGGTCCTTGGCCTGTTCCTGGAGGGCGCGGGCGTACTGCGGGTCCTGGGTGGACGGGTAGGGGCTCTTGACCCTGTCGTACACGCTCTGCGGCAGGACGTCCTTGGCCGCCTCGCGCAGCAGGCTCTTTTCCCGGCCGTCGAAGGACTTCAGGGCCCAGGGGGCGTTGAACACGTACTCGACCAGGCGGTGGTCGCAGAACGGCACCCGCACCTCCAGGCCGGTGGCCATGCTCATGCGGTCCTTGCGGTCGAGCAGGATGCGTACGAACCGGGTCAGGTGCAGGTGGCAGATCTGGCGCATGCGGAACTCGAAGTCGCTCTCCCCGGCGAGCCGTTCGATGTCCGCGACGGCCGTGCGGTAGCCGTCGGCTATGTACCGGTCCAGGTCGAGGTTCTTGACCAGGTCGGTGCGCAGCACGTCGGAGTCGTCGCCGAAGTGGCGGCCGAAGCGCACCAGCCAGGGGAAGGTGTCGGCGCGGCGGGCGTCCTCGTCGAAGAACTGGAGGTAGCCGCCGAAGACCTCGTCGGCGGACTCGCCGGACAGGGCCACCGTGGACTTCTGCCGGATGGCGCGGAAGAGGAGTAGCAGCGAGGCGTCCATGTCGCCGAAGCCGGCCGGCAGGTCGCGGGCCCGGATGACCTGCTCGCGCACGGCGGGGTCGGCGAGGGACTGGGCGTCGAGCACGATGTCCTGGTGCTCGGTGCCGGCGAGCCGGGCGACGTCGTGCACGAAGGGGGTGTCGGGGGTGCCGCGCAGTTCGTCGGCGACGAAGTTCTCGGTCTGGCCGACGAAGTCGACGGAGAAGGAGCGCACCGTCTCGCCCTGCTCGGCGAGTTGCCGGGCGGCGAGCGCGGTCATGGCGGAGGAGTCGAGGCCGCCGGAGAGCAGGGTGCAGCGGGGCACGTCGGCGACGAGCTGGCGGCGCACGATGTCGTCCAGGAGGGTGCGCACGGTGGCGATGGTGGTGTCGCGGTCGTCCTCGTGCGGGCGGGTCTCCAGGTGCCAGTAGACGCGGGTGGACAGGCCGGAGCGGTCGACGGTGACGACGGTGCCGGGCTCCACCTCGCGCATGCCGTCCCAGACGGCGTGTCCGGGGGTCTTGATCATCACGAGCAGTTCGCGCAGGCCGTCGAGGGTGACCCGGCGGCGGGCCAGCGGGTTGGCGAGGATCGCCTTGGGCTCGGAGCCGAACAGGACGCCGTCGGGCGTGCGGTAGTAGTAGAACGGCTTGATGCCCATGCGGTCGCGGATCATCACGAGCTTGTCGCGGCGGCCGTCCCAGATGGCGAACGCGTACATCCCGTTGAGGCGTTCGGCGAGCGCGTCGCCCCACTCGACGTAGGCGTGCAGGACCACCTCGGTGTCCGAGTCGGTGGTGAACCGGTGGCCGCGGTCGGTCAGTTCGCGGCGCAGCTCGGTGAAGTTGTAGGTCTCCCCGGAGTAGACCAGCGCGACGGTGCCCTCGGGGGTCTCCAGGGTCATCGGCTGGCGTCCGCCGGGCAGGTCGATGATGGCGAGCCGGCGGTGGCCCAGGGCGGCGGGTCCCTCGGTCCAGGTGCCGCGGTCGTCCGGGCCGCGGCAGGCCATCGTCTCGGTCATCGCATGCAATGTGGTGGCCTCGGCGCTCAGGTCACGATCGAAGGAAACCCATCCGGTGATGCCGCACATGCGCTGTCTCCTGCCTCCGGCCGACCGCCGGTACCGCGTCCAGCTGTGCTTTCGCGGGGGCCGCGGTGCCGGCCGGCGAACCAGTTGTATCGAGCACCTATATGACGAGCGTCCGTCAGCGTCCGGTACCGGTCAACGCGGACGTAACACGGACGCAACCTCCCGCCCGATGATTTCGGCCGCGTTTTGCCCGCGCGAGATCCGCGAATCGCGGCGGCGGAGCGCCGCAGGCGCCGGGAATCGGCCATGGGCAAAAAGTTCCCCAAGCGGCGGGCGCCGCCCGGTCCCGCGGTGAAGAACCGTCCCGGGGGGGGGGGGGGGGGGGGGGGGGGGGGAGGAGGGGAGGAGGGGCGTCCCACAACACCCTGCCGACGGGCGCACACAACCCACCCA
>NZ_JBWKES010000013.1:70242-197718 GCF_056435325.1 Streptomyces sp. NPDC043952
GGGGGGGGGGGGGGGGGGGAGGGGGAAAAGGGTCTCCAAGGGTGTGGGTCTCTCCCTGTTTCGGGGGGAAAGCCCTTTCTGGCCTTTCTGGGGTCCGCCCCCCCGCCCCCCCGCGGACACATCCCGCCACGCGGACATATGTCCCGAATACCCCGAATGCCGTACGGGTGAATCAGCCCTATGGTTCTGTCATGGAGCACGCACTGAGTCCCGCAACCCTTGCCGAACTGCGGCGTCCGCGGCCCTATCCGGCGGTGTCCGTGCTGACCCCGACGCACCGCCGCGGAGCGGGCAACGAGCAGGATCCGGTCCGGCTGCGCAATGTGCTGGCCGAGGCCCGCAAGCGCCTGGAGACCGACCCGGCCGTGACCCGTGAGCGGCGCGCGGACGTCGACGCCCAGCTGGAGAGGGCGCTCGCCGAGGTGGACCTCACCCATGCCGAGGACGGCCTGGTGATCTTCGCCGCGCCGGGCGAGCACCAGGTCTGGTCGCTGGCCCGCAGCGTCCCCGAGCGCGTGGTGCTCGCGGACACCTTCCTCACCCGCAACCTGGTCGCCGCGCAGGCCGCCGAGCGGCCCTTCTGGGTGCTGTCCGTCTCGGCCGACCGGGTCACCCTGTGGAGCGGCGGGGTGGACCGGGTGGTGGAGGAGCACGCCGGGGGCTTCCCGCTGATCCGCAGCAAGGAGAACTTCGACGCCGAGCGGCAGATGCGCGTCGGCGACCAGCCGAGCACCTTCCGCGACGAGGGCACCCGCCAGTTCCTGCGCGAGGCGGACACCGCGATGGCCGCGGTCCTGCGCGACCACCCCCGCCCGCTGTACGTCACCGGCGAACAGGCCGCGCTCTCCCTGATGGACGAGGCCGGCGGCATCTCCCGGCGCGCGGTGCACGTGGGGCACGGCGGGCTCGCGAACTCCGGTCCCGAGGCGGTGTGGCAGGCGATCAAGCCGGCGCTGGAGACGGAGGCCTCGAAGGGCACCAGTGCCGTGATCGAGGAGCTGACCGCCGCGCGCGGGCGCAAGACCTTCGCGGCGGGCCTGGACGAGCTGTGGCAGAGCGCCCGCGAGGGCCGGGTGCGGCTGCTCGCCGTGGAGGAGGGCTTCCAGGCCATCGTCCGCGATGACGGCGACCACCTGATACCGGCCGACCCCGGCGACCTGGACGCCCGCAACGACATCGTGGACGAGATCGTGGAGCAGTGCCTGGAGACCGGCGCCGACGTCCGCTTCGTGCCCGACGGCACGCTGGACGAGGAGGACGGGATCGCGGGGGTGCTGCGGTTCTGACCCGCCCCCGCGGGCCTTGAGTGCGGGGGCCGGGCGCGTGGGGCGGGAGGTCCGGGCGCTGGAGAGCGGCGGACGGGTGGCCGCCGGACTCGCCCCGCGCCCGGACCGGTACGCCGCGGTCAGCCGCTGACGCTGGCGGCGCCCGTCTCCAGGTGGCCGGTGAACCGGCGCGACCAGGTCGCGTCGGAGTCCACGGTGATCGTGAAGTCGTACCAGCCGTTGCTGTACGCGACCGCGTTGAAGAAGTCCTCCGTAAAGGCACCGGCGGCGACGGTGTACGTCCAAGGGCCGTCGCTGCGGTAGTGGTTGGAGGTGATCGTGAACTTCACCGACGCCGAGCCGGAGTTGGTCATCTTGAAGTAGACGGCGAGCTTCCCGCTGCCCGGTTCCACGGCGTAACGGGTGCTCACCTCCGCCGACTTGCCCGCCTTGGTGGCGTCGCCCTGGAAGCGGCGCAGGAAGCGGTTGGGGCCGACCATCGACAGGTCGTACTTGCCGTCGCCGTAGCCCGAGCCGATGTTGAAGTAGTCGGTGGCGGTGCCGCCCGCGTCCACCGTGTACTGCCAGGGCGTGGTGTCCCGGTAGGCGTTGAGGTGGATGGAGAAGTGGGCCGCGCGGGAGGCGGGGCCGCCCTGGTTGGTCATGACGAACCAGGCCAGCGTCTTGCCGCCGGCGTCGAACTCCAGGCGGTCCAGGTAGCCGCCCGGCTGGTACGGCAGCGCGCGGGCCGGGCGGGTGCCGGGCTCCTGGGCGGGCAGCGCGTTGTCGGTCGGCACCGGGTTGGGCAGCGAGGTGCAGTTGTCGATGCCGATGACGCTGGTCGCGGGCAGCGGGACCGGGCCCTTGACGGGGTGGGCGAAGTCGAAGACGCCGGTGAGGTCGCCGCTCACCTTGCGCCGCCAGTCGCTGATGTTGGGGCACTTCGCGGGCGTGCCGAGGGCGGCCGTCCAGGTCTCCAGGAAGCGCAGCACCGAGGTGTGCTCGAAGACCTCCGAGGACACCCAACCGCCGCGTGTCCAGGGCGAGATGACGATCATGGGCACGCGGAAGCCGAAGCCGATCGGCACCCCGTTCAGGAACTCGCCGGCGGTGCCGGAGGGCGGAGACGGCGGGGGCACGTGGTCGAAGTAGCCGTCGTTCTCGTCGTAGTTGAGGAACATGACGGTGGAGTCGAAGACGTCCTCGTCGGCGGCGAGGGCCTGGTAGACGAGGTTGACGAAGTGGGCGCCGTCGCCGGGCGGGGCGTAGGGGTGCTCGGAGAAAGCCTGGTTGGCCACCACCCAGGAGACCTGCGGGAGGGTGCCCGCCTGCACATCGGCCTTGATCGCGGCGGCGATGTCGTCCGGGGTGGAGCCGGTCACCTTCGGCACCGAGGCCATGCCGCGGTCGTACAACGGGTCGCCCGCCTTGGCGTTGGTGAAGTTGCTGAAGTACGCGCAGGCGTTGTCGCCGTAGTTGTCGGCGGCGTTCTGGTAGACCTTCCAGCTCACCCCGGCGGCCTGGAGCGCCTCGGCGTAGGTCTGCCAGGTGAGGCCGGACTCGTCGCCGCCGTCGTTGCTGGAGGAGTCGACCTTGCCGCTCCACAGGAAGGTGCGGTTGGGGCCGGTGGCGCTGAGTGTGGAGCAGTAGTAGGCGTCGCAGATGGTGTAGTTGTCGGCGAGCGCGTAATGGAAGGGGATGTCGGAGCGGTCCAGATAGCCGAGCGAGCGGACGTTGCCGACGCCCAGCACCCAGTTGTCCATGCGGCCCTTGTTCCAGGCGGAGTGCTGGGAGGACCAGGAGTGCGGCAGGTCGCCGTTGCACTGCGCGAGGGTCTCGCCGTCCTTGCCGGCCGCCGACGGGGTGGCGCTGAGCTTCCACGGGTACTGGCGGGAGAGCAGGTTCGGCTGGTTGAAGACGGAGTAGTTGCCGCTGAGGGTGATGCCGCTGCGGTCGTCGAAGCCGCGCACGCCCTTGAGGCGGCCGAAGTAGTGGTCGAAGCTGCGGTTCTCCTGCATCAGGATCACCACGTGCTTGACGTCCTTGATCGTGCCGGTCGCCGTGGTGGCCGCCGCCGCGGCGGTGCGCGTGGTGGCGCCCAGCGCCACTCCCGCCGCCACGGATGCGCCCAGCCCCACGAAGCCCCTTCGGCTGATCGGTGTCATTCGTCCGTCCTCGGTCACGGGAGTGCCCCTGCGGCACACCGCGGGCCAGGGTGCCCGCGCCGGTCGTCGGGGTCCATACCCGTGCGGTGAGGCAAAGATGAACAATATTCAAATCCGGCCAGGGTGGCCGGGGCAACCGCGGCCAGAGTGGCCGGGACAACTCCGGCAGACGCCTCACACCCCTCCGAACAGCACGTTCAGCCCCCGTTCCACGACCGCCGCCATGTCCTCCTGACCGGCCGCCACCACCTCGTAGGTGCGCACCAGGAAGCGGCGCAGGGTCGAGGTGGGGAACTGGAGCAGGGCGAGTCCGAAGGGCGAGTGGAACTCCAGGACGGTCCGGGTGCGGCCGTAGGGCCAGATCTGCACGTCGCCGTGGCCGGCCGGGGTACGCAGCCCCTGGTCCAGCAGGGAGCGCGCGAAGGTCCAGCTGACGTCCTCGTCCTCCAGCGCCGCCTCGGCCGGGAAGTCCACGAAGACGGCGAGCGGATCGCCCGTGGTGTAGCGCAGGGTGGCCGTGACGGGGATCTCCCGGTCCTCGGCGGTCAGGAGCCGGGCGCGGGCGGGCAGTTCGATGGTGGTCTCCATGCCTTTATGGAGTACGGATCGGCCCCTCGCATGCCGCCAAATCCGGTCAGAGTTCGACGGGTACCGGCCGGACCCGGACGACGGGGCGCACAGGGCCGTCGAACATGTGGCTGAACGTCCGGTCAGGGGGCCTCGACGCAGGACCGCGGGGTCCGTCAACTCCCGTAGATTGTCTACGACTTGATTGCCCGACCGGGTACTTGGGGAGCGGTCCGGGATCGCTTCGGGAAGACTCTGGCATATGCCGGAAGCACCACCGTATCGTGTGTTGCCAAATCCCTTACGGGGCGTCCCGCGCTGTGCGACAGTCGTTGCGGTCCCCCCGTTCCGCCCGGCCCTGCCGTCCCCTCGTTCGGAGTGCGAAATGCCGTCCCCCCTCTCCGCGGACCGCCCAGCCGCCCAGCTGGCCGGCCCCGACCCGGTCGAGGCGTTGATCACGCAGGCGCGGCGGCTCAAGGGCGACGTGGACGCGGTACGGCGGGATGTCCGCTACGACGGCACGGACCCCGAGGAACGCTGGCAGCGCGCCCTGTACGACCTGGCGCTGCACCAACTGGACGATTTAGACGCCCACTTGGGCCAACTGCGCACCGGCCCCGCGCCCCTGCCCCCGACCGGACCCGCGGAACCCGCCGAGACCGGGGAGCCCGCCGGGTCCGGGGCGACCACGGAGTCCGGGGAGCCCGCGGAGTCCGGGACGACCGCCGAAGCGCTCACCGTCCGCCCGTCCCCCGTCGGCACCCCCCGAGGCGCGCTGCTCAGCCGGGTCGGCAGCGCGGAGTGGAACCTGCTGACGGACGAGGCGGCCTGGTCCGGGGAGCTGTACCGCATCCTCGGCCGCGACCCGGCCCTGCCCGCCCTCACCCTGGACGAACTGCCCTCGCTGGTCGTGGAGGAGGACCGGCCGAAGCTGACCGCGATGGTCACCGGCTGCCTGATCGACGGCCGGCCGATCGACGGCGAGTTCCGGGTGCGCCGCCCCGACGGCTCGGTGCGGACCGTGCACATGATGGGCGAGCCGGTGCTCGGCGCCGACGGTGCCACCGCCTCGATGTGGGCCGTGCTGCGCGACGTCAGCACGCTGCGCCGGCGCCGCAGGACGGTGCGCGAGCGGCAGGACTCGCTCCACCGGCACCGGCAGCGGGAGCAGACCGAGCGCCGGGTCGCCAGCGAGCTCCAGGAGGCCGTGCTGACGCCCTGGCGCGGCTCCCTGCGCCCCCCGTACCAGGGCCCGCGGACCCTGGACCTCGCCGCGCACCGGCTGCCCGCCGACGGCGCGGCACCGATCGGCGGGACCTGGTACGACGCCCTGGAGCTGGCCGACGGCGAGACCCTGCTGAGCGCCGGCGACCTCACCGGGCACGGGGTGGCCGTCGCCTCGGGCATGGCCACCCTGCTCGGCGCGGTGCGCGGCATGGCCATGGCCGGCACCCAGCCCGCCCAACTCCTCGCCCTGCTCAACCAGTTGCTCGACGCCACGGTGGAGCCCGCCCTCGGCAGCGCCGTCTGCTGCCGCTACCGGCCCGCCACCCGGACCCTGGTGTGGGGGCAGGCGGGACACCCCGCCCCGCTGCTGTACCGCGACGGGACGGGGTGCGTGCTCGACGCCCCCGAGGGCGTTCTGCTCGGCGCCACCTCGGGCGCCTGCTACGGGCAGGCCGAGGTGGACCTCGTACCGGGCGACCTGCTCCTGCTGCACACCGAGGGGCTGGTCCCCGGACACAGCGCGGCGGCGGCCACGGACCGGCTGCTGGACCTCGCCCCACGGTTCGAGGACGCACGGGACGCACGGGACTGCGTGCGGGCGCTCGTGGAGGAGTTCGGCGGGGCCGGACGGGCGGACGACGCGTGTGTGCTCCTCGCCAGGGTGACGGCGTGAGCCGACACTCGGACGGGTGCGTGAGCCGACGCCTGGAGGGGCGACCGGCGGCCGGACCGGCCGGTCGAGAGGGTACGGCGCGGACGGTTACGCCCGTGCGCTGTTCGCGCCCTTGCTCCGCGGCTTGGGCAGGGCGAGCCTGATCTCCTCCCGCAGCTCGTGGATCTTCGGGTATCCGGCGTACTGGGCGGTGAGCCGGTACATCTGGCGCAGCCGGTCCCAGGTGCGCCGCGAGGAGTTCGCGCCCATCGACATCAGGGCGAGCCGCGCGTAGCGGTCGGCCTGCTCGGGGTCGTCGGCGATGAAGCAGGCCGAGGCCATGGAGAGATGGTCGAAGATCTTCGAGCGCTCCCGGCCGTCGACACGCAGCGCCAGGGCCTTGTCCGCGAAGTGCTGGGCGTGCACGGCCGCGGCCGGGTCGAACTCGGCCAGCGTGCGGTAGGCCAGGGCCTGCATGCCGTACAGGTCCTCGGCCTTGAAGGTCTGCATCCAGTCGAGGGGTTCGCCGTCGCCCTTGTCGGCGACGAACAGGTCCTCCGCCTGCCCGAGGGTGCGGCGCATCGCCTGGCCCTTGCCCATCGCCGCCTGCGCCCAGGCCTCGATGGTGTGGAACATCGCCTTCGTGCGCGGCTGGAGGCCCTCCCCCGCGCCGGACTGGGCGAGCTTCATCAGGTCCAGCGCGTCGTCGGGCCGGCCCAGGTGGACCATCTGGCGGGCCGCGCGGGACAGCGCCTCCCCGGCGCGCGGCCGGTCACCGCCCTCCCGCGCGGCGTGCGCCGCGATGACGAAGTACTTCTGCGCGGTGGGCTCCAGGCCGACGTCGTGGGACATCCAGCCCGCGAGGACGGCCAGATTGGCGGCGACGCCCCACAGGCGGCGCTGGAGGTGGGGGGGATGGCGGTAGGCGAGCATGCCGCCCACCTCGTTGAGCTGGCCCACCACCGCCTTGCGCTGGAGGCCGCCGCCACGGGCCGCGTCCCAGGCCCGGAACACTTCGACGGAGGCTTCCAGCTCCGCGACCTCCTCCGAGCCGATGGGGGCGGCCTCGTAGCGGTCGAAACCGGCGGGGTCGGGGTGCAGGGGGTCGTCCAGGGCGGGGCCGTCCGCCTTCAGGACCGGGTCGGTGTGCAGCCAGTCGTGCATGGCGCTGCTGAGTGTGGATCCCGCGGCGAGCGCGGCACCCGCGCCCACCAAGCCGCGTCGGTTGAGCATGAGGTCCATTCCCGTGAATTCGGTGAGGACCGCGGCGGTCCGCTCGGGCGCCCACGGCACTCCGTCGGGATGTTCCTCGATCCCGTCGGCCTGCCGTTTCCCTGCCCGCCCGTGGCGCACCAGACCGAGGTCCTCGATGGTCACGACACGGCCGAGACGCTCGGTGAACAGGGCCGCCAGCACCCGCGGCACGGGATCGCGCGGGATCTCTCCCATGTCGATCCACCGCCGGACCCGTGAGGTGTCGGTCGCCAGCTGGGGGTGGCCCATGGCCGCCGCCTGCCGGTTGACCAGTCTCGCGAGTTCGCCCTTCGACCAGCCGGCCAGGCCGAACAGATCGGAAAGGCGGGTGTTGGGTCGTCCGCTCACGTCAAGCCCCCAGGTTCTCGGCTGAGTTGACAGTAGCCCGGTGGGAGTTGCCGAGCGACTATTCGCCAGGGTTCGCCAGGGTGCGCCAGATGGTGTGCCAGGGGCCATCGGGTGTCAGGTAGGAAAGCGCCACCCCGACCCGGTCTCACCGGGGACATTCCCCAGGGTGTACCGGGGACCGGGCCGGGTTGACGCGAGGACTTCACAGGCAGGCACCGCAGGCAACGAAGGGATCGGATCTCCCATGTACGCGGCAACGTCCTCCGTGTCCGCCCCGCTTCGGCCGCTGCGCCCCCGCCCGGCGGGCAGCGGACCGTATCTCGACCCGGCGGCACGTCCGGGCGGCTCCGTGCTGGGCGCGCCCCGTCCCCGGCGGGTTCCGGGGCAGCCCGGCGTCCCGCCGCTCAGCGGGAGGCTCGACTTGTCCGGCCCCCAGGGCGCCCCGCTGCGTACCGCGATCGCCGCGGTGCAGCGGATCTGCCCGGAGTTCGCGCCGGTGCAGGTGCTGCGGCGCAGCGCGCGCTCCGTGCTGTTCGTGGGCACCACCGGGCGCAGCACGGCCGTCGCCAAGTGCCTGCTGGACCAGGCGCCGGCGTGGGCGGAGCGGAGCCGCCACGAAATAGCCGTATACCGCTCGTTCGTCCGGCACCGCCCCCCGGTTCGGGCGCCCCGGCTGATCGCGGCGGATCCGGACAACTGCACCCTGGTGATCGAGCGGATGCCCGGCCGGGTGGCGGCACTTCAGCGGCATCCGGTGGAGGCGCCGCCCCGCGCCGACATCCGCGCG
The DNA here is from genome assembly GCF_056435325.1 of Streptomyces sp. NPDC043952. Taxonomy (NCBI): domain Bacteria; kingdom Bacillati; phylum Actinomycetota; class Actinomycetes; order Kitasatosporales; family Streptomycetaceae; genus Streptomyces; species Streptomyces sp. NPDC043952. Next base: position 78,508 of record NZ_JBWKES010000013.1, read on the forward strand.
GCGCTGGGCGCGGTCTGCCGGGTGAACTCCTGGCGGCCCCCGGCCGGTCTGTTCGACATGCCCCTGGACTATGTCGAACAGCTGTCCCGCTACCACGAGTTGGGGCTGCTCACCGACCGGGACCTCGGCGACCTCCAGAAGCTGCTGCACGGCATCGCGCAGGAGGTGGGCCGGGGCGCCATGCTCCAGTTCTGCCACGGCGACGCCCTGCTGTCGAACATGCTGCTGTCCCCGGCGGGTCCGGTGCTGGTGGACTGGGAGCACGCGGGCTGGTACCTGCCGGGCCATGACCTGGCCACGCTCTGGCTGGTGCTCGGTCAGGCTCCGGCGGCGCGGCGGCAGATCAGCCAGATCGCCCAGTCGGCGGGCCCGGCCTCCCGCGACGCCTTCCTGGTGAACCTGATGCTGCTGCTGACCCGTGAGATCCGGCGGTACGAGACGGCCGTGCAGCGCTCGATGCAGGACCCGGCCCCGTTGGCACCCGGTCTGCCCCGGCCGGGCGCGGTGCCGTCCGGCGAGGAGCAGCGGCTGCTGCTGCGGCGGCTGCACGACGACTGCCAGATGGCCCGCAAGGCGGTGCGCGCGGCGGTCGGCACACGCTGAGGGGAACGCGGGGCACCTCTTGGAGGCCCGCGGTGCGCCAGGAACGACGGCGCACCGCGGGTCTTCCGGCCTCTGGGGGGGCTCCCGCGCTCCGGGGGCCTTCCGCGCGCCGCGGGCTTTCCGCGCACCGGGGGCGGCCATGCGGGGGAATCGTTTCGGCCGTACGGCGGCAGGCGTCCGGCGCCGGTACGGGCAGCACCGTACGGCGCCGTACGGCCGCGACCAGCGACGCGGCCCATTGGTCTACGCCACTGACGCGCCGCAGGCCCGCCCGCCGCCGTCGCGAAACTCGCCGAAACCCGCCGTGACGTGGGAAATCTCCTTTGCGATTGCATCATTGACGGATCGTCGGCCAGCCGATACCACTGACCCAGTTCGGCGCCGCACGCCCCGCCACGCCCGTCCGTCACAGGAGGCCGCATTGCGAGGTTCCGCCCCTGATTCCCCGTCCACGCCCGGCCACAGACATCTGAGGCGGGCCGCCGTGCCGCTCGCCGCGGCGGCCCTGCTGCTGCCGCTGTTCGGCGCGGCCCCCGCCCAGAGCGCCCCGGACTCCTCCCCCGACCGGCTCCAGTCCGCGTTCGCCTCCGCGTCCGCCGCGTACCACGTGCCGCAGAGCGTGCTGCTGGCCGTCTCCTACCTCCAGTCCCGCTGGGACTACCACGGGGGCGCGCCCAGCGTCTCCGGCGGCTACGGCCCGATGCACCTCACGGACGCCCGGACCGCGATCGCCGCCTCGGAGCACTTCGCCGACGGCACCGAGGACGCCCGCGGCGACAGCTCCCGCCCCGCCCCGCACCCGAAGGCGCGGGTGCCGGCCGACTCCGCGCTCCCCGCCCGGCTGAAGACCCTGCCGCAGGCGGCGAAGCTGACCGGCATCCCGGCCGCGAAGCTGCGCACCGACCCGGCGGCGAACATCGACGGCGGCGCCGCCCTGCTGGCCGCCGCGCAGCAGCGGCTCGGGGAGCCGCTGAGCGCCGACCCGGCCGACTGGTACGGCGCGGTGGCCCGCTTCTCCGGCGCCGACGACAAGGCGACCGCGGCGTCGTACGCCAATGACGTGTACGACGTGCTGCGCACGGGTGAGCGGCGCACCACGGACGCCGGGCAGCGGGTGGCCCTCGCCGCCGAGCCGCGTCTCGCCCCGGACACCGCGCAGCTGTCGCGGACCGGTCTGCGCACGGTGAAGGACGACGGCGCGGAGTGCCCGAAGTCGGTGTCCTGCGAGTGGCTACCGGCGGCGTACGCGCAGTTCGGCGACGACGACTACGGCAACCACGACCTGGGCGACCGCCCGGCGTCGCAGGCGATCAAGTACATCGTCATCCATGACACCGAGGGCGCCTGGGACGGCGTCCTGAACCTCATCCAGGACCCCACCTACGTGTCCTGGAACTACACCGTCCGCTCCACCGACGGGCTGATCGCCCAGCACGTCAAGGCGAAGGACGTGGCCTGGCACGCGGGCAACTGGGACGTCAACGCGCGCTCCATCGGCATCGAGCACGAGGGCTTCCTCGCCGATCCGGACGCCTGGTTCACCGAGGCGATGTACCGGTCCTCGGCGCGCCTGGTGAAGTACCTGTCCGCCAAGTACGGCATTCCGCTGGACCGGCAGCACATCCTGGGCCATGACAACGTGCCCGGCCCGACCGCGTCCACCATCGCGGGGATGCACACCGATCCGGGGCCGTACTGGGACTGGGCGCACTACTTCCAGCTGCTCGGCCACCCGTTCGAGAAGACCGCGGGCAGGCAGGGCGGCCTGGTGACGATCCGGCCGGACTACGCCGCCAACCAGCCGGCGTACACGGGCTGCACGACGGCGGGCGAGCCGTGTGCGGCGCACGCCTCCAGCGAGGTGCGGCTGTACTCGGACCACGATGTGAACGCGCCGCTGATCAAGGACATCGGGATCGGTACGGCGCCGACGATCGACGTCAACGACGTGTCCTCGCGGGTCTCCACCGGTCAGCAGTACGCGGTCGCCGATCACTGGGGCGACTGGACGGCCATCTGGTACCTCGGGCAGAAGGCGTGGTTCCAGAACCCGGCGAAGCATCCGACGGCGGTCTCCGCCAAGGGGAAGGTGATCACCCCGAAGGAGGGTCTGACCAGCATCCCGGTGTACGGCCGCGCCTACCCGGAGAAGTCCGCCTACCCGGCGGGGGTGCCCGCGCAGTCGGTGGTGCCGCTGCCGTACACCATTCCGGCCGGGCAGAAGTACGTGGTCGGTGACGAGATGCCGGGTGAGTACTACTACTCGGTCACCTTCACCCCGGACTCGCACCAGGTGGTGCGGGGCGACGACCTGTACTACGAGATCCAGTACGGCCACCGGGTCGGGTTCGTCCGCGCGGCGGACGTGACCGTGGAGAGCTCGGCGAGCTAGCCGCCGGGGGCCTCAGCCCTGCTGGAAAAGTTCCGCCGGGAGCGGCTTCAGCAGGGCGTACAGGTCGTCGGTGATGGGCCGGTCCCAGGCGGCGATGGTGACGAGGACGCCGTCGCTGCGGTCGAACTGCACGCAGGAGATCCGGCTCTCGGAGAGCTTCAGCCGGCGCACGATGAGGAGGTTGTCGCCCTGGAGCACCGGGGTGTCCTCGGTGCCGACGACGGTGACCTCCTCGTCGTTCTCCAGCGCCAGCAGCAGCTGGCCCACCTCGAAGGGGATCTCGTCCTCGGCCACCTCGCGGGCCGGGGAGCCCTGCGGCAGATTGCCGATGATCATCGCGGGGCCGCGGCCGCCGAAGAGGTCGTAGCGCAGGAAGACACCCTGGCAGGTGCCGTCGGGCGCGGGCAGCAGCCCCGCACCGAGGTTGCCCGGCCAGTCGCCCGGGTCCATGGCCAGCACGTCGAAGTCGGGCCCGGCGGGAGTGGCGCTGCGGCGGCGGAGGAACGACATGCGGCCATGGTACGTGCCCCGGCAGAACTGGGTGACCTGCGGGCGGCTGGTGGTGGGACGGGGAGCTGTGGTTCAAGGGCGGGACAGAGCGGGGTGCGGGGAGTGGCCCGGTGGAGGCCGGGGGGCGGGTGCGGGAGTGGCGCTTCGGGGGCGGGTGGCGCCGCGCTGGTGGTGGCTGGCGAGCCCCGGAGCGAGAAGGGGCCGGGAGCGGGCCCCGCCCGTCCGGTGCGCGGGCCCGACGAGAGGCGGCGCGAGGCCGAGGCCGCCGGGCGGGTGGCGGTGCGGGGGCACTTGTCCGATCGGGCGTGGGCAGGGGTCGTACCGGCGTCTGTCATGTGGGTCGGCCGCGGCCGGCGCGCACCCTGGACACCAGCACCGGCACGGGTCGGCCTACCGGCCGCATGGCGCCTGCACGGCGGCCGGGCCGCCCGCGCGACCCACCGGCGCAGGCGGCCCGAGCGGCGGCACGGCGTCCCCGAGGGTGAACCCCACGCCGCCTACCGCGACCCACCGTCCAGGCTCGCGAGCACCACCCGGACCAGCGAATTCCGGCGGCACGGCGGGCCCCCGCAGCGCTGTCGCCGCGCCTCACCTCATCGGCTCACCCGCACGGCCTCGCCCACGCCTCCCCCGGTGTCGGGCGGCGGCACCGCGATGCTCACGCCTCCCCCGGCGTCGGCGGCAGCACCGCGACCGGACTGGCCGCGTGGAGGAGGACGGCCTGGGTGACGGAGCCCATCATGCGGGCCGGGGCCAGGAGGCGGCGGCGGTGGCGGCCGACGACGACCAGTTCGGCGTCGCGGGAGGCGGCCACGAGGTTGCCCGCCGCGTCGCCCGGCAGCGCCTCGGAGTCGGCGCGGACGCTCGGGTGGCGTTCGCGGTGCGGGGCGAGGAATCCCTCGGCGAGGGCCCGCGTCTCGTCGGCGATGGCCTCCTCGTCGGGCATCGGCGGCACCAACTGGCCCGGTGCCGACCAGGTCTGAAGGGGCCAGGGGTAGGCGGCGATCGCCTGGACGCGGGCGCCGCGCAGGGCCGCCTCGGTGAAGGCGAAGGAGAGCGTGGCCTCGTCGGGGCTGTCGACGTTCAGGCCGACCACCACACGGGGTCCCGGTTCGGCCGTTCCCTCGCCGTGCACCTCGCGGCCGGGCGGGGGTACGACGACCACCGGGCACTCGGCGTCCCGCGCGGCGGCGAGGCTGCTGGAGCCGAGCAGCAGGCTGGCGAAGCCGCCGCGGCCCCGCGAGCCGAGCACCAACAGCTGAGCGCCGGCGCCGAGTTCGGGCAGCACCGCGCCGGGCGCGCCCTCCAGCGTGACGTACTCGACGCCCTCGGGCGCGTGGTCCGCGAGCCGGGTGCGCACCTCGTCGAGGACGGGGTCGCCCTCCTCCTCGGGCGGCCCGGCCACCAGGACGTCGGTCTGCCCCCAGGCGGCGTACTGGCGGACATGGACCACCCGCAGCGGTGCCGCGCGGCGACGGGCGGCGTCCGCGGCCCACTCCATCGCGCGCAGGCTGTCCTCGGAACCGTCCACCGCGGCGATGACCGGCGCAGCGCTCATGCTTCCTCACCTCCGGAACCCGACCTTCTCCCTTGCTGGGGCCAGCCTCCATCAGGCACCGGCCCCGGCAGGGCGCTGTGGATCGCGTGTCCGGAAATCGGCGCGCAACACCCCCGGTTCAGGCGCGCGGCACCCCTGGTTCGGATCAGGCCGCCCCGAAGATCCGGGCCGCCCTCAGGTGAGGTCGAACTCCCCTTCCCGCGCGTCGGAGACGAAGGCGCCCCATTCCGCGGGGGTGAAGATCAGGGAGGGGCTCTCCGGGCGCTCGCTGTTGCGCATCGCGATGAAGCCCTCGACGAAGGCGATCTGGACATCGCCCTTGCCTCGGCTGCTGGACCGCCACTCCGCCTTGCTGAGGTCCAGGTCCGGCTTGTCCCAGCCCTTGAGCGGCTTGTGCTGGGTGGTGCTGTCGGCCACGTCCGTGCTCCTCCCGGTGTCGTCGTCCGCGGCTCAGCCTAGCGACCGGTCCCGGTGCCCAACAGCCCACGTGGGGAGGACGTCCGGCGCCGGCCACCGGCGCGCGGCCCCCGGTGTCCGTCCACCGCTTCACCGGTCGAGGAAGCCCGTGACCCGCCGCCTGAACTCCGCCGGATCGTCCAGCCATGGATAGTGCGCGGCACCCGGCTGGACGGTGACCTCGGCGTTCGGGAAGCACTCCGCCGCCCGGCGGGCCCGCTCCGGGCGCGGTCCGCCGTCGAGAGCGCCCGCGTACACGAGGACCGGGGCCGTCAGCGCGGTGAGGGCGGCGCGGGTCGCGTCCGGGGTGAAGGCGCCCTCGGCGAAGTACCGGTCGGCGGCCTCGTCGTTGGTCTGCGCCGGCTCCGCGTCCGTGTGGGCCCGCGCGGTGTCGTCCCAGCGGCCGTAGAAGAAGGGGAGGAAGACGTCGTCGAAGTCCGTCTCGCCCGCGAGCCAGGAGCGGAAGGCCGGGTACGCCTCGGGGAACCACGGCTCGTGCGCCCGTGCCGCGGCCGCGGCGAGCCGGTCCTCGGGGGTGTTGGGCAGGCCGAGGGCGGACGGATTCGGGGTGATCAGCAGCAGGCGCCTGATCCGGTGGGGGTGGCGGGCCGCGTAGAGCATGGCCAGGGCCGCGCCGGCGGAGTGGGCGAGCAGGTCGAAGCGGTCGAGGGCCAGGTGCTCGCGCCAGGTCTCCACGTCCTCCACCATGCGGTCGCAGCGGTACGTCGCCGGGTCGGCCGGTGCCGCCGAGTCGCCGGTGCCCCGCAGGTCCAGCAGGGCCAGCCGGCGGTGCGCGGTCAGCCCGCCGAGGTCTCCCAGGTAGGCGGAGGCGCGCAGGGGGCCGCCGGGCAGGACGGCGAGGGGTTCGCCCGCGCCGCGCAGGTGGTAGGCGAGGCGAGTGCCGTCGGCCGTGGTGAAGGTGGGCATGCGCATGATCTTCGCGGCCCGGCGCGGTCGACCGCAACGCCTTTCCGCGGGCCCCCCGGCACGTTCCCGCGGGCGGTGCGACAAATCTCCGCCGCCCTCTTGTCTGAAACCCCCTTGGCCTGAATTACTGGCCCCGAACAGTTCGACCGAATGATCGGTCGTCCGGAATGTCTTGGCGAGTCTTGGTGAATCCTGGTGAGGAGACGTGCCGATGGCGCAGGCGCGGGATCTGCTGGATGCGGGCGAACGGCTCGGAGGCGAGGAGTTGCGGGCGCTTCAGCTGGAGCGGCTGCGCGCCTCGCTGCGGCACGCCTATGAGCACGTGCCGTTCTACCGGGAGTCCTTCGACAAGGCGGGGGTACGACCGGAGGACTGCCGTTCGCTGGAGGATCTCGCCCGTTTCCCCTTCACCACCAAGGCGGACCTGCGGGAGAACTACCCGTTCGGGATGTTCGCGGTGCCCAGGGAGCGGATCCGCCGGCTGCACGCCTCCAGCGGCACCACCGGCCGCCCCACCGTGGTCGGCTACACCGAGAACGATCTGTCCATGTGGGCCGACATGGTCGCGCGCTCCATCCGGGCGGCGGGCGGACGCCCCGGCGACGTGGTGCACGTGGCGTACGGCTATGGGTTGTTCACCGGCGGCCTCGGCGCCCACTACGGCGCGGAACGGCTCGGCTGTACGGTCGTCCCGGCGTCCGGCGGCATGACGGCGCGGCAGGTGCGGCTGATCCAGGACCTGGAACCGGCCGTGATCATGGTGACGCCCTCCTACATGCTGACGCTGCTCGACGAGTTCGAGCGGCAGGGCGTGGACCCGCGTACCACCTCGCTGCGGGTGGGGATCTTCGGGGCCGAGCCGTGGACCGAGCAGATGCGGCGGGAGATCGAGGAGCGGTTCGCGATCGACGCCGTGGACATCTACGGGCTGTCGGAGGTGGTCGGTCCCGGTGTGGCGCAGGAGTGCGTGGAGACAAAGGACGGGCTGACCGTGTGGGAGGACCACTTCTACCCGGAGGTGATCGATCCCGTCACCGGCGAGCTGCTGCCGGAGGGCGAGCGGGGCGAGCTGGTGTTCACCTCGCTGACCAAGGAGGCCATGCCGATCGTCCGGTACCGCACCCGCGACCTGACCCGGTTGCTGCCCGGCACGGCGCGGGTGTTCCGGCGGATGGAGAAGATCTCCGGGCGCAGCGACGACCTGGTGATCCTGCGCGGGGTGAACCTGTTCCCGACGCAGATCGAGGAGATCGTGCTGCGCACACCGGGCGTGGCCCCGCACTTCCAGCTGAGGCTGACCCGCGAGGGCCGGATGGACTCGCTGACGGTGCGGGCCGAGGCGCGCCAGGGTGCGACGCCGGAGGCGCGGGAGGCGGCGGCCCGGTCCATCGTGGCGGCGGTGAAGGACGGCATCGGGGTGTCGGTGGACGTGGAGATCGTGGAGCCGGAGTCGCTGGAGCGCTCGGTCGGCAAGATCCGCCGCATCGTGGATCTGCGGCCGCGGGAGACCGGTCAGGGGTGATGGCCTCACCCCTCGGCGAAGTGGTCCCGCAGTTCGCGCTTGAGGATCTTCCCGCTGGCGTTGCGGGGCAGCGCGTCGACGAACAGCACCCGCTTGGGCGCCTTGAAGGACGGCAGCTTCTCCCGTACGTGCGCGACGAGTTGCTGCTCGGTGACCTCGCCGCGTGGCACCACGACCGCCGTGACCGCCTCGATCCAGCGCTCGTCGGGCAGACCGATCACGGCGGCCTCCGCCACCGCCTCATGGGTGTAGAGGGCGTCCTCGACCTGCCGTGAAGCGACCAGTACCCCACCGGAGTTGATGACGTCCTTCACCCGGTCCACGATGGTGAAGCAGCCGTCCGCGTCCCGCACCGCGAGGTCGCCGGAGTGGAACCAGCCGCCGCGGAAGGCGTCCGCGGTCTCCTCGGGCTTGTCCCAGTAGCCCTCGCACAGCTGCGGTGAGCGGTAGACGATCTCGCCGGTCGTGCCGTCGGGCACCTCGCGGCCTTCCGCGTCCACGACCCTGGCCTCCACGAACAGCACGGGCCGTCCGCAGGAGTCGAGGCGGCCCTCGTGCTCGGCCGGGCCGAGGACCGTGGCGAGGGGGCCGATCTCGCTCTGCCCGAAGCAGTTGTACAGGGCGAGGTGGGGCAGCCGCCCGCGCAGCCGCTCCAGGACGGGCACCGGCATGATGGAGGCGCCGTAGTACGCCTTGCGGAGCCCGCCGAGGCCGCGGGTGGCGAAGTCGGGCCGGTTCGCCAGGGCGATCCACACGGTGGGCGGCGCGAACACGCTGTCCACGCGGCCCGCCTCGATCAGGTCGAACAGCAGGTCCCCGTCCGGCGCGTCCAGGATGACGCTGGTGGCGCCCACCGCGAGGTAGGGCAGCAGGAAGACGTGCAGCTGGGCAGAGTGGTAGAGCGGCAGCGCGTGCGCGGGGCGGTCGTCCGCGCGCAGGTCCAGGGCGGTGATCGCGCTCACGTACTCGTGCACCAGGGCCCGGTGGGTCATCATCGCGCCCTTGGGCAGCGCGGTCGTGCCGGAGGTGTAGAGGAGTTGGACGAGGTCCTCGGAGCGCGGTTCCGGGCCGTCGTACGGCGCGGTGTCCGCGAGCCGCGCCAGCAGCGAGTCCCCGGTGTCCCGCAGCGGCAGCGACCGTACGCCCGCGGGGAGCCGGTCCGCGAGGGCGGGGTCGGCGAGCACCAGGCTGCTGCCGGACTGTCCGAGGAGGTAGGCGAGGTCGTCGCCGGTGAGGTGGTTGTTGACCGGGACGTGGACGAGGCCCGCGCGGGCGCAGCCGAGGAAGGCGATCAGGTAGGCGTCCGAGTTGTGGCCGTAGGCGGCGACCCGGTCGCCGGGGGCGACGCCCTCGCTGAGCAGCAGCGCGGTCGCGCGGGAGACGGCGTCGTCCAGTTCTCCGTACGTCCAGCGGCGTTCGCCGTACTCCACCGCGACCCGCGCCGGGGTGCGGCGGGCGCTGCGCCGCAGCATCGCGTCGACCGTGCTGCCCTGTCCGCCTGCCGTGCCGCCCTGTGCCTCGCTCATGACGGCAGATCCTGGGCCCGCGCAAGGCGCGGGTCAAGGACTGCGGGAGACCGGATTCCGGCCGGACGCGCGCCCGCCGCCGCGCGCCGCATCCGGTGTGCTTTTCCTGACGTCATGTCAACTTGCCACGTTCTCCAGCACGGCCATCGCCGCGTCGCCGCCGCCCGGCACGTCCCGGTCAACGCCTCGCCGCAGGAACTGGCCGCCCTCACCGGGGACACGCCGCCGGAACCCGCCGAGGGTGCCCAGCTCAAGGTCAACATGCCGCTCACCCGGCTGCCGAAGCCGCGCGAGCCGGACGCCGACCCCCGCGAGGCCTTCGCCGGCACCTTCCATATCGCCGAGGGCTACGGCCAGTTGGCCACCGCGGCGACGCGGCCGGTCATGCCGTGGAAGCGCCGCCGGGCGGCGTACTCGCGCTCGCCGCCAGTCAGCCGGCCTGCCCCGACGATGACGGCGTCGTACGCGCGGGTTCCCCGGTTCGCGGGCATGGTCCTTCGTAACACGGGGCCGGAGGAGGCTCAGGGCACCTTGTGCGGGGCCGGGCACGCGGCCGGGCCCAGGCGGGACATCGCGCGCAGGATGTGCTTCGGGGGGCGCTGCCAGCGCAGGTGGGGCGGGATGCGGCGGAGCAGGGTACCGGTGCCGCGCAGGCGGCGGGTGACGGTGGCGGGGTCGGGGACCGGTCTGCCGTACAGGTCGTGGGCGTACGGGGGCAGCGCGGCGTAGGCGAGGTCCGCCACCCGGCGCCAGAGCAGGTCGCGGGCCGGGATCAACAGGGGTCGTACCGGCGGGTGTTGGAGGAAGTCGTCCACCTCCCGTGCCTCGGGGCCCGCCGCGAGGTGGGGACGCATCCTGGTGAAGTACGCGGCCAGTTCGGCGCGGTCGGCCGGGACGTCCCGCGGGTCGAGGCCCACCAGGCGGGCGCTGACCCGGCGTTCGGCGATGTAGCGGTCGGCCTGGGCGTCGGTGAGCGGGTAGCCGGAGCGGCGCAGCACCTGGAGGTAGGAGTCGACCTCCGCGCAGTGCACCCAGCGCAGCAGCCCCGGTTCGCCGACGCCGTACCGCTCGCCGGTCGCGGGGTCGGTGACGGTGAGCCTGCGGTGGATGCCGCGGACGTGGGCACCGGCGCGTTCGGCGGCCTCGGTGGTGCCGTACGTCGTGACGCCGACGAAGTCCGCGGTGCGCGAGAGGCGGCCCCACGCGTCCCGCCGGAAGTCGGAGTTCTGGAGGACTCCGCGCACCGCGCGCGGGAGCAGGGCCTGGAGGTAGAGGGCGCGGACACCGGCGATCCACATCATGGGGTCGCCGTGCAGCTGCCAGGTCACGGAGCGCGGGGTGTAGAGACCGGGGTCGCCCATGCCTCCAGTATGGCGGCAGGCGCTCGGAAGAATCCGCGGCAACTGCCCCTTGACCGGCCCGCCCACCGCTGCTGCAACTTGCGGAAAGTTGCAGCAAGTTGTTGCCAGCGATGGGGGCGGCTGCTTGACTCACCCATCCCAGCGACGCGAGAGAAACGAGCCGACTGCCATGACCACCGAGACCGATGTCCTCGTCCTGGGCGGCGCCGGCGTGGACACCGTCGTCCACGTGCCGGAGCTGCCGGTCCCCTACGCCGACAGCCACATGATCCGGCCGGGCATCGTGACCCGCGCCGGGCAGAGCGGGGACTTCGTGGCGCTCGGGGTCAGTGCCCTGGGCCTGCGCGCCCACCACATCGACCTGGTCGGCGCCGACCCCGAGGGCGATCTGGTGCGCGCGCTGCACCGGGACCGGGGCATCCCGCTCACCGACGTGCCCTCCGCCGCCGGCACCAAGCGCGCGGTCAACCTGGTCGGCCCGGACGGGCGCCGGCTCTCCCTGTACGACGACACCCGCAGCCAGGAGTCCGACCGGCTGCCCGAGGGCACCCTGCGCGCGCTCGCCGCGCGGAGCCGGCACGCGCACGTGGTCATCACCCACCCGTGCGCGTACGCCCTGCCGGTGCTGCGCGAGGCCGGGCTGACCGTCTCCACGGACCTGCACAACTGGGACGGCGCCAACCCGTACCACGAGCCCTTCGCGCTCGCCGCCGACCTGGTGTTCCTGTCCACCACCGCGCTGGCCGACCCGGAGCGCACCATGCGGGACATCGCGGCGCGCGGCCGGGCCCGGATCGTGGTGGCCACCGCGGGCGCCGAGGGCGCGTACCTGCTGGCCGACGGCGAGCTGTCCCATGTGCCCGCGGTCGCCCCGCCCGAGCCCGTGGTGGACTCCAACGGCGCGGGCGACGCGTTCGCCGCCGCCTTCCTGCTCGGCTGGCTGGACGGCCTGGACCCGCTGCGCTGCGCCCGCTACGGCGCGATCGCGGGCGCCCACGCCTGCACGGTACCCTCGACCCGCGCCGACGCCATCTCCCTGGACGAACTCCTCACCCGCGTCGCCGCGTCGGACGCCGCATGAGATCCATGAGCTGTGCCACCCGGTTGCCGTCCGCCGCCGGGGCGCGGAGTCGCGGTCTGGCATAGGGGCCACCGGGTGATCCGGCAGGGGGGCTCACGCCAGGTCGGCTGTCGGGAAGGCCGGCCAGCCCGCCATGAGGCCCCCGTCCAGGGTCAGGGTCTGGCCGGTGATGTACGACGCCCCCGCGGACCCGAGGAAGATCACGGCCTCGGCCACCTCCTCGGGGGTGCCCGGCCGGTGCAGGGGCAGCACGGAGTTCACCGCCTCGCGCGTCCGGTCGTCGCCGGTGACCCGCTCGTACATGCCGGTCCGGGTGAAGCCGGGGGCGACCGCGTTCACCCGGATGCCGTGCGCGGCGCCTTCGAGGGCGGCCGCCTTGGTGATGCCGATGACGGCGTGCTTGCTGCCGGCGTACACGGCGACCTCCGGGTAGCCCATCAGGCCGTACACGCTGCTGACGTTGACGATGCTGCCGCCGCCGCGCTCCCGCATGGCGCGGAACTCGTGCTTCATGCTCAGCAGGGTTCCCTTGACGTTGGTGTCGAAGGTGGCCGCGTAGGCGTCGTCCGTCACGGCGGTGATCGGCGCGGACCGCCCCTCGGTCCCGGCGTTGTTGAGGGCGACGTCGATCCGGCCGAAGCGGTCGACGGCCTGCGCCACGAGGTCGCGGACCTCGTCCTCCAGCCGCACGTCGGCCCGCACGAACAGGGCCCGCGCCCCGAGCCCTTCGAGTTCCCCGGCGAGTTCCTTGCCGGGGCCCGGATGCCGTCCCGAGACGACGACATCGGCACCCCGCCTGGCGTAGGCCACGGCGGTGGCCCGTCCGATTCCGCTGAGCGCGCCGGTGATGACGACCACGGGAGCTGACATGAGGGGAGTCCTCTCTGGGCCTCTCCAGGGCCTCTCCAGGCCTGTGCGGACGGTCGACCGTGGCGAAGCGTAGAGGCGCGTGAGGACAAATCGCCCATGGCTACGCCGTCGACTGACCCGGACAGCGCACCCATGCACCCTATGGGCGCCCTCGACCGGCTAGGTCAGCGTCTCCAGGAATTCGGCGCACGCGTCGGCGCAGGAGCGGCAGGCGGCCGCGGCCGATTCGGCGCCGGGGTGCCCGTCGAACGCGTGGGCGGATTCGAGGCAGACCTTGCGGCACCAGTCCACCCGGCCGCGCAGCCCCTCCTCGTCCTGGAGGCCCTCCTCGCACAGCAGCCGGCAGGTGGCGTCGCACACCTCGGCGCACATGATCCCGAGCCGCCGCACCCGCTCCTGGTGGTCGGAGCCGCCCGGATCGACCAGGCTGACCCGCACGGAGCAGGCGCGGGCACACTCCGTGCACGCCTGGGCACATCCGAAGCGGTCCTCCAGGAACCGGTAGAGCTGCTGCGGGGAAGCCTGCTGGGTCACAGCGTGCGGGTTGCCCCGAGGGCCGGGGGCAAACCCGGCCGTCCCCACGACAGCGGAGTCCGATTTATTTCATTTGTTCGATTCGCTCGGTTATGGGAGGGGTATCTCTGTCGTATGAACACCGCACCGATGCAGCTGGCCGCACCGAGCGGCCTGATGAGCCTCGTCCTCTTCGTCGTGGCCGTCGGGCTCCTGGCACTGCTCGCCGGCGGCTTCTGGCTGACCTCCCGCGTCAAGTCCAGCGAACCCGCTCGCCCGCGTCCCGAGGAGCAGCCGAAGCTGCCACCGGAGGGTGCGGTGCACGAGCTCCGGGAGAACCGGGACTACCAGGAGGTCCCCAGGACACCCAAGGGCGGCCGTCCGCTCACCCCCTACGAGCTGAGCAACATGGACTCCAAGACCAGCGAGGACCAGAAGCGTCCGCGCTGGAGCAGCGGGTCCAGCGGGTCCTTCGGAGGCGGGGGGCTCGGCGCTCACTGACGGTCGGTGACCGCAGCGACGAAGGACCCCGGCGGACACGCTGTGTCGCCGGGGTCCTTCCGCGTGGACGGGCTCGGGCTCAGGGGTGGTCGGGCTGCTGCGCCGGGGGCACTCCGCCGCCCTCTCCCCCGCCCTTGTCGCCCTTGTCCGTGCCCTTCGGGCGGCCGCCCGCGCCGCGCTCGGCCGCCTGCCGGGCCTTGAGTTCGCCGCTGTCCTGCGGGGTGGCGCCTCCCTTGTCACTGCGCCGCTGTTCGGGCTGCTGTGGATTGGACATGCGCCGTACTCCCTCCGGGTGATGCGTACTGCGTGCCGGGTCCGGGTTCCCAGGGCGGCGGACGTGACGCACTCCGCTCACGACGGGCGGTGGACGCGCCGCGCACCGCTCACGGCCTGGTCAGCCGCTGATGGAGGTGTTCGAGGGCGTCGAGCAGGACCGTGCGGTGGTACCAGGCCAGCCAGGCCGCGGTGTCGGCGGCGAGCAGCCCCAGGGCCTCGGCCTGGGCCGAGGTCGGGCGGTGTCCGGCGTCGGGCCAGTGCACGGTGATCAGGCCGGCGCAGCAGCCCGCGGAGGACAGGACCGGGACGCACTGGAGGGCTCGCGCGCCGGTCGCGAGCAGGGCGCGCCGGCTGTCCTCGGAGAGCAGCGCGTCGGTGGCCACGTGGGGCATGCTCACGCGTCGTCCGCGGGTGCGGGCGACCGCCTCGGCCGTACCGTCGTCACGGCCGCGCCCGAGGTGGTCGAGGTAGGCGTCCGTGCCGCCGTACCGGGCCTCCAGGGCGAGCGCGTTGACGGCGGGATCGACGCAGAGCACATGGCCGGCCGGGGCGCGGCCGATGGCGAGCGCCTCGCGCAGTACGGCGTCGATCATCTGCCCGCGGTAGCGGGGGTCGCGTTCGGCGCGGGCGAGGACGCGCAGCGGGGGCACGGGCAGCGGGCGGCGGCCGGGGAACCAGGCCGGGCCGTCGGGCGGCCGGGCCACGACGACGACGGAGGCGAGGACGCGCAGCGGCACGTTGAAGCGCTGGGAGGTCTCCCGCAGCACACGGAAGGCGCCGCCGGTCTCGGGCAGGGCGTAGCGGGCCATGAGCACGCCCTGCGCCATGCCGATCACCGGGGCGGTGCGGACCCGTGCGCGCAGGGCGCGGACCTCTTGGTCCAGGTCCTGGTACGACGGCCGCAGCGGATCGGCCATCTGGGAGCGCCAGGCGGGCAACTCCTCCACCCCGGCGGCGGCGCGGGCCAGTTCACGCACCGCCTCGTCCAGGGTGGCGTACAGCTGGACGCCCTCCAGGCGGGCCAGGCGCACGGCCTCGCGGACACCCGGCCGGGCGCGCACGATGATCAGGTCGGGGCGGCCGGCGCGGACGCGCGTGGTCTGGCTGAGGGTGCGCAGCACTGCGGCGCCGCCGAGCTGTACATGGGCCATGTCGAGGACGGGCCGCAGCCCGGCGCGGTCCGCCTGCTCCAGATGGCCGCGCAGCTCCTGTGACCAGGCATCGGCGCCGTGCGCGTCGAGGGTGCCGGACATGCGCAGCAGCAGCGCGCCCTCGGCGGGCAGGCCCTCCACCACGGAGGACTCGATCATCAGGGGGGCCGGTGCGCCCGGCCGCGGCGTGAAGGCTTTCATGGCATCACCCGGGCAGCTCGGGGAGGGGCCGGTACGGCCGCTTCCTGACCATGAACCTGACCTTGGACACCCACCATGCACGGCGGACGCCCCGCTCTCAACCGGACGCGGCCGGAGGCGGACGGTGTTTCGCGCGGTGCGGTGACCTCGGGCGTCAGCCGATGTAGCGGCGGGCCGGGGAGTCGCGGCGGGCCCGTTCCAGCGCGGTCAGGCGGTGTTCCAGGTCGGGGGGCACGGGGTCGCGCTGGCGCAGCACCCAGGGCAGGCCGGCGGTGGCACGGGCGAAGGCGCGCGCGGAGGCGGCGTCGCGGGGGACGGTGCGGATCAGGTGGCCGGTGCGGCGCAGGGCGGGCAGCAGCGGGCGGCGCAGCCAGGTGAACCACAGGGTGTTGCGCAAGCCCAGGACGCGCCGGGCGGTGCTGTCGCGCAGCAGGGATGCCTGGTGGTGGACGGTGAGTTCCCCGGCGTAGGCGAGCCACCAGCCCTGCCGGATCAGGTCGCAGGCGAGCAGTTCCTCCTCCCCGCCGAGCCACAGTCCGGGGTGGAAGCCGCCGCCCGCGCGGAAGGCGGCGGTGCGCATCACCGTGGCGGCGGCGAGGAAGGAGCCGAGAGCCGGTCCGGGGAGCCAGTCGGGGCCGGACAGGGGCGAGTCGCGCAGTTCGCACACCACCGGGTCCTCCGTGCCGTCCGGCTCCACGACGATCCGCGCGGTGACGGCCGCGAGCCGGGGCCGGGCGTCCAGCAGGTCGGCGGCGCGGGCCAGGCTGCCGGGCTCCCACCAGGAGTCGTCGTCGCAGAAGGCCACGTAGGGCGTGCGGACGTGGCGGACGGCCAGGTTGCGGCCGACGGCGCCGAGGTTGCGGCCCGGACGCAGCAGGGTCACGTCCGGGAAGCCGCGCGCGACGGCCTCGGCGGTGCCGTCGCTCGACGCGTTGTCGGTGACGATCACGCGGGGCCGCTCGGGCAGGCGCGCCAACTCGGCGAGGGTGCGCAGCAGTTCGTCGCGGCGGTTGTGGGTGATCACGACGACGGTCGTACGGTCGTCGGTCCGGGCGTCGCTCATGACGTGGCGTCCTCCTCTCGGCCGGTCCCCTCTCGGGCGGTCCCCTCTCGGGCGGCCTCCCCTCTGGCCTGGCGGTCCAGCAGGCGGGCCGCGCTCTCGACCCGTGGCGGGAGCCGGCGGCGGCGCGCCAGGGTGGCGGGCAGGCGGGCGAGGGCTTCCCGCAGGGCCCGGCGGGCGCCGGGGTGGTCGGACGCGGCGGCGAGGGCGAGGTCCCCGGCGGCGCGCAGGACGACGGGCCAGGGGCGGCGCAGGCAGATGGTGAGGACGTGGTTGCGCCGGACGAGGAAGGGGCGCCCGGTACGGCCGTGCTCCTCGGGGTGGTGGCGGGCGCGCAGGGCGGGTTCGTAGGCCACGCCCCAGCCGCGCGCGGCGAGGTCGTAGGCGAGCAGGGTCTCCTCGCCGCCGAAGAACAGCAGCGGGTGGAAGCCACCCGCGGCGAGGAACGCTTCCCGGCGCACGACGCAGGCGCAGCCGAGGAAGCCGAGGACCGGGCGGCCCGGCAGGTCCGGCTCGGGGGGCAGGGGCGAGGCGGCGAGTACGGCGTTGAGGGGGTCGTCGGCGGCCTCGTCGCCGACCAGGGTGCGGGCGGCGAGCAGGCCGAGCCGGGGGTGTCGGTCGAGGAGGTCGGCGGCGGTGGCGAGGCTGCCGGGCTCCCACCAGGAGTCGTCGTCGCTGAAGGCCACATAGGGGGTGCGGGCGTGCCGGACGGCCAGATTGCGGCCCAGGGCACCGGTGTTGGCGGCGGGGTGCAGCAGCCGGGTGAGCGCCGGGTGGCCGCGTACGGCCCGACGGGTGCGCTCGTCACGGGAGTTGTCCACGACGATGACCGGCGGGCGCTCGGGCAGCGCGGCCAGGGCGTCGAGGGTGCGCAGCAGGCTGGCGGGGCGGTCACGGGTGATGACGGCGACGGTGATCCGGTGGTCGCCGGCCGCGGCCGGGCGCTGAACTCGGGTGGGGGCGGGCTCAGTTGGCATGGGCCACCGCCGGGCGCGGGGGTCGGTTCGCCGGGCGGTCCCGGTCGCGCCGCAGCAGGGTCAGACAGGCCGCGGCGACTTCGCCGTAGCCGATGCGCAGCAGGCGGGCGTCCGGGGTGCGGCCGTGCGGGTCGCCGGGCGGGCCGGGCTGCCACAGGGCCAGGTGGCCGGGGGTCGGGGGCGGGCCCCACAGACGGGGCGAGACGGGCCCGAACAGGGTGACGGAGCGGGTGCCGTGGGCGTATGCGAGATGGGCGAGGCCGGTGTCGCCGCAGAGCACCAGGGACGCCTCGGCCACCAGCGCGGACAGTTCGGCCAGGGGCAGGCTGCCGGCCCGTACGTCCCGCTGGTGCACGCCGCCGCGCTCGGCGACCGACCGGACGAGGGCCTCCTCCCCCGGACCGCCGGTGAGCACCACATCGTGTCCGGCGGCCCGCAGGCACCGTACGACGGCGGCGAACCGCTCGGCCGGCCAGCGGCGGGCGCCGGAGGCGGCGCCGGGGTGCACCAGGACGGCGCCCGGCGCCGGGGAGGGCGTCGCGGGCGGGGGCAGGCGCAGGTCGAGGGGGTCGGCGGGGATGCCGTAGTGCTCCAGGAAGCGGCACCAGCGGTCCCGTTCGTGTAGCTGGGCGGGCCAGGGCGGGCCGTCCGGGCAGGCGTGGGCGAGCAGCCGGCGCGGGTGCAGGGCGGCGAGGGCGTCGCGGCTCTCGGGGCCGTTGCCGTGCAGGTCGATCGCCACGTCGGGCGGTGGTGCCGCCCAGTGGGTGAGCGCCGGGACCGCGCGCCCCGGTGCCTCGGCCGGGAACACGGCGTCCAACGCACCGGTGTCCAGGGCCGGTTCGGCGAGCCCCGCGGGCTGTGCGAGCACGATCCGGTGACCGGGGAACCCCCGGCGGATGCCGCGCAGCGCGGGCACTCCGGCCAGCAGGTCACCGAGGCCCAGCGCGCGCAGCACCAGGACGGTCGGGGGATGGGGAGTGCGGGTCACGAGGGGTCTCCTCCGGGGGTGCGGGAGCCGGGGCCAGCGGTCGGGGGGCGGGCCGGGTCCGGGGCGGCGGCGCGAGCCGGGGTGACGGTCCGCCTCCAAGTCCACCTCCAGGTCCGGGGCCGCGTCCGGTGTCGGCGCGGGCCGGGGACCGGTGGGGACCGAAGCCCGGTGCGATCCGGGGCCCGGTGCGGTCAGGGGTCCGGTGCGGTCCGGGCTCCGGTGGGACCGGGGTTTGGTGCGGTCCGGGGTCCGGTGCCGGGTGCCCTCCCGGTATCGGGTGCCCTCCCGGTGCCGGGGCCATTCCGGGGCCGGGGCCATTCAGGTGCCGGTGCCATTCCGGGGCCGGTGCCGGTGCCGGGGCCGGGGCCGGTGCCGGTGCCGGGGCCGGTGCCGGGGCCGGTGCCGGTGCCGGTGCAAGATCCGGCGTCGTACGAGATCCGGTGTCGTACGACGGTCCGGTGTCGTACGACGGTCCGGTGTCGTACGACGGTCCGGTGTCGCGGCCGGCCGGTGGGCCGGGGCTCAGCCGTCCATGGCGCCGTCCCCTTGCCGCGCGGTCGCCGGGGACGCGGCGGCCCGGCGCGCGAGGCCCGTGGTGGAGCGGCCGTCCAGGTACGGCAGCAGCAGGACTTGGCCGCCCCAGCTCTCCACCAGGGACTGTTCGGGCAGCGGGGTGCGGGCGTAGTCGCCGCCCTTGGCCCAGATGTGCGGGCGCAGGTCGGCGAGGAGACGTTCGGGCGTGTCCTCGCCGAAGACGGCGACCGCGTCCACGCATTCCAGGGCGCGCAGCACCCGGACCCGGTCGGCGACGGGGACCAGGGGGCGGCCGGCGCCCTTGCGGCGGCGGACCGAGTCGTCGGAGTTGACGCAGACGATCAGGCAGTCGCCGGCCCGCCGGGCGGCCTGGAGGAGGGCGACGTGACCGGCGTGCAGCAGGTCGAAGCAGCCGCCCGCGGCGACGACGGTACGGCCGGCGGCCCGGACCCGCGCGGCCGTGCGCAGGGCGTCGGCGGTGGCGTCGCCGCCGGGCGCGGCCGGTTCCGGCTCCTCGGGGCGGTCCGGGTGCTCCGGTGCCGCCACCGCGCGGGCCCCGCCCTCGGCGACGTACCGCGTGGCCGCGTGCACGGCGGCCTGCACGGCGGCCTCGGTGAAGGCGCCGTCGGCGAGCAGTCCGGCGGCGGCCGCGGCGAAGCGGTCGCCCGCGCCGCAGGGGTCGCCGGCCGCGGCGGCCGGGGTCGGCACCAGCAGCGGGGTCTCGCCCAGGGAGAGCAGCGCGCCGCGTTCGCCGAGGGTGACGGCGACCGCCTGCACCTGCCAGGCCCGCACCAGGGCGCGGGCGTCACGGGCGGCGGTGCGCAGTCCGGTGCCGCCGTCCGACTCGCCCTCCTCGTCGGCGAGTCGCCGGGCGAGGACACGGGCCTCCTGCGCGGAGGGCGTGACCAGGCGGGCGCCCGGCGCCGGGCGGCCGCCCCGCACATGGGGGTCCCAGACCAGGGGCGCGGCGGTACGGCACAGCGCGTCCCGCAGGACGTCCGCGGTGCCCCGGCCGTAGTCGGCGACCAGGACGCCGCGGGCCGCCGTGATCGCGGACTCCGCCTCGCGGGTGGCCTCGCGGGCACGCCCCTCGCCGTCGTCCAGGCGCAGCAGCGGGCGGTCCCCGGCGAGCACACGGGTCTTGCTGCTGAGGCAGCCCTCCAGCGGTATCTCCACCAACTCGACGCGACCGGCGAGGAGTTCGCGCAGGGTGGCGCTCGCGGGGTCGGTGCCGAGGGCGGTGACGAGGGTGACCGGGCGGCCGTCGGCGGCGGCCAGGCAGGCGGCGAGGGCCGCGCCGCCGGGGCGGGAGCTGCGCCGGGTGTCGTGGACGACGGGCACCGGCGCGTCGGGGGCCAGCCGCTCGGCGTGGCCGCACAGGTCGTGGTCGAGGAGGGCGTCGCCGACCACGACCAGCGGCGTGCGCGGGGCGGTAGCGGTGTGTGTCATGTCCGGTCCCTTCGCAGGGCCACCGGGCGGCCGTCCAGCAGCCGCCCCACGTCGCCGTGCCGGCCGTCGGGGCGGGCCTGCTCGCGCCCGTCCGCCTCGCCTTGCTCCACGGCCCGGTCGAACGCCTCGCACAGCATGTGCACGGCGACCAGGTGGAGTTCCTGCACGGTCGCGGCCGTCGGCGCGTCCGCGCACAGGGCGTCGTCGGCGCCGAGCTGGAGCGGGTTGGGGGCCCGGCCGGTCAGGGCCCACACGGTCATGCCGAGGCGGTGGGCGCGGTCGGCGGCGGACAGCAGGTTGGCGCTGGCGCCGCTGGTGGACAGCAGCATGAGCACGTCGCCGGGGCGCCCGTGGGCGGCGGTCTGCCGGGCGAACACCTCCTGTACGCCGTAGTCGTTGGCGATGGCGGTGGTGGAGGAGGTGTCGGCGTGCAGGGCGAGGGCGGAGAACGGCGGCCGGTCGTCGCGGTAGCGGCCGACCAGTTCGGCGGTCAGGTGCTGGGCCTGGGCCGCGCTGCCGCCGTTGCCCGCGACCAGCAGCCGTGATCCGCTGCCCAGGCGGCGGGCCAGTTCGGTGCCCCAGCGCCCGATGAGCGGTCCGCAGGCGCGGAAGCTCTCCAGGGCCTTCCTGAGGTCGTCGCAGTGCGTGGTGTCGATGGCGGTGTTCATCGGACGACTCCGGAGAGCGAGGGGTGCGGGCAGACGGCGCGGTAGACCCCGGCGACGCCGTCGGCCACGCGGTCCCAGGTGTAGTGGCTGAGCACGCGCCGGCGGCCCGCGGCGCCGTACCGCTCCAGGCGTTCGGGGTCGGCGAGCAGGGAGCGCACCACGGCGCCGAGGTCGTAGTCGTCGTCGGCCGGGACCAGGACGCCGGTGCCGCCGTCCACGACGGTGTCGAGCTGGCCGCCGACCGCGGTGGCGAGGACGGGGGTGGCGCAGGCCATGGCCTCCAGTGGGACGATGCCGAAGGGCTCGTAGCGGGGCAGGGACAGCACGAGGTCGGCGCCGGCCATCAGCCGGGGCATCCGGGTCCTGCTGACCCCGCCGAGCAGGGTGACGCGGTCGGCCACGCCGTACTCGCCGGCCAGCGCGCGCAGCCGCCGGGCCTCGGGGTCGCCGGCCAGCAGCTCGGCCTCCGGGCCGCCGGCGATGACCAGTTCGGCGTCGGGGACGCCGGCCAGGGCGCGGATGGCGCGGTCGAAGCCCTTGCGGGGCACGAGCCGGCCGACGGCCAGCAGCCGCCTGCGGGCCCCGGCCGGACGGGCGCCGGGCAGCGGGGCGAACTGGTCGGGATCGACCCCGCAGGGCACCACGCTGAACCGGTCCTCGGGCAGCCCCATGGCCTTCAGTTCGGCCACCTCGTCGCTGCACGTGGCGATGATCCGGGCGCACTCGTGGCCGATGGCCTCCTCGACGGCGAGGCGCTGCGGCGGGCTGGTGTCGGCGGCGCCCTGGTAGCGCTGCTTGACGGTGCCGAGGGCGTGGTAGGTCTGCACGACCGGGATGCCGAGGCCGCGGGCGCCGCACAGGGCGGCCAGGCCCGACATCCAGAAGTGGGAGTGCACCACGTCGGGCGGGTTCGCCGCCCACTGCCCGGCGAGGAACTGCCCGAACTCCACCATGTGCGGCAGGAGTTCGTCCTTGGGCACGGGCGCGGCCGGCCCGGCGGGCACATGCACCACCTGGACGCCGTCGATGAGGGTCACCTGGTCCGGCAGGCCGGTCGAGTCCCGCCGGGTGTAGACGGTGACCCGGTAGCCCTTCTTGGCGAGTTGCCGGGCGACCTGGGCCACGTAGACGTTCTGGCCGCCCGCGTCCGGTCCGCCGAGCGCGGCCAGCGGGCTGGCGTGCTCGGAGACCATGGCGACGCGCCCGGCCGTGTGCGGGGTACGGCTCATCGGGTGACCTCCTTGATCAGGCGCTCCCAGTCGTCCAGGAAGCGCCGCTCTCCGTACCGGGCCCGGACCGCGGCCCGTGCCGCGTCGCCGGTGCGGCGCGCGTGCTCGGGGTCGGCGAGGAATGCCTGGACGGCGTCCTCCAGGACGTCGAGGCGGTTGGAGACCACCCCGGCGCCCTCGGGTATGGCTTCGCGGACCTCGGTGGTGTCCAGGGCGACCACCGGCATGCCGAGGAACATGGCCTCCAGCAGGGACAGTCCGAGCGAGGTCCAGCGCACGGGGTGCAGGTACAGGCGGCACCGGGCCATCGCGCGGTGGAGTTCGTGCTGGGGCAGGTCGCGGGTGCGGACCCGGTCGGGCGGCAGGCCGAGGTGGCCGGCAAGGCCCTCGGTGCGCATCCCGAAGACGTCCAGGGGGGCGCGGCGGGCGAACCGGGGCAGCAGGTCGGTGCCGGTCGTACGGCCCCTGCGCACGGGCTCGTTGACGACGACGGCGGCGCGCCGCTCGGTGCCGGTCCACTGCCGGCCGGGGTCGATGATGCCGTGCTCGACGACCTCGGTGGGGGCCCGGCCGCTGTCCCACATCAGCCGGTTGAAGTGGGTGACATGGACGACGGGGATCGCCGACTGGTCGGCCAGCGGGTGGAGTTGGTGCTCCGGGGAGGCGTCGGGGCTGTTGTGCTCGACGTACACGGCGGGCACGTCCCGGCCGGGCCGGCGGCCGGTCCAGCGCCGGGCGAGCTCGGGTTCGTGCGGACGTTGCAGGACCATCACGTCGATGTCGTCCGTGCGGAGTTGCTCGGGGGTGCGCTCCAGCACGGAGGGCGGCCAGTCCCAGGTGAGGGCGCGGCCGAGGCCGTCGGGGCCGCGGTCGCCGGTGACCGGGACCAGGTAGGTGTGGGGGCCCTGCACGAAGGTGGTGAGCCACGATCCGTGCACGTGCCAGACGAGGATGTTCATGCGTGCCCCTCCTGGATGAGCTTGTGCACCGCGCCGACCACGTCCTGTCCGGTGACCTCGTCCAGACAGGGGTGGCCGGGTACCGGGCAGTCGAGGGCCCGGCTGTTCGCGCAAGGGGCGGACTGGTCGCCGAGAAGGATGACGGGGACGCCGTAGGGGGCCCAGCGTTCGGCGGGGACCACGGGGGCGAACAGGGAGACGACGGGGGTGCCGACGGCCGCCGCGAGATGGGCGGGGCCGGTGTTGGCGCTGACGACCACGTCGGCCATGCGCAGCACTCCGGCGAGGGTGCGCGGTCCGGTGCGGCCGCCGAGGTCCACGGCCGTCGCGCCGCTCACGTACCGGGTGAGCGCCTTCTCGTGCGGGCCGCCGGTGACGACGACGCGGTGCCCGGCGTCGGCGAGCAGTGCCGCCGCCTCGGCGCAGCGGCGCGGGCTCCAGGCACGGGCGGGCGCGCTGGCGCCGGGGTGCAGGACGACGTAGGGGCCGTTGCCGGCCAGGTCACCGGTGTCGGGGGGCGGCAGGACGCGCAGCCGGCCGTCGTCGCCGGGCGGCAGGGTGAGGCCGAGGGCGGCGGCGGTGTCGAGGGCGGCCTCGGCCTCGTGGCGGCCGGGCAGGCGGCGGTGGCGGACGTCGAGCAGCCGGCCGGGGTGGTCGGTGCTGTCGGCGCCGATGCGGCCGATCCCGGCGAGCCGCAGCAGCAGCGCGGTGGGCAGCGGGCTCTGGTGGAAGGAGGTGAGGATCAGGGCGGTGTCGTACGCCCCCGCGCGCAGCCGGTCGATCAGGGCGCCGATGTCCGCCGGGTCCACGGGCGGTGGTGCGAAGCCCTCCCAGGGGGCGTCCCAGACGAGGACGTCCGCGACCGAGGGCAGCATGCGGGCGGCGTCGGCGCCGCGCGGGCCGCACAGCATGGTCACGGAGTCGTGGTGGGCGGCGACGGCGCGCACGGCGGGGCCGGCGAGCAGGACGTCGCCGAAGCTGTCGAGCCGGACCACGAGCGCCTTCATCGCGGGCACCTCCCCGCGCCCGTGCCGAGGGCGTCGCGGACGGCGGTGAGCACGTCGGGGGCGCTGTGCCGGGCGAAGCGCCGTACCTCGGCCGGGGCGGTGGCGTCGTTGGGCACCAGGACGCCGTGCGCGCCCGCGGCCCGCGCGGCCAGCACGTCGGCGGCGATGTCGCCGACGACCAGGCAGGCCGCGGGCGGCACGCCGAGGCGTTCGGCGGCGGCCAGGACGAGTCCGGGGCGGGGCTTGCGGCAGGGGCAGCCGGCGTCCGGGGTGTGCGGGCAG
This sequence comes from Streptomyces sp. NPDC043952, assembly GCF_056435325.1. Classification (NCBI taxonomy): domain Bacteria; kingdom Bacillati; phylum Actinomycetota; class Actinomycetes; order Kitasatosporales; family Streptomycetaceae; genus Streptomyces; species Streptomyces sp. NPDC043952. The sequence goes on from NZ_JBWKES010000013.1 coordinate 103,109, forward strand.
TGCAGCCAGGCGTCGAGGCCGCCGAGCAGTTCGTCGGCGCGCTTGTCGACACGGGCGACGTCCTCGGCGGTGAGCAGCCCGCGGCCGATCCCGGACTGGTTGCTGACCACGGCCGTCGCCAGCCCGGCGGTCCGCGCGAGGGCGACGGCCTCGGCCGCGCCGGGCAGCAGCCGGACCCGGTCGGGGTCGCCGTTGTAGGGCACGTCGGCCACGAGGGTGCCGTCCCGGTCGAACAGCACGGCGCGCGGGGCGCTCATGCGGCGCCTCCCGCGGGCCGGGCGTCCAGCGGCCTCACGTGCCGGTGGCGGACGGTGCCGGACAGCCAGTGGCGTACGGCGAGCGGCGGGATGAGGACGCTGGTGCCGAGCATCCCGGCGATCTCGCGGGCGGTGCGCGGGCCGGGCAGGATGCGGGCGAGCGCGAACTCGGCGGTGCCCAGGCCCCACAGGGCGGCGCAGACGGCGGCGGCGCGGCGGCGGCCGGCCAGGGCGCAGCCGGCTCCGGCGAACGCGGCGCCGGTGACCAGCAGGTGCCGGGGCAGCCGGCCGCGGGGCGCCTGGGCGCGGGCCCACCAGTCGCGGCCGTGCAGCCGGTTCATCAGCGCGTCGTCGGCGTTGCCGCGCTGCGCGGGCAGCGAGGCCCACCAGTGGGCCGGGCGGACCGGGTGCCGGGTGACGCGGTGGCCGCGGACGAGGAACCAGCCGGCCCGCCGGACGCGCAGGGCGAGGTCGGCGTCCTCGCGGAAGGCGCGCGGGAAGCGTTCGTCGAAGCCGTCGACGCGGGCGAGCGCGGCGGTGCGGTACGCCATGTCGGCGGTGGCCCAGGCGGCGGTCTCCAGGCCCTTGGTGGTGCGTTCCCAGTCGGTGGGCCTGCGGTCCTCGGGCAGCGGGACCCGCAGCCGGCCCTGGACGCCGCCGATGCCCTCGCCGGCCTGCCGCAGGTCGTCGGCGAGTTGCCGGGACCAGTCGGGCAGCACCTGGACGTCGTCGTCCAGGAAGACGGTCCAGGGAGTCTCGACGGTGCGCCAGCCTGCGTTGCGGGCGGCGGCCGGGCCCTTGCCGCCGGTGCGCAGGATGCGGATGCGGTCGAGCAGCACTCCGGCGGCGGACAGGGGCAGTTCGCCCTCGGTGCCGGGCCGGTCGTCCACGACGATCACCTCGTGCGGCACGTGTCCCTCGGCCGCGGCGAGGGCGCGCAGGCACTCGGCGAGGCAGGGGCGGCCGATCGTCGGCAGGACCACGGTGTAGGCGGGCGCGGCGCTCATGCGAAGGCCTTTCCGCGGCGCACGGCGAACGGGCCGAGCACCAGCAGGTCCACGGGGGCGGAGCCGAAGCACTCCAGGGCGTCGCGCGGGTCGTCCACCATGGGGCGGCCCGCCGTGTTCAGGCTGGTGTTGACGACGACGGGCAGCCCGGTGCGCCGTTCGAAGCCGTCGATCACCCGCGCCATCAGGGGTTCCTGGGCTCGGTCGACGGTCTGGATGCGGGCGGTGCCGTCGACGTGTACGACGGCCGGGATGCGCTCCCGCCAGTCGGCGGCCACGTCGTGCACGAACAGCATGTGCGGGCTGGGCAGCGGCCCGTCGAAGATCCCGGCGGCGCGTTCGGCGAGCACCATGGGGGCGACGGGCCGGAACTCCTCGCGGCCCTTGACGGCGTTGAGCCGCTCCACGTTCTGGGCCCGGCCGGGGTGGGCGAGCAGCGAGCGGTGGCCGAGTGCGCGCGGCCCGTACTCGGTGCGGCCCTGGAACCAGGCCACGATCTGGTCCGCGGCAAGCGCCTCGGCGGCCGTCTCGGCGATGTCGGCGGGTTCCTCGTACGGTACGGCGGCCCGCTCCAGCCACGCGCGCAGTTCGGTGTCGCTCCAGCCGCGGCCGAGGGCGGCCGTCGGCATCGGCTCGACGGTGTCCTTCATGCCGGCGATGTGCGCGGCGGCGCCGAGCGCGGTACCGGCGTCCCCGGCGGCGGGCTGCACCCACACGTGCGTGAAGCCACTCTCGCGCCAGAGCCTGGTGTTGGCGACGCAGTTGAGGGCGACCCCGCCGGCCATGGTGAGCGCGTCCTCGCCGGTGCGTTCGCGCAGCCACCGGGCGATGGCCACCATGGCTTCCTCCAGGCAGAGTTGGGCGCTGGCCGCGAGGTCGGCGTGGTCCCGGCTCCAGGCGCCGCCGGCCGGGCGCGGCGGGACCAGCTCGGCCCAGGGCACCGGGCGGGCCCGGAAGCCGCCCCGGTCGTCGGCGTGGACGTACTCCCGCAGCCGGTCGGCGAAGCGGGGGCTGCCGTAGGAGGCGAGGGCCATCACCTTGAACTCGTCGCTGCTGCGCAGGAATCCGAGGTGCTGGGTGAGGTCCTCGTAGAACAGGCCGAGGGAGTCGGGCAGTTGCTGGGTGCCGAGGACGGTGAGTTCCCGGTTGGTGTAGCGGCCGGCCAGGTGGGAGCCGCATTCGCCGCGGCCGTCCAGGACGAGGACGGCGCAGTCCGGGTACGGCGAGACGGGTCCGGCGGAGGCGGCGTGCGCGATGTGGTGCGCGACGAACCTGACCTTGGCGGGGTCCAGTCCGGGCAGCGCCTCGGCAAGGAACTCCGGTGCCCGGCGGGCGTATTCCTGGCGCAGGTGGTCCCAGGGGTCGTGCAGGCCCAGCTGGTCCGCGGGGCGGGCCAGCGACGGGTCGTAGGAGTAGGCGACGGCGTCCAGGTCGGCCGGGGTGAGGCCGGCGCGGTCGAGGCACCAGCGGGCCGCGTGCTCGGGCAGCTCCCAGGCGGAGAAGGGGAGGGGCCGTTTGCCGTGCTTGCGGCGGGAGAACCGCTCCTCCTCGGCGGCCGCCACGACCCTGCCGTCGGTGAGCAGGGCGGCCGCGGGGTCGTGGAAGAGTGCGTTGATTCCGAGGACGTGCATGCGCTGCCTCCAGGGCGGCGGGGGGACGCTCAGGTCTGCGGGGCCGGCTGCGGTGTGCCGCTCGTGCCCGGTACCGGCTGCGGGAGCCGGGCCGTGAAGTAGGCGATGGTCTGCTTCAGGCCCTCCTCCCAGGGGATCTGCGGGGACCAGCCGAGCAGTTCGCGGGCGAGGGTGGTGTCGGGCCGGCGGCGGCCGGGGTCGTCCACGGGCCGGTCGACGAAGGCGATGGGCGAGCGGGAGCCGGTGAGGGCGACGATGCGGCGGGCCAGTTCGGCGACGGTGATCTCGTCGCTGCCGCCGATGTTCACCGGCCGCACGGACTTGCTCCTGGCGACCCGCAGCACGCCGTCGACGGTGTCGTCCACGTAGCACAGCGAGCGGGTCTGGCTGCCGTCGCCGGTCACGGTGACCGGTTCCCCCGCCAGCGCCTGGCAGATGAAGGTGGGCACGGCGCGGCCGTCGTGGGCGCGCATCCGGGGCCCGTAGCTGTTGAACAGCCGGACGATCCCGGCGTCGGCCCCGCGGGTGCCGGCGTGCGCGGTGACCAGGGCCTCGGCGAACCGTTTGGACTCGTCGTACACGCTGCGCGGGCCGATCGGGTTGACGTTGCCCCAGTACCCCTCGTGCTGCGGGTGCACCTGCGGGTCGCCGTACACCTCGGAGGTGGAGGCCAGCAGGAAGCGGGCGCCGTCGCGTTCGGCGAGGCCCAGGGCGTTGCGGGTGCCGAGGCTGCCCACGTCCAGGGTCTCCAGGGGCATGCGCAGGTAGTCGGCGGGCGAGGCCGGGCAGGCGAAGTGCAGGACCAGGTCGTACGGGCCCGGCAGCCGCTCGGCGCAGTCGGGTTCGGAGACGTCGCAGTACACGTACCGGAAGCCGGGCCGGTCCTCCAGGTGGGCCACGTTCTCCCGGCGACCGCAGGCCAGGTTGTCGGCGCAGTCGACTTCGACGCCCGAATCCAGCAGCCGCTCGCACAGATGGGACCCGAGGAAGCCGGCGCCGCCGGTCACGAGGGCGCGCCGCCAGGGAAAGGGTGTGTCACCGGTCATGGGCTTTCCTTTGTCGTCCTGCGTCCGGATACGTCGCGGATGGTCGCTGTGGTCCGCGTCGATTCGCCGGTGTCGACTGGTCGATGCGGTCCGCGTCCCGTGGACGCTCCCGCGCGGCGTGCGGCGCACGCCCTGCCGCCGGGCGGGCAGCGCCGGCCCGCGGTGCGGGGAGAGGACAGGGCTGGTGCCCCGCGTCCTCGCGGGACTGCCCTGTGCGGCCGCCGCTGTCTGGACGGCACTGGCAGCTGAGTTCCCCTGCCAGTTGGTTTCACACGTTGGAGTCAATTGTCCGGTCGGACGGTGGTGCGCGCTACTCACGGCGTCGAGTGCGCAGGTGGGAGGGGGTTTGGAGCGGGGTGACGGGGGCGGGGCCGGCGGTGCCCAGGGGTGCTCGCCGGCGGTGCTTGGAGGTGCCGCACCGGGGCACTCGGCGCGGCGGTGGGCGACCGGGTGGCCGTCGCTCCGTATCCGGAGGTGACGGAGATGGGTCACGGCGGGAACGTCGTAGAGGAACTGACCACCGACCACCGCGAGGTGGCGGAGCTGTTCGGCCGTATCGAGGCACTGCCGCCCGGCTCGCCGCGGCGCCGGGGGCTGGCGGACGAGGTCACGATCGAGCTGGTGCGGCACTCGGTGGCGGAGGAGGCGTACCTGTATCCGGCGGTGCGCGAGCACCTTGAGGGCGGGGCGGCCCTCGCGGACAAGGAGATCGAGGACCACGCGCGGGCCGAGCGGATCATGAAGGACCTGGAGGGGCTGCCCGCGGACGATCCCCGGTTCGACACGCTGATGGCACGGCTGATGACCGAGATCCGGTCCCATCTGACGGACGAGGAGCAGAACCTCTTCCCGCGGCTGGAGGCGGCGTGTTCCGCCGACGCCCTGCTGGACCTCGGGGACAAGGTGCGCCGCGCCAAGAAAACCGCCCCGACCCGCCCCCACCCCTCCACCCCCGACACTCCCCCGGCCAACAAACTCCTCGCCCCCGGCACGGGCCTGGTCGACCGGATCCGGGACGCACTGTCGGGCCGGTGGAAGGAGGGCTGAGAGGGGGCGGGGGATGCAGGGGGTGAGGGTGGGGCGGTTCAGGGCCCGTTGGGGGCGGGTGCTGGTGCGGGCGGGGGTGCGGGCGTTGTCGAGGCGGTCGCGGGACTTGGTGGGGGCTGAGCTGAGTGGGCCGGTTGCCGGCGGGAGCGGGGCCGCCGTGGACTCGGCGGGGCGCGACGCAGACCGGTCGGCTGTCTGAGGCGGGGCGGCGGGGACGGGCCAAGCCGGAGGCGCCGTTGCAGGGCAACCGACCCGCCTCGGCCACACAGACGCCCCGTAATCCGGCCCCACAGCCGCGAGCAGGCGCCCACGGCGGGTCCGGCGGCCCGGAGGAGACTTGGCGCGGAGAAAGTCCGAGCGCGGGTCGGTCAGGGGCCCATGGCGCGGTCACGGGGAGGGATCGCCAGCAGGGCGGGGCCGAGGCAGGCGACGCGCGCCCCTGCGGCCCGCCTCGGCGCCTGGGTGCCGTAGCCCATCCCGCCCACGCGTCGCCCGTTCCCGCGTCCGCGTGATTCGATCCGGCGCCCGGACCGGCTCTCTCCCGCTCACCGGCGGGTTACTCACACCGATCCCCGTCGCGTCCGCCCGGCAAGGCAAGGCGCCGGGGCCGGGCTCTCGAACCGGCAACCCCCAGCCCGCCCAACGAACCGGCAACCCCCGACCCGCCCAACGCCCCCCACGCAACCTCGACCCCGCACACGCCCAGCCGCCCCCGTCCTGCCCTTCCCCGGAAGGCGGCCCCATAGACCAGGCCGCGGCGTCACAGCCACGAGCTCAGCCGGTCCCCCGGACGACGCCCCCGGTGGCGGGCCAGGCGGCACAGCAGGCGGAAGGTCTGGAAGAGGGCGAGGGGCCACAGCACCGCGAAGCACCACAGCAGGCCGGGGTCCGAGGTGCGGATGCCCATGACCGCGCAGAACGCGGACGCGAGGGCCAGCAGCAGTACCCCCGTCGGCAGCCAGATCCGCCGGTGCGCGCGGACGCCCCGTTCCCGGTGTGCCCCGCCGCCCATCCGCCGGACGAAGCCCCGGTCCTGCCGCAGGTGCGCCTCGATCTCCAGCAGGGCCAGCCGCTCGCGCGGTGACAGCCGGGCCTCGTCGCGCTTGTCCCACATGTCCCAGTCGTCCACGGCGACGGCACCTCCTCCGCGGTCGGCGGCATCCGGGCTCCGAGTTCCCGCGGCGGGGAGGCCCAAGCGGCGGCACAGTGCGCAGTCGTCGCGTCACACAGGGCGACTCCAGGCGCGCCGACACCGGCCATCCATACTGCCGTAACCAACGATTCACTTTATGGGCGCACCCCGCGGGCGAAACCCTCATTGGCGTCACATACCCGCAGATCAAAGGGTGTTGGCGGACATAAATCCCGGACCGAGCCGCATGAGTAATTCAAAAGGAAAGCAAAGTTTCCGAGTTGGCGCACCGAGGTCCCGTACGTGTTCACCCGGCACCGCCTTCTCGTGCATATCATCTGCCCAGTAGTGGATCACTGCCCTCCACATCAACAAGCGTCAACCCGCGCCCACACCTGAATGGTTGACCGGCCATGCCCGCGTGAGCGCCTCAGAAAGGTCCCTGCCATTGAGCACCGTGGTGGCCAAACGATCACCGCGCGCCGAGGGTCCGCAGCTCCCCGAGGGACAGGTCGAGCTGGCGGAGCCACCGGTTCTGGGGGAGCCGGCGAGCGCCGATTTCGGATCGGCGCTGATGTATCTGCCCATGGCGCTGGGCACCGGCGCCATGGTGCTCATGTTCTCCATGCGCAGCGCCGGACCGACGACGTACATGATGTCCGGGATGATGGGCGTCGCCATGGTCAGCATGACGCTGACCCAGATCGGCCGGGCCGGAGCCGAGCGACGGCGGCGGATGCGGGCCGAACGGCGTGACTACCTGCGCTACCTCGCGCAGAAGCGCCGGCAGGCCCGGCAGGCCGCCGAGCAGCAGCGGGCCGCCCTGCTGTGGGACAACCCCGAGCCGGGCCGGCTGTGGGCGCTGGTGATGGGCCCCCGGCTGTGGGAACGCCGCCCGGCGCACGAGGACTTCGCCCGCGTCCGCATCGGACAGGGGGTGCGCCGCGCCGCGCTGGAGTTCCTGCCGCCGCAGACCAAGCCGGTGGAGGACCTGGAGCCGCTGACCGCGATCTCGCTGCGCCGGTTCACCAAGGCGCACCAGACGGTGCCCCGGCTGCCGATCCCGGTCGCGCTACGGCGGTTCACCAGCGTGGAGCTGGCCGGTGAGCCGGAGCCCGCGCTCGGGCTGCTGCGGGCGATGGTCGCGCAGCTCGCCGCCTTCCACTCCCCCGACGAGCTGCGGATCGCCCTGCTGGGCGGGGCGTCGGCGCGGGCCGAGTGGGACTGGCTCAAGTGGCTGCCGCACAACGCGCATCCGCACGAGGAGGACGACGCCGGTCAGGTGCGGCTCGCCGCCGAGGACCACGACGCGCTGATGGACCTGCTGGGCACCGAGGTGCGGGACCGGCCCGACCACGACCCGGACGCCTCGCCGAGCGTGGCCGAGCCGTTCGTGGTCATCGTGGCGCAGGGCGTACGGCTGCCGGAGACGTCGCGGCTGACGCACGGCGGGCTGCGCAACGTGGTCCTGCTGGACGCGACCGGCGCGATGACCGGCGGTCCGAAGGTGCTGCGGCTGACCACGCGCGGCACCGGCGTCGCCTTCCCGGCCGGTGACGACACGGTGACCGCCGAGGCCGACGCGCTGAGCCGCACGGAGGCGGACACGCTGGCCCGGCTGCTGGCGCCGATGCGCACCAGCGGCAGCGTGGACCTGGTGGACCGGCCGCTGGAGTCGGACTTCGACCTCACCGCGCTGCTCGGCATCCGGGACCCGCGCACCTTCGACGTGGCCGCCAAGTGGCGCCCGCGCCTCACCCAGTCCGCGCGTCTCCTGGTGCCGCTGGGCGTCACGGAGGAGGGCGAGGTCGTCGAGCTGGACATCAAGGAGTCGGCGCAGGGCGGCATGGGCCCGCACGGACTGCTCATCGGGGCCACCGGCTCCGGCAAGAGCGAGCTGCTGCGCACCCTGGTGATGGGCCTGGTCGCCACGCACTCCTCGGAGATCCTCAACCTGGTGCTGGTCGACTTCAAGGGCGGCGCGACCTTCCTGGGCATGGACCGGCTGCCGCACACCTCGGCGGTCATCACCAACCTGGCCGACGAGATCCACCTCGTGGACCGCATGCGCGACTCCATCAACGGCGAGATGATCCGCCGCCAGGAGCTGCTGCGCGAGTCCGGGTACTCCTCGCTGTTCGACTACGAGAAGGCGCGCGGCGCCGGGGCGAACCTGACGCCGCTGCCCTCGCTGCTGATCATCGTGGACGAGTTCTCCGAACTGCTCGCCAGCAAGCCGGAGTTCGTGGACCTGTTCGTCTCCATCGGCCGCCTCGGGCGCAGCCTCGGGGTGCATCTGCTGCTGGCCTCCCAGCGGCTGGACGAGAGCCGCATCCACAAGGTCGAGGGACATCTGTCGTACCGGATCGCCCTGCGGACGTTCTCCGCGATGGAGTCGCGCAGCGTCATCGGCGTCTCGCACGCCTACGAGCTGCCGTCGGCGCCGGGCAACGGCTATCTGAAGGTGGACACCACCAACCTGGTCCGCTTCAAGGCCGCTTACGTCTCCGGCGCCGCACCCGAGCCGGTGGGCGAGGCGGAGCAGTCCGCGCAACTGGCCGCCGCGGGGCAGGAGATCACCCTGTTCGGGCTGGAGCGGCAGGGCACGCTGAGGTCCGAGCGCATCGCCGAGCAGCAGGCCCTGGAGGCCGCGCGGGAGGCGTCGGCCGCCGCCGAACGCAAGGCCGCCGCGCAAGCGTCGGGCGGCGAGCAGAGCGAGGAGAGTCTCCTGGAGGTGCTGATCGGGCACCTGGAGGAGAGCGGGCCGCCGGCCCGGCAGGTGTGGCTGCCGCCGCTGACCGAGCCCCCGAGCCTGGACCAGCTGCTGCCGGGCATCGTGCCGGACCCGGTGCGCGGCATGAGCGCGGCGGACCACCCCTCGCTCAGCTCGCTGCGGGTGCCGCTCGGCATCGTGGACCGGCCCTTCGAGCAGCTGCGGGAACTGCTGGTCGCCGATCTCTCCGGCGCCGACGGCCACATCGGCGTGGCCGGTGCCCCGCAGACCGGCAAGTCGACACTGCTGCGCACCCTGCTGCTGTCCCTGGCGCTGACCCACACCCCCGAGGAAGTCCAGTTCTACTGCCTGGACTTCGGCGGCGGCGGTCTGGTCTCCACGGCCGGTCTGCCGCACGTCGGCTCGGTCGCCACCCGCCTGGAGCGCGACCGCGTGCTGCGCACGGTCGCCGAGCTGAGCCAGCTGCTGGAGAAGCGCGAGGAGGAGTTCACCTCGCGCGGCCTGGAGTCGATGGCCGCCTACCGGCGGCTGCGGGCCACGGGCGAGATCGACGACCCCTACGGGGATGTGTTCCTGGTGGTGGACGGCTGGGGCACGCTGCGCCAGGACTACGAGGAACTGGAGCCCCGCGTCATCGAGATGGCCGCGCGCGGCCTGTCGTTCGGCCTGCATGTGATCGGTTCCGCGGTGCGCTGGTCGGAGTTCCGGCCCCGGTTGCGCGATCTGCTGGGCACCAAGTTCGAGCTGCGGCTGGGCGATTCGATGGAGTCCGAGGTCGGCTCCCGGATCGCGGCGGCCGTGCCGCACCAGCCCGGCCGCGGTCTGACGGCGGCCGGCCACCACTTCCTGTCCGCGCTGCCCCGCCTGGACGGCTCCGGCGAGACCGGCGATCTGACGACGGCCACCAAGTCGGCCGTGGCCGAGATCGACACCTTCTGGACGGGCCGCCCCGCACCGGGCGTCCGGCTGCTGCCGACCCGCCTCCCGGCGACCGAACTCCCGCTGGCGGACGGCGACTTCAGGGTCTGCCTCGGCTGGGACGAACAGCGCCTCGAACCGGTGTGGCACGACTTCACCACGAACCCGCACCTGATGGTGTTCGGCGACGGCGAGACCGGCAAGACCAACGCGCTGCGCCTGATGATCCGCGCCATCACCACCCGCTACACCCCCGAGGAGGCGCGCATCATGGTCGCCGATCCGGGGCGCGGGCTCCTCAACTCGGTGCCCGAGGCGTACCGGGTCGGGTATGTCGTGGACAGCGACGCGCTCGCCCAACTGGCCACCAGCGCCTCGGTGTCGGTGGGCAAGCGGGTGCCGGGCCCGGACATCAGCCCGGAGCAGCTGGCCCGCCGCGACTGGTGGGAGGGGCCGCTGCTGTTCGTGCTCATCGACGACTACGACCTGTTCTCCGGGACCCCCGGCGCGCCCTCCCCGATGGCGCCCCTGGTGCCGCTGCTCGCGCAGGGCCTGCACATCGGCATGCACCTGGTCGTCGCCCGCAGCACCTCGGGATCGGTCCGTGCCATGATGGACCCGGTACTGCGCCGGCTGTGGGAGCTGGGCAACCCCGGACTCCTCTTCTCCTACCCGAAGGAGGAGGGCAAGTTCCTCGGCGAGGCCAAGCCGCGCACACTGCCCGCGGGCCGGGCGCAGCTCGTCACCCGGCGTTCGGTACGGCTCGTGCAGACCGGGCTGGTGTCGTCATGAGTGACCCGAGCGCCCTCCCCACGTCCCCCTCCCTCTCCCCAGGAGCAGTCCGATGACCACAGCCCCCGCGGTCACCGCACCCGCCTCGGAGGTCTGCCGGGTCACGGTGGTGGGCCCCACCGGCCAGGCCGATCTGGCGATCCCGCTCACCACGCCGGTCTCCGCGCTGCTGCCCGTGCTGGTGCGCCATGTGACGACGGAGGCGGCCGACCGCGGCACGCCCTGGGTGCTGCAACGGCTCGGCGAGGACCCGTTCGACGCCGACGCCACCCCCGCCACCGCCGGCCTGCGCCATGGCGAGGTGCTCCAGCTGCGGCCCGCCGACGAGCCGTTGCCCGCCCTGCACTTCGACGATGTCGCCGACGGGGTCGCGCACGTCGTGACAGCGTTGCCAGGCGGCTGGCGGCCGGCCCTGACCCGGAATCTGGCGCTCGCCCTCGCGGTGCTGGCGCTGCCGGCGGTGGCGTGGGCGCTGCTGGGGTTCGGTCCGGGGCTCGCGGCCTCGGCCGGCGCCGGGGTGATCGCCGTACTGCTGGCCGCCGGATGCGTGGCCGGGCACCGGCTCGCCGCCGACGCGGCCGGCGTGCTGGTGGCCGGGCTCGGCGCCCTCGCGTTCGGCGCGCTGGCCGGGCTGACCTTCCGCGAGGGACCGCACGGCGGCTTCGCGCCGGGGCTGCCCGGAATGCTGGCCGCGGCGGGCGGGGTCGCGGTGGTGGCCGTCGCGCTGCTGGCGCTGCGCCCGCTGCCGCCGGTGGTGCCCGGCACCGCGCTGGGCACCGCGCTCGCCGCCGCCGTGGGGACCGGGCTGATGCGGGCCGCCCACTGGCACGGCGGTCAGGCGGTCGCCGTGGTCGCGGTCGCGATGTTCGTGCTCGGCCACTTCGGCCCCCGGCTCGCACTGCGCGCCGCCCGGCTGCGGGTGCCCCGGCTCCCGCACAACGCGGCCGAGTTGCAGGAGGACATCGACCCGGAGCCGCAGGAGCGGGTGGAGCGCAGGGTCAAGGCGGCCGGTGCCTTCCTGGACACGCTCAGCGTGTCCTCCGCGCTGGTCTACACGGCCGGGTTCTGGTACATGACCCGCGAGGGCGGCTGGATCGGCTGGCTGCTGCCGCTGGTGTTCGCGGGCGCGGTGCTGCTGCGGGCGCGCGGCCTGAACCGGTCCGCGCAGCGCGTGCCGACCGTGCTCGCCGGGGCCGCCGGCCTGGCCACGGTGGCGCTCACCCGGTTCGCCGCGGCGGGCGACGGCGCCCGGCTGATCGTGGTGGCCCTGCTGCTCGCCGCGGTCCTCGCCCTGCTGGTGGCCGCGTGGCGGCTGCCCGGCGGCCGGCTGCTGCCGGTGTGGGGGCACAGCGGCGACCTGCTGGAGACGGTCACCGCGATCGCGCTGCTGCCGCTGCTGCTCCAGGTCCTGCACGCGTACACCTACTTCCGCGCCCTGACGAGCTGAGGGAGGCCGAGGCGTGCAGACCCGACGCGATCACATGCAGGCGTACCAGTTCGCCATGGGCCGGCTGGCGACCGCCCTCGTCACCGGGGACCCCGGCCGCGGCGACAGCCCCACCAAGCGGGCCGCGCTGGGCAGTTTCTTCGGCGCGGGACTCGTCGTCCTGCTGTGCCTGGGCTTCCTGGTGTACGGCAAGCTGTCGCCGGTGACCACGGCGGCCTGGCGCGAGCCCGGCTCGATCGTCGTGGAGAAGGAGACCGGCACCCGGTACCTGTTCCTCGACGGCCGGCTGCGCCCGGTGCGCAACTACGCCTCGGCGCTGCTGCTGACCGGCGACGGCGCCGCCGTACGCACGGTCGCGGCGAAGGCGCTGAGCGGCGTACCGCACGGCGCGCCGGTCGGCATCGACGGCGCGCCCGACTCGCTGCCCACCCCGGCCGCCCTGCTGGCCGGGTCCTGGACCGACTGCCTGCGCCCGGACCTGCCGTTCGGCCAGGTGGTCGACTTCGCGCCGGGCAAGCGGGCGGGCGCCTTCCCCGCCGGGCGGCAGCTGCTGCTGAAGTCGGCGGACGGCCGGCGTTTCGTGCTCTGGCGGGGCACCAAGTACCCGGTGCCCGCGCAGTCCGCGCTGATCGCGCTCGGCCTCGACGGTGACCGGCCGGTGGCCGCCTCCGCCGCGTGGCTGGCCGCCGTACCGACCGGGGCGGCGCTCGCCCCGGCGAAGCTCGACCAGGCGGGCCGCCCGGCCGGGAAGGTCGCCGGACGGCCGGTCACCGTGGGCCAGTTGTTCACCATGACCACGGCGGGCGCGAAGCACACGTACGTCATGACCGCCGACGGGGTCGCCCAAGTCAGCCCCACCGAGGCCGCGTTGCTCGCGGCCCGGCCCGGCGCGCCGGCCCCGCGCCAGGTGTCGGTGACCGACATCGCCTCCGCGCGGGTCTCCGCCGCCCACTCCCTGGACAGCGGGGTGCCGGACCTGCTCGGCGCCCCGGCCCTCGACACCTCCCGGCAGGCGGTGTGCCTGCGCGAGAGCACGAGGGGGGCCCGGCTGACCGCGAGCGTGGAGGTGGAGAGCGGCCCGGCGGCGACCGGGAGCCAGCGGGTGCTGGTGCCGCCGTCGCACGGTGTGTACGCCGTGGACCAGCGGGAGGTGGCGGCCCGGGTGTCGAACCCGCACACCTTCCTGATCACCGACCAGGGCATCGTCTACCCGCTGGGCTCCTCCGCCGCGCAGTCCCTCGGCATCGGCTCCGGCACCGCGACCGCGCTGCCGGAGACCCTGCTGGCCGCGCTCCCGCACGGGCCGGTCCTCGACCGCTCGGCGGCGGCGCTGACGGTGCAGGCCGGGCAGGACGGAGCGACGGCCTCGGCCTCCACCAACTCCCCTGGTGTGACGGGTACTTCGGGCGGGGGCCGGGCCCCGGTCCCGGCGGTCTCCGCCGACCCCTCCCCCACCGGCTCCCCCGCACGGGTGGGGTGAGCGGATGCGCAGAGGACTGGGCACCACCCGCGCGGGCGGGACGGCGTTGCAGTGCCGGGCCGAGGGCCGGGCGCTGCTGGTGCACCCCAAGGGCGAACCCGACCCGCACGCCGCCGCGTTCGCCGCGGGGCTCGCCGCCGACCCCCAGCACACCCTGGCCGTGGTGGATCTCCCGTACGGGTCGCTGGAGGGCTCGGCGGACGCGGTGGCACGGCTGCTGGCGGGCCGCGGCGAGAGCCTGCGCCTGGTCTTCGGCCGGGGCACGCCCCAGGAGTCGCGGCGCGCCGCCCAGCGGATCGCGGACCGGCTCGGCCGGCTGGTGCTCGCGCCGGACGGCGCGGTGCTGCCGACCGACGGCGGCGGCCTGTTCATCCCGAGCGACCACGGCGCGGGCTGGCTGCGGTTCCGGCCCGGCCGTTCGGCGGAGCGCGACTCGCGCCGGTTCCCCAAGCCGCGCTGGGAGTTCTCCACCTTCGACCGCCCCTGGACGACCAGCGGCCACGGCATCGCCGAGCCCGCGCCCTGCGGGGTGTGGGTGCGCAGCCCGCACGACCATCCCGCCGCCGAGAGCGGCCGGCGCCTGGTGGACCGGCTGCCCAGCCACCCCGACATCCTCACCGTGGTCCTCGGCAGCCCCGGCGGACCGCCGGTGACCCTGGCGGACGTGACCCGGCTGTGGGAGACGGTCCTGCCGTCCGCCCGCTCCTGGGTGCGCTTCCTGCACCTCGGTCCCGTCGCGCTGCCCGAGGGCGCCGAGGCGCTGGGCCAGGAACTCGCCGACGCGCTCGGCCAGCAGGTGGTGCTGTACGCGGGCGTGCCCGTCGAGTCGCGCGTCGGTCTCGCCTCGCCCGAGGTGGCGGCGGTACGGCCGGACGGCACGCTCGGCCACCGCCCCTTCGTCAGCGAGCTGATGTACTTCCCGCGCACCGGGAGCGCCCCCGCCCCGCCCGCCCTCTTCGGACTGCGCCGCCCCCTGTCCGGGGTGCCGGAGATCTCCACCGGCGTGTACGAGTACGCCGCCGACGCGGTGCTCGAAGTGGTGCAGAGCGGGCTGTGGATGCGCCCGCTGGCCGAACCCGCGGACGGCGACGCGGTGCGCCGGATACCGGCCGCGCCCGGCTACGCCGCGATCCTCTACGACCGCGGCACGCCGGGCACGGAGGAGCGCATGCGCTCCCTCGCCGAGGACATGCTGTGGCGGCTGGACCCCGAGCGCCGTGAGGGCTTCACCATCGCACCGGCCGACGAGCCGGGCCACCTGGCGGTCCTGGCGGACGACGCGCACCTGTGGTCGGCGCCGGACGCCACGGCGACGGGCCCGCAGGCGATCGCCCCCGCCGCGTTCCGGGGGCAGGCGCGGGCCGCGGAGGTGGCGCCCTGGAGTGCGGCGGCTCCGGCGGCAACTCCGGTGGCGGAGAACGGGGTTGTACGAGGTGAGGGCTCGGGCGCGGCGTCGGCGCTGGCGCGGCTGGACCTCGACGAGCGGACCGTCCGGGTACGCGGCGCCGCGGCACCGGCGACGCCCGCTCCCGCCACGGTGCCGCCCGCGGCCAGGATCGAGTCCGAGGCGCCGTCGGGTGGATCGCCGGCGGCCGGGTTGCCGCGGGTCGAGTCGGGCGACGACGTGCACGTGACCGGCGATTCCGGGGCCGGGGGCATGGCCGGCCGGCCCGCGCGGGAGACCGCCGCCGAGTCGGCCGCTACGGCGACCGGGGGACTCTCAACCGCACCCACGCCCGTGCCCGTACCTGTCGCCGTACCGGTGCGGGAGGCGCCGCGTCCTGGCCCGGAGCCGATACCCGACGCGCCGCGCACCGAGGGTCCGGCACCCGCGCCCGTGGACCAGGGCCCGGTTCCGCCGCCGCCCACGTCGCAGGGCCCCGTCCCGCAGCAGCCCACGTCGCAGGGCCCCGTCCCGCAGCAGCCCACGTCGCAGAGCCCCGTTCCGCAGCCCGCGCCGCAGGGCCCGGTTCCGCCGCTGCTCGCGCCGCAGGGCTCGGTTCCGCCGCAGCCCGCGCCGCACGGCTTGGTTCCGCCACCGCCCATGCCGCAGGGCGTGGTTCCGCCGGCGCCCGCGCCGCAAAGCTTGGTTCCGCCGCCGCCCGCGCCGCCTCGTCCCACCGCGCCCGCGCGCCTTCCCCTGCCCGACCTTCCGGCCGTGTCCGAGCCGGGGCAACCGGGCGAGCCGCCGCGGGAGAACCCGCGCCCGGCGCACGCTCCCGACGGCCGGCGCACGGACCGCCCGGCACGGACCGACGTACCCACACGACCGCCCGTCCCGGAACCGGAACCGGAACGGAACGCGGAGCCGGAACCGGAACCGGCAGGGTCGGCCCCGCACGCGCCCGGCAGCCCCGGCGCCGGTCCGTCGCTGCCGCCCACCCCCACCACCGAAACACCGCAAGCGGAACCGCAGCCGCAGCCCACGGTGCCGCCGACCGCGCCCCCGGTGCCGACCGCTCCCCCCGCGCCCACGGCCCCTGCCCCCGCCCCCCGGCCGGCCGAGCCGAAGCCCGTCGTGCGGCCCGCGCCGTCGATCCGGCTGGAGTCCGACTCCCCGGCCGCGGCTCCCGTGGCGCCCGCCGCCGCCGACGACGACCGGGCCGGCGCGGCGGCGCCGCCCGCCGCCGCGCCGAAGGCCGCGGACGCCCCGAAGCCCCCCGCGGCAACCCCCGGCGTCCGCGTCCAGCCCACCCCCAAGGCGTCCGCCTGCGCCGTGCCGCCCGAGCGCGGCACCGAGAAGGAGCGGGACTGGGTACGGCGGACGCTGAGCACGCAGTACAACGCGGTCGCGGGCACGGTGTCGCGGGTGATGTCGGAGTCACCGGGCCTGCGCGGCGGCGCACGCGGCGAGGCGGCGGACGCGCTCACCGACCTGGTGGCCGTACGGCTGTTCCTGTCCGGGGACAGCGCGCGGGTCAACGCGGCCGTACGCGCCGCTGCGGTCGGCCCGCACGTGCCGCTGGCCCGCTGTGTGGCGGCCGGGCTGCGCAGGCTGCCGTCGTACCGGGGTGCCGCGCTGCTGCGGGCCCGCGCGAGCGCGGCGGAGCGGGCGTGGTTCCGCGAGGGGCGGCTGGTGACGGAGTGGGCGTTCTGCACGGCGTACGGCGCCCCCCGCCCCGGCCCGCACGACGCCACCGACTTCCTCATCTGGTCGATCACCGCCCGCCGTACCAATCTGATCGACCCCGCCGAGCCGGACCGCGTGGTGTTCCTGCCCGGTACGAGGTTCAAGGTGCTGCGTCCAGCGGAAGGCGAAGGCCCGGTGCTGCTGCGGGAGTTGTCGCCCTCGGAGATCGCCTCCGACGGCAAGGTGGACGCCCAGCGGGTGCCGTTGGACGAGATCGCGCTGGACGGCCTCGACCGCGCGGCCGCCGCGTTGCGCGCCGACGACGCGGCCGGGCGGGACGAGCGGGGCGGCGAGGAGAGCCTCGGGGCGCCTCCGGGCCTGATGGGTGAAGCGCCGGCGCCGCGGCGGGGCCCGCGCACCACCGGCGACGGCGACAGCGGCGACCTGAGTGCGCCTGACGAGGGAGCGAAACTGTGACCCGGCCCGTGCTACTGGTGTCCCCGGACCGCCCCGGTGCCTACCGCGCCATCGCCGACGCGCTCGCGGACGCCACCGACGGCGCGCTGATCACCGTCGCGCCGGGGCGTTACGACGAGAGCCTGTACATCAACCGCGCGGTGACGCTGGCCGCCGAGGGCGCCGGCGGCACGGTGGAGATCGCGGCGTCCGCGGGCAGCACCGTCGTCCTGGACGCGGAGGCGGTACGGATCACCGGGCTCCGACTGTCCGGCACCGACCGGGAGGCCCCGGTGCTCGACGTGCGCCGGGGGCAGGCCGCGCTGGACGGCTGCCGGATCTCCGGCGAGGCGTGGGCGGCGGTGCTGGCCTGGCAGGACGGCGTGGTCGCGCTGCGGGACTGCCAGGTCACCAACGCGCAGGGCGCGGGCATCGTGGTCACCTCCGGCGGCGCCAACGCGGTGGAGGGCACGCACATCCAGGAGGTCGGCTCGTCGGCGGTCGTGGTGGCCGAGCACGGCCGGCTGACGTTGCGCGACTGCCGGCTGGACCGGGCGCGGGGCAACGGTGTCTGTGTCAACGGGCAGGCCACGGCGGTGGTGGAGGCGACCCGGATCAGCGGCAGCGGCAAGCCCGCGCTCGCCGTGGAGCAGCAGGCGCGCGCCACGCTGACCGGCGTCGAGGTGAGCGGCAGCGCGGCCCTGGACGCGTATCTGACCAGTGCCGCCGAAGTCGCCTTGGTGCGCTGCTCGTTCACCGGTTCCGGGGGTCAGGCGGTCCGGGTCGGCGAGGGCAGCGCGCCGGTGCTGCGGGAGTGCCTGGTCGCCGGGGCGCGGCGGGAGGGCATCCATGTCGCGGCCGGGGCGCGGCCCCGTCTGCAGGACTGCCGGATCACCGGCACCCCGACCGGTCTGCTGGTGGAGGCGGGCGGGCAGGCCGAGGGCGCGGGGCTGACCGTCGAGGGCGCGAGCACGGCGGCCGTGCACGCGGCGGACGGTGTGGTGGTCCTCGACCGGCTGACGGCCGACGCCTGCGGCACCGCGCTGCTGGGCGCCGGGTCCAAGGCCCGGCTGACCGTGCGCGAGGCCGAGTTGGCGACCGGCGTCGAGCTGTCCGAGGGGGCGTCGGCGACGCTGTCCGCGGTGCGGCTGCGCTCCGGTGGCGGCCCCGGCCTCGCCCTCGCCTCGGGCGCCCGCGCCGAGGTGACCGGCTCGGCGTTCACGGGCTGTACGACGCTCGTCGGCGCGGAGTGCGAACTCAGCGCTCAGGACAGCGAGTTCACCGGCGCGGACGGCGACGGCATCCGGATCAGCGCGGGCGGTGCGCTCAGCGCGGTCGGCTGCCGGGTCAACGGCGCGCGCGGGCACGGCGTGAACGTCCAGGCGTCCTCGCGGGCCGAGCTGACCAACTGCGCCGTCTTCGACAACGGCGGCGACGGCGTGCGCTGCAACACCGAGGAACCGGTGCGGGTGCACGACTGCGAGGTCCGCGACAACGGGGGCGTCCCGGTACGCCAGCTCACCTCGGGCCGGGTCTCGGTGGAGCGCGTGGACACCGGCGGCGACCCGGCAGGCCGTACGAGCGGCGCCGGCGGTCCCGGCGATTCCGGCGCGGCGGACGGCGACGCGGCGACCCGGCAGGCCGCGCACACCGGCACCGGGCCGCTCGCGGAGCTGGAGGCGCTGGTCGGCCTGGAGAGCGTGAAGCGGGAGGTCACCGGGCTGATCAACCTCAACAAGATGGCGCAGCGCCGCCAGGAGATGGGCCTGCCGATGCCGCCCATGAGCCGGCACCTGGTCTTCGCGGGCCCGCCCGGCACCGGCAAGACCACGGTGGCCCGGCTCTACGGCGCGGTCCTCGCCGAACTGGGCATCCTCAGCCAGGGCCATATCGTCGAGGTGGCCCGCGCCGATCTGGTGGCGCAGATCATCGGCGGCACGGCCATCAAGACCACGGAGGTCTTCAACAAGGCGCTCGGCGGTGTGCTGTTCATCGACGAGGCGTACACGCTCACCAACCAGTCCCGCGGCAACGGCCCCGACTTCGGGCAGGAGGCCGTGGACACGCTGATGAAGCTGATGGAGGACCACCGCGACGAGGTCGTGGTGATCGTCGCCGGGTACTCCGCGCAGATGGAGCAGTTCCTCGCCTCCAATCCGGGCATGGCCTCCCGCTTCGCCCGCACCGTGGAGTTCCCCAACTACAGCGCCGAGGAACTGGTCACCATCGTGCGGGGCCTGTGCGCCAAGCACTACTACGAGCTGTCGGGCTCCGCGCTGGAGGCCCTGGACCGCTACTTCCAGGACGTGCCCAAGGGCGCGACCTTCGGCAACGGGCGCGTCGCCCGCCAGGTCTTCGAGGAGATGATCAGCCGGCAGGCGTCCCGGCTCGCCACCCAACCGCCGGGCGACGACACGGAGTTGTCGCGGCTCGACGGGTCGGACGTCATCACGGTGCCGGGCGGCGCGGCACAGGCGCAGGGCGGCGGACCGACGGCCACGGCAAGTGGCCGACCCGATCGGCCCGTTGCACGAGGCGGCCGGGACCATCAGCCCGCGGCCCCGGCCCCCGCGCCCTCGCCGACGGCCCCCGTTGCCGGCCCTCCCCGTCCGGCGGGCCTGCGGAAGCTGGCCGCGATGACCGGCCTCGACACGGCCCGCGCCGCCCTGGCCACCCGTGTGGAGGCGCTGGCCGGTGCGCCGCGGGAGCACGGGCGGCCGATCTCCGCGCAGGCCAACATCGTGCTGGAGGGGCCGCAGGGCAGCGGCCGGCGGGCGCTGGCCCGCGCGTACGCGCGGTGTCTGACCGAGGCGGGGCTGCTGCCCTCGGGCGCCGTGCACGAGGTACGGCTCTCCACGCTCCCGGCACGCTTCCCGAAGCAGCCCGCCCACCGGCTGGCGGCGGCCCTGGAGGAGGCGGAGGGCGGGCTGCTGGTGCTGCGCCTCGACGACGCCCTCGGCCGCCGTTCGCCCGCCGAACGCGCGGCGGTGCTCGACGGACTGGCCCGGCTGGCCGGCACGCCCTGCGAGGCGGTGCTCGCGCTGTGCGGCTCGCCCGCCGAGCTGCGTGCGCTGGTGGCCGAACGGGCGGACGTCGCCGGGGAGTTCGCCGAGTACCTGCGGCTGGACCCGTACACCGTGGAGCAGGCCATCGAGCTGGTACGACGGCGGCTGTGGGCCTTCGGCTTCCAACTGGCCGACGACGCAGGCGAGATGCTGGCCGCCGCCTTCCATGCCGCGCCGCCGCGCGGGGGTGCCTGGGAGGCGCACCGCCTGGCCGAACGGCTCGCCGCGTCCGCCCGTACCCGTACCGTCTCCGCGACCGACCTCCCCGGCCCCCCGGCCCGCGACACGCCAGCGGGCCCCGGACCGGCGGGCTCACCGCACCCGACGGGCTCACCGGGCCCTGCCGGTTCAGCAGCCCCTGCGGGCGCCGCGGGTCCTGCGGGCGCCGCGGCGGCGGGACCGGCGCCCCACCCCGCACCGGCCGCCGCAGCGCACCCGGCGAAGGCCCCGCACGCGGGGGCCGGGCGGCCGGGCACCACGGAGCCGCCGCCCCCGGCGAGGCCCCTGGTGCAGACCTGAGAGACGTCCGCCCCCGCCCCCGCACACGGCCTCGTGCGCGGCGGCGGACGGCGGGTGAACCCCCCACCATCCGGCGCCGATGCGCATCCCCCGTGGATGTGACATCGCTGTCAACGGCCTAGGCCGGCGCCGCAGTTCGAGAGAGGACCATACGAATGGCACTGACGTCAGTCGAACTACAGGGAATGACCGCCGCCCAGGGCAGCTTCCAGACCGCCCTGGACGAGACCACCGGCTCGTACGCGCAGATGGACGGCCAGATCGAGGGCCTGCGGGCGAGCTGGAGCGGCGAAGCCGCGAACATCTACCACTCGGCCATGCAGGACTGGCTGACCGACTTCGACAAGGTCAACCAGGCGCTGCGCACCATGCTGGAGAAGCTGGCGGAGAACACCCACATCTACGCCAACACCCACGAGAACACCCAGCAGCAGGCCCAGCAGGTCGCGCAGCAGATGAGCTCCGGCCAGGTCGGCCTGCCGGGCTTCCCCTCCTGAGCCGGTCCCCGGCCGACACACCCCTTCGTACTCGCATCCGTTCCCAAGGAGCCGGACAGCAGATGACCACGTACACCGTCCAGATGGAGCAGGTCGACTACATCGTCGGCGAGATGAACTCCATCACGCAGCGCATCAACCAGACGCTCACCGAGCTGGACAACGCCGCGAAGATGCACCTCAGCGAGTGGACCAGCGACGCCCAGCAGACCTACCAGCAGGTCAAGGCGCAGTGGGACGCGGCCGCCGCGGACATGACGCAGAAGGCCGCCTCCGCCACCCAGATGCTCGGTGAGATCAACGAGTACTACTCCAGCGGCGAGCGCCAGGGCGTTCGGCTCTGGGGGTGATCCGGGATGACCGACGGTTACTCCGCCCAGTCGAATTCCGACAGCAACTCGAATTCGAACTCAGGCGGTGATCCACAGCCGCAGCAGTACGACGGCGGTACGACGATCGACCCCGGCCACCGCACCGTGACCGCGAGCACGACGTTCACCCCGCCGAACGTGCCGGGGGGTTCGGGCAATCCAGGCAGCGGTACCAGCGTGGACACCCCGTCGATGCTGTTGTTCGCCGACAACATCGACAAGCTGATCCAGCCCGCGCGGGACGCCGCGACCGAGCTGGGGAAGGTGCAGGCCGAGCCGGGCGCGTTCTACCACGCGAACCAGATCCGGACGAAGATCAACGGTCCGAACGCCGACTCCGGGCTCAAGGAGTCGTACATCAAGGTGTTCCAGGACCTGGCCCAGGGTCTGGGTGATCTGCGCGACGGCGTCAAGCAGTTGGCGCAGCACTACACCACTCTGGAAGACGCCGGGCGGATGAAGGCGACGGATCTGCAGAACGCCATGCAGAGCACGAGCAGCGACTTCACCAGCCTGGTGACCGACGCCGGCGGGTCCGGCGGCGGAGCAAGTTGACGGGTGGTCCCCGCCGTTCCCGGCGCCGTACGACGGCGGCCGGGGGCGGCGGGGACCCTGACAGGGGCGCGAGCGGGAGACTGGGGCACAGATGGCCAGCCCGGACTACAACAGCGGTGGGTTCAGCGACAGCGGCGACGGCATCTTCGCCGATCCCGGAAACGATCCCGGTTCGATCGACGACTACAACTCGTGGGACTGGAAGCAGATCATGGCGGCCATCAACGGCATGTCCGCCGGGACCGCCTCGGACGCCAACGAGGAGCGTGCCAAGGGCATTTCGGACCCGCAGTCCCTGCTGGACGCGGCGGGTCACTTCCTCAACGCGCAGGTGGTGCTCGCCGGCATCGCCAAGAGCCTCGCCGACCAGGCGAACGCGCTGGCCGGGGAGAACGGGCCGTGGAAGGGGGCCGCGGCGGACGCCTTCTGCGACATGATCAACACCTTCTCCCGGCAGGTGAAGGCGACCGCCGACGTGCTCTCCGGCGGTGAGGCGGGCAACTCGGTGCCGCAGCAGCTCGCGGACAACTCGGCCAACCTCTACAACGCCAAGGCGAAGATCGCCGACATCGACAACTGGTACGCCAACCAGGCCCTGAAGATGGGCGTCCAGCCGATGAGCAACGGACTGATCCCCATCCACGAGAAGCCGCAGCTGGTCGAGTGGATGACCAGGGACATGCGCGCGGTCCTCAAGAGCCTGGCGGGCGAGTACCAGGTCACCATCGACTCGGTGCACACCCCGCCGCCCGTCACCAGCCCCACGGACAACCCCGATGTGTCCGACGACGTCCCGGACGTCTCCGACCCCGATCTGACCGACCCGAACCTGCCGGACGTCAACGCGCCGGACCCGCAGGCGTACTCGGCCCCCGACACCTCGGGCCTCCCGGACCCGGACATGCCAGGACTGGACCCGATGAACGCGCTGGCCACACCCGCGCCGTACTCCGGCGGCACCGGCGTGGACGGCGACGCGCCCGGTCTCGACGGGCTCCCGGACGACGCGATCGGCAACGACACCCTCGATCCGAGCGCCCTGGACCGGGCGCTCAATCCGTCCGCGTTTCCGGGTGGCACCGGTGTGGACGACGGTGCGCCCACCCTCTCGCCCACCTCGTTCCCGGACGGCACCGACGTGGCCGGCGGTGTTCCGACGTTCTCGCCCGCCGCGTTCCCCGGCGGGCTGAACACGGACGGCGGGAAGGTGCCGGCGCTGGCCGACAACCTCGCGGAGGACCCGGCCAGTTGGGCCGACGGCGGCGGCGCCCCGGAGGAGTTTCCCGGCGACACAGGTGTCGGCGGCCCCGCCGGCGATCTGACCGCGGGGGACGGGCTCGGCGATGTCTCCCCCGAGCAGTTCCCCGGCGGCCTCGACACGGAGTCCGGGCTGCCTGCGGGGCTCGACTCGCCGTCACTTCTGGACGACGCGCTGGAGTCGCCGTCCGTCGGCGGCCTGTCGGACGGCGAAAAGGCCCTCGGCACGGGCGGCATGCCGATGATGCCCGGCATGGGCACGGGCGGCATGCCCCAGAGCGGCGCCCTCGACCCCAGCGACGCCAGCGGCCTGCTCGACAGCGACGCCCAACCCTGGACCGGCGACCCGAGCGTGGCCGACGAGATCGGCGGCAACGGCGCCGAGGCAGGCGGCGACGGACTCGGACTGCCGACGGACGAGGAAACGGCCGCGCACTACCCCGGCGACCTCTCCACCGAGGACGGCCTCACCGGCACCGGCGGCATGCCCATGACGCCCGGCATGGGCACGGGCGGCATGCCCCAGAGCGGCACCCTCGACCCCAGCGACGCCAGCGGCCTGCTCGACAGCGAGGCCGAACCCTGGACCGGCGACCCCGAGCTGGGCGAGGAGATCGGCGGCAACGGCGCCCCGGCGGGCGGCGACGGGCTCGGACTGCCGCTGGACGAGGAGGCGGAGGCGCTGCCCGGCGCGCTCGCCGCCGAGGAGGCCGGGGCAGGCCCGGTCCCGGGCATGGGCGGGATGAACGGCATGCCCATGATGCCCGGCATGGGGCAGGGCGGCCCCGCCGCGCAGGGGGCGGCCGATCCGAGCGATGCCTCGGGGCTGCTGGAGCCCGACGGTGAGCCGTGGACCGGTGAGCCCGGAGTCCCCGAGGAGATCACCGGGGGCACCGGAGCGGGCGGCGAGGGTCTCACGCTGCCCGACCCCAGCGAGGGTGTGATGATCGGCTCGGACGGGCTGCCCATCGCACCGCGGCCGACGGCGGCTCCCGTGCAACCGCTCGCGGAGCCCGGAGAGACGGGTACCGCGGTGGCGGGCGGGGCCGGGGCCGGGGAGGCGGGGGCCGCCGGGGCGGGCGAGGCCGGGGAGGCAGGCGCCTCGGTGGCAGGCGACTCGGTCGCGGGCGAGCCTGCGCCCGCGATGCCCGGCATGATGCCCGGCGCGGGCGCCGCCTCCGCCGGGGCGCAGGAGGAGCGGTCGGACGCCTCCGGTCTGCTGGAGCCCGACGAGCGGGCGTGGACGCCGGAGGCGGAGGCCGACGGTGAGCGTCCGGTCGTGGCGGCTCAAGAAGGCGTGGGCGAGGGCACGCTGCCGGCCGCCCTGCTCGGGGTGGCGGCGGGAACGGCCGCGGCGGCCGTGGCCGGGGCCGCATTCGGCGCGGGTGCGGCGGGCTCCGCGGAGGAGTCCCCCGAACGACGGCACCGGCATCGGGACGAGGACGATGCGGCGGCGCTGGTCGTGCTGCCGGTGGGCGACGGCCACGCGGCGGAGCCGCTCGGCGCGGACGAGCCGGACACGCCGGAGGATCCGGAACTTCCCGACGATCAAGTGGCGTTGGCGCCCGCCGAGGGTTCCGAGGCGGAGGACACGGCGGCGTGGGACAGCGCGGGAGCGTCGTTCGTGCCGCTGCTGTGGTCCGTGCCGACCGAGGACGAGGAGGAGGTGCCGGCGCCCGGCTATGCGACGGAGGACGCGAGCACCTGGTCCGGCGCGGCCGGTGCCACGGCGGAGGAGGCCGACGGGCCCCGGCTGTCCACCTGGCGCCCCAACCGGTCCGGGCCCACCGGCCCCGGCGAGATGGTCATCCCGGCCGTCCCGCTGCGCTCGTTCGCCGGCGACCCCTCGGAACTCACCGCCGAACTGCCGCCGCAGGACCCGGCGTTGGCTGATCCGGAGACCGATGAGGAACCGGCGCAGCCGTCCCGCGGCATCGCCGACCTGTTGGTCCAGGACGGCGACACCTGGGGCTCGGCGGCCTCCGACGGCTCCGGAGCGGTGCTGTGACCGCACCCGCCACCCGGCGGCCACCGGCCACCAGGCACGCACCCGCCACCCGGCGACCGGCTGCGTCCCTGCGACCGGCTGCCGCTCTGCGGACGTCTGCCACTCGGCAGGCGTCTGCCACTCGGCGACCGCCCGCCGCCCGGCGCCGCCCCGCCGCCGCACCAGCGCACGACGCAAGGAGACTCGGATGAGCAGCCCCTACGACCAGGAGATAGAAGACCTGCTGGCGCTCTACCACAAGCAGCGCACGGAGGCCGTAGAGACGCGGCGCCGGATCAACGAGGTGACCGGCACGGCGACCGCGCCCCGGCAGACCGTCAAGGCGACCGTCACCGCGCAGGGCGAGGTCACCGCGATCGAGTTCCCCACCGGCGCCTACCACCGGATGGCGCCGAAGGAACTCTCCGAGGCGCTGCTGTCGACCATCCGCCAGGCCCGCGCCAACGCACTGGAGGCCGTCGCGGAGGTCGGCTCGCACGGGCTGCCGGCCGGGGTGCGGATCACCGACCTCATCGAGGGCAGGGTCGACGCCACCGAACTGCTCGCGGAGGAACCCGCCATGCCCGACCAGGTGCGCGAGTACCTCGCCGAGGGGCGGCCGGACGCCCGCCGCGGTGACGGCCGGTGACGCCGGGCACCGCGCCCCGCCACGACCACGGGAACCAGGGAGGAACGCATGGCTGACAGCGAGTTCTACGTCGACACCGACGGGCTGCGCAACCAGCTGCCGTATGTGCAGCAACTGGCGGCGCGGTTCCGGGACATCGGCACCAGCCTGGAGGGGCGGCTGTCCGAGCTGGGCGAGTGCTGGGGCGACGACGCGACCGGGCGGCAGTTCTACGAGCAGTACGCCACGCCCCGCAAGCAGATCATCGACAGCACCGGGCAGATGGGTGACCTGGTCGACAGCATGCACGACGGCATCAAGACGATGGCCGTCAATTTGGAACGCATGGAGGACCAGAACATCGAGGCGACCCGGCGGTTGCACACCACCGAGGCCCAGCCCGCCGAGACACGGGTGAAGAACAGCAAGTCATGAGCATCGAACTGCCCCCGGAACTGGGCTGGGTCGCCAAGCTGGCCGTCGGACAGGACTGGCCCAAGGGCGACGAGGACAAACTGCGCAGCCTCGGCGCGGCGTGGGACGACGCCGCGCGCCAACTGACCGCCATCTGCCGGGAGATAGACCCGGCGACCAGCGGTGTGCTGCACAGCGTCGGCGGCCAGGTCGCCGACGAGTTCACGGCCTTCACCCAGCAGTTGAAGACCAACATCCCCGATATGGCCGAGGCGGCCGGGCAGTTGGGCGAGCTGGGCCGGAACACGGGGTTGCAGGTCGAGTACGCCAAGTACATGATCATCGCCCAGCTGGTGTGGCTGGCGGTCGAGATCGCCGAACTCGCCTTCTGGGCCCCGGAGGCGATCCCGGCCCTGGTCACCGGCGTGCGGGTGATCGTCAAGATGCTGCTGAAGCGGCTGCTGATCTCCATCGCCACCGGTGTCGGGTTCATGGTGGGCATGGACGCGGTGATCCAGGGGATCCAGTTCCTCAAGGGCGACCGCACCAAGTGGGACACCGCCGCCACGCTCCAGGCCCTGGAGGGCGGCGCGATCGGCGGTGCCATCGGCGGGCTGTTCTCCGGTGCGGGCTCGGCCTTCGCGCCGAAGTTCGCGTCCTCGCTGATCGGCAAGGGTGTCATCGGCGGTGCGTCCAGCATCGTCACCACCGAGGTGATGTCCCAGATCTTCGGCGGCGAGAACGACATGGGCTCCGCGCTGACCTCGGGCATCATCGGCGCGATGGGCGGCGGCGGGGGCAAGCGGAGGTTCGGCGGGGGCGAGCACACCGAGGTGCACACGCCCGACATCCATCTGCCGTCCGAGCCCGACCTGCACCTCCCGAAGCTCTCCTTCGACGGCGAGGGCGACGGCCCGCAGCTGCCGGGCGCGGAGGACTTCGAGACCAAGGGGCTGGGTTCGGGGTCCGGCTCGGGGCTGGGCGACAAGGGCGCGGGCACCGGGGGCGGCACCGGTTCCGTCAAGACGCTCGGCACGGGTGGCGGTCGTACCGGCGACGAGAGCGGCGACGCCACGGCGCACACCGCCGCCCCGCAGACCGCCGCCCCGCACGCCACGGTCACCGACTCCGGGGGCCCGGTCACCGGCGGCGCCCAGAAGACGGCCACGACACCCCACGTCGTCACCGAGTCCACTTCGTCGCCCCACGTCGCCACCGAGTCCACCTCGTCGCCCCGCACCTCCACGACGGACTCCCGCCACACCCCCGCGACGGACTACGGCACGGACGAGGTCGCCCCCCGCGCACCCCGCGCCCAGCAGCCCACCGGGCAGAACCAGGCACCGACGACCGGCGGGCAGCACGAATCCCCCACCGTCGGCGGCCAGCACGAGTCCCCCACCACCGGCGGGCCGAACCAGTCCCCCACCACCACCGAACCGCACCAGTCCGCCCCCATCACCGAACCGCACCAGTCCCCCACGACCGAGCACACCCCCTCCTTCCCGGACGTCCCCCAGCACGAGCCCGGTACGACCCCGCACCTCGACACCGCCGAGTCCGCCACCCCCGATCCGCGCGTCACCGAGCAGCTGCACCAGCTGGACTCCGTCGTGGTGCCCACCCACGACCCGAACCCGCTGCACCAGGCGCCGGCGCCCCCGACGGCCCGGCCCGTCGCACCCGACGCCGGCATCCGGCAGCGCGTGTCGGACCTGGACCGCGCCGCGCGGGGAGCCGGAATGTCCGAGGCCGACCGCACGGCGTACACCCGTGCCGTGGACAAGGCCGTCGCGTCCGGTGACTGGCAGCGGGCCGGGGAGCACTTGTCGGCGTTCCGGGCCCATGTCGAGACGCGTACCACCCAGCAGCGCTATGACGCCTTCCACGCGCACGCGCAGGGTGGCTTCGACCGGCTGACGAACTTCACCGGCTCCAGGCAGGAGTGGCAGAGCAAGGTCGACGCGGTCGAACAGGCCCACCGCTCCGGCGACTCGGAGCTACTGGACAGCAGGCTCAACGAGTACTCGTCGTACGTCGAGCACCACGTCCCCGCCGAGTCGCTGACCGGGAACGACACCCCGCGACCCTTCCACCAGGACGTGGAGGACCTGCGGCAGCGCCTCGCCCTGACCACCGACCAGCCCACCGCCGACCGGCTGCGCGCCCAGCTGGACACGACGCGCCAGGACGCCGAACTGCACGACCGGCTCGTCCAGTTGCGGTCCACCTCGGACCCCGAGACCACGGCGCTCCACGAACGCCTCGACAACGCCCGTACCCCGGACGAGGCTAATCAGGCCCTGCACGAGCTGGAGCAGCATCGCGAGGAACAGCGGCTCCAACAGCGCCTGGACCACCTGAAGTCGGACGAGCCGGCGCCCGACCGGCCCCCGACGCCGGGCAGCGACGCCGATCTCCGCCGCCGCCTGGACGCCCTCGACGACGGCGCGGACGAGCACGAACGCGAGCTGCGCGAGCGGGTCGACCAGGCCGCCACCCCGGAGGACGCAAGCCGGGCGCTGCACGACCTGCACGAGTACCGCGCGGACCGGCAGCTCCAACAGCGCCTGGACCGGCTGAAGTCGGACACCCACGACCGCCCCTCCGAGCGTGAATTGCGCGAGCGTCTCGACGCCCTGCACGACGGCGAGGACGATCCCCGCGCCGCCGAGTTGCGCCGCCGGGCCCAGGAGGCGCGGACCGAGCCCGAGGCCAGGGAAGCCCTCGACAAGCTCGACCAGCATCTGCGCGGGCGCGAGCTGGACCGCCAGGACCGGGTACGCGAACTCGGCGACCGGATGAAGCAGTTGCGGGAGCGGCACACCGAGCAGCTGCTCGGCCTCCGCGAGGGCGCCCCCGAGGACACGTCCCGCCGGATCGAGGACATACGGACGGAGTTGTCCTCCCACCTGACGTACGACGAGCGCACCAGCACGCTGCGGCAGGAGCTGACCCGGCCGGCCGTCACCCCCGAGTCCCCCGGCCACCTGGACCGCATCACCACCGGGACCGACCAGCACCCGAAGGCCGTAGCGGACACCACACCCGCGTCCGATGACGCCCTCAAGGTCCCCGCGACCCACACCCCCGTCTCCGACGCCACCGACCAGCACACGAAACCCGCCACCGAGCCGCAGCAACCACAGCCCCCTCAGCAACCCCATCGACAACAGCGGGAAGACCAGCAGCTCCAGGCCCAGAAGGACCTGTCGCACGAGGACGAGGACCCGACCCACCCCTCCCGGCACCCCGTCCCCGGCACCGAGGACCTGGACGGCCTGCGCCAGGCGGCCGGCGCCAGCGCTCCCGCGGGGCCGCCGCCCCGGATGCGGCTGGACCGCACCCCGCGCTATGTGGTGCGGTCCGGCTTCGACCAGCGGCGGTTCACCGTGGGCGAGACGCCGTACACCGATCTCACCGTGCGGGTGGCGCTGCGGGACGACGGCTCGGGCGCGCACGACGCGGAGGACACCTGGCGCCGGGCGCAGGAGGGCGTCGAGCGGTACTTCAACGAGCCCCGGTACAGGCTGCCCAACGGCGACCGTCTGCACGTCACCCTGGAGCGCGTCGGTCCCGGCGACGAGCCGCATCTGACCGTCGACCTGGTGGGCGCGGGCCACGACATGGACCAGCGCAGCTGGGCGCCGGGGGCCCGCCCGGTCGAGTACGCGCACGAGATCTCCCACCAGTTGGGGCTGCGGGACGAGTACGCCGACGAGACCGCGCCGCAGCGCCCGCACATCACCGGCAGTCTGCCGGGCGACGTCCACCAGGCGCCGGAGCACGAGGGTCTGCCGCACGGCGGGCTGCGCGACCGCCATCTCCAGCTCCTGGGCGCGCTGACGACGGGCCATGACGACCTGCTCGCACGGCAGGGCGGGGGGCAGCGCCCCCGGCACGAGGACACGGGGGACGGTTCGGCCTGGCAGCGGGCGCGCTCGGCGGCGCCGGCGGTGCCCCGGCAGCACGCCTGGGTGGACCCGGTGTCCGACCCGACCCGGCAGCCCGAGCCCAAGCCGGGCGAGGTCGACGCGCACACGGCGCGGGAGACGTACGGCATGCCGGAGAAGAACTTCAAGGGCTTCCGGCAGATCGCCCGCGAGAAGAACCTCGTCATCGACGTCCGCCCCACCAACCCCACCGCACCGAAGTGGCTCGACGCCGGAGCCATGGCCAAGCCCCAGGCCATCAAGGCGAAGACCATCAACGAGGCGGACGTCCACCTCGGCGCCGACCCGAAGAACATCGGACTCGTCGGCTACTTCAAGCCCAGGACGCCCGACAAGGCGACCGTTCCCGACGGGGACTGGGACAAGGTCCTCTCCCGCTACAACCAGCGCTCCACCGAATACCGCGAACTCGCGGCGAAGATGGCGGTGTACGAGGCGGAGCACAAGTTCGCCGTCAAGGACGGTGTGGTCTACGGCATCGACGGCGAGGGCAAGCAGCGGCCCATCACCGGCGACCACGACCTGTTCGACATCTCCACGCCGGGCGGCACCCGCATCCCGCATCCCCAGCACGACGAACTCGTCAAGGAGATGCAGGCCAAGGACATCGCCGTCATGCACGGCGCCCATATGTTCTGGGACCCGCCCTCCCCCTTCAGCAAGACCGTCTTCGACAAGATCGTCGGCTCGCACCAGGGCCCCGGCGGCGAGCCGCTGCTGCGGTTCCGGCCCGAGAACAAGCACGCCGAACTGACGTGGACCAAGCCGCTCAAGAGCGGTGAGGTCAACTCGTACACGGCGCGGCACACTTACGGCATTCCGGAGAAGAACTTCAAGGGCTTCCGGCAGATCGCCCGCGAGAAGAACCTCGTCATCGACGTCCGCCCCACCAACCCCACCGCACCGAAGTGGCTCGACGCCGGAGCCATGGCCAAACCGCAGGACATCAAGGCGAAGACGATCAGCGAGGCGGACGTCCACCTCGGCGCCGACCCGAAGAACATCGGACTCGTCGGCTACTTCAAGCCCAGGACGCCCGACAAGGCGACCGTTCCCGACGGGGACTGGGACAAGGTCCTCTCCCGCTACAACCAGCGCTCCACCGAATACCGCGAACTCGCGGCGAAGATGGAGCTGTTGGCCAAGAAGAACAAGTTCGTCGTGGTCGACGGCGTGGTGCACGGTGTCGGCGAGGACGGTACGAGGCGGCCCATCACCGGCGACCACGACCTGTTCGACATCTCCACGCCGGGCGGCACCCGCATCCCGCCGGAGGAGCACGAGGCGCTGATCAAGGAGATGCGGGCGAAGGACATCGCCGTCATGCACGGCGCCCATATGTTCTGGGACCCGCCCTCCCCGTTCAGCAAGTCCGTCTTCGACAAGATCGTCGGCGCCCATCACGGCCCGGACGGCGAGCCGTTGCTCCGTTTCCGCCCGGGTCAGGAGAACGCCGAACTCACCTGGACCCAAAAGCCGCAGGAGAAGCCGAAGCCGCAGGAGAAGCAGCCCGACCCCGTCCTCGACGGACGGCACGTCCAGGGGCTCGCCGGGAAGAAGATCACCGAGGATCCGGGCCCGGACGCCGTACGCGCCCGCGTGGAGACCCTGCTCGGCGGCCACGCCGGGGACACCTCCGTCACCCAGCGTCTGGACGCGGCCCTCGACCCCGCCAACTTCCGCAAGCAGCACGGGCAGATGGTCAACGGCGGCTGGCGGTTCACCGTGCACGTGGACGGCAAGCCGTACGAGGTCGAGGTCAAGGCGACCGCCTCCGCCTGGCAGCTGGACCCGACGAAGGACGCGGCGAAGGACAACGACGGCGACGGCTTCGACGTGCCCGTGGAGTCGACGCACGAGAGAGACCCGCGCAAGACGGAGATGACCTCCTCCGAGGCGGGGCTTGAGTTCGGGCCGACCGTCGTACGGCCCGTCAACCCCCAGCTGTCCGCCCTCATCACGCCATCCGGCAAACTGGGCGGCGCCACCCACGGCCGCGAGACCACGGTCAAGTCCGCCACCCAGACGGCGAACCAGTTCGCCTTCACCGGCAAGACCGACAGCTACACCTCCGACTTCACCTACCAGGTGAAGGTCACCGACCACCAGGGCACCCCGCTGCACGCCCCCGGCGCGGACGACGAGATCAAGGGGCAGGTCCGTGCCGATGTGCCCCGACCGCTGGAGCTGGACAAGGACCGCCCGCGCACCTGGCAGGGCTGGGACTCCGACCAGGCCAGGAACCGCGCCAACCGCCCCGCCTCCGGGCACCCGGTGTCGATCACCGGCCTCGACACCGCCCGCGACGCCGTCTACCGGGCGCTGCCGCGCGAGGCGCGCCCCGACGGCACCGCGCACCAGGACATCGAGGACTTCTTCCAACCGTCCAACGTCGTCAACGAGTTCGAGCACGCCTCGGGCCCCGGCCTGCTGTCCAAGCCGCTGACCTTGAGCGACGGCGGCAAGGCCCATCTGCTGCTGACGGTCGAACCGGACGACTCCCAGGCCCTGCACACCGTGGACGACAAGACGACGCTGGGTGCGAAGTCGACGGGCGAACACGGTCAGAGCCGTACCGAGAACAGCTCCTGGTCCCTGGGGCTCAGCGGCGGCGCCACCGGCGAGGTGTGGAAGGCCACGGACGGCGGCAAGGAGTCCACCTGGCTGACCGGCACGGCCGGTTACACCGGTTCCAGCAACCTCGCCCACGGCGTCAAGGGCAAGAACGCCATCGGCACCGAGTCCAGCCACGAGCACGCCGGCAAGGCCGACCTGGTGGCCACGGGGGTACGGCTGCGGGTCCAGCTCATCCGGCACCACTTCCGGCCGGGGCCCGACGGCCTGCACTCCACCACCGCCACGAAGATCGGCGACCACAGCCCGCCGCCGTCCGAGCGGCAGCCGGCGCCCGCGCCCGGCGATGTGGTCCTCACCATCGATCCGCAGCACGGCGAGGTGCTGCGCGCCGTCCCGCACGAGCTGCCGCAGGTCACGACCGGCGGCCGTCCGCAGCTGGAGCCCGCCCGGCTCACCGACCCGGTCGCCGCCCCGCGCACCACGATCCTCGACGTCCCCGGCTCGACGGAGCTGGAGGACCACATCGTGCGGGAGATGCACCAAAACCATCCGGGTGTGCTGCCGCCCCCGGCGGCGATCCGCCCCGGCACGGGCACCGGGACGCATCCGCGCGTCACGCCCGAGGCGTGGGAGAACCTGCGCGCGCTGCGACAGCAGCTCGCGCCCTCCCGGCTGCGCGGCGCCGGGTCGAAGCTGCTGGACGGCACCTACCGGATCACCCTCAAGAGCCCTCACCTGCCGGGGCGTTCGGGCACCACGCACGAGATCCTCATCAAGGCCGAGCCCGGCAAGGGCGACCACCAGGGCTCCGGGAAGTCGACCACGAAGGCCGTGCAGACCCGGACCACCGGGGCCGACAAGTCCGTCACCCGCAGCACCAAGCACGTCGTCAACCTCGCCGGGAACGTGCGCAGTTCACTCGACCATCCGGACGTGACCCGCGGTTTCACCATCGGCAGCCTCGACATCACCGCCCACAACCCCTCGCACGGGATCACCATGGGCGCCGAGACCGAGGTGAAACGGCAGTTCTCCCTGGAGGCCGACACCGACACCTACGCCCACCCGGTGACGTACCACGTCATGCTCGGCGTGGAAGACCCCGAGCAGCCGACCACGCACCTGTCCACGGTCGCGCCGTCCCCGCACATGCAGCACATCAAGCAGGTACGGCCCGACGGCCGGCTCACCGTCGAGGTCGCGCGCACGCGGGAGCCGGCCACCGAGAACCCGCCGCCGACCACCATTCCGAAGGCGGAGGTGCTGCCGCAGCGCCACGCGATCCGCCATGTCACCGCCTCCGATGACTTCCGGAACACCGCGCGGCAGTCCCTGACCAGCGCCTTCCAGAAGAAGGCCGGGGGCTCGACGGACACCCGTGTGCCCGAGCTGAAGGACGCCCTGGACGGGCTCACCGACGAGGACCATCTGCGGTCCCTGGTCTCCGCCTCGCACGGCGGCTGGGCCAACAGCGGTGACGAGCAGGTCGGTTCGGGCCGCAACCGCGACACCGTCGGGCTCTCGACGCGGACGAGGCTGAGCGCGTTCCGCTTCCGCGAGACGCTGCCCGGCGAGGGCAAGCTGGAGATCGAGACCAAGTCCAGCGTGTCCACGGCGGTCGCGGACAAGAACACCCGCGGGTTCAAGGCCGGTCTCGGCTTCGACGCCGCCCGTTTCCCGTCCAAGGACAGCCCCGACGCCGCCCTCCAGGTGCGCGGCGGCTTCAAGGGCAAGGGCGGCGCCGGCGTGAACAGCGGCGAGAACGTCAAGCAGAAGATGACGACTTCGCGCAAGGCCGCGTACAAGGGGACCTGGCACCTGTACGAGGCCGACGCCGACGTCACCGTCCAGGGCCGGGTCACCGACGCCAAGGGGAACACCACCCTCGGGGACCCGCAGCCCAGCAGGCACCGGGTGCTGGTCCTGCTCTCCGACGACGACGTACGGCACCTCGGCGACGACCCCGCGAAGGCACCGGACACCACCGGCACCCGCCAAGCCCCGCTGCTCTCGCAGGGGTTGCTGGGCGGGGCCACCGCCGAGATCCCGCGCTCCGACGAGATCCTCGGCGAGATCGACCGGCAGATCCGCGGCCTCGACCAGGTGTCCGACGTACCCGAGAGCGCGCTGCCGTTCGCCGACACCTTCTCGCCGGAGAACCTGTCGGCCAACTACGAGGACCTGGTGGGCCGGGGCATCCTCGACTACCACGTGCACGAGTCCCGCACCCAGCGCGTGATCACCGAGGTCCTGGTGCGGGGCGTACCGCGCGACGAGTGGGCCGACGAGGGCGACCACTCCACCGGGGACACCACCCGCAAGGTCGGCCTCGCCGAGACCGTCAAGGGCAGCGCGGGGCACAACTGGTCGCTGGGCGCCGACGGCAACTTCCGTATCTCCTACGCCCCGGTCGTCAAGCCCAAGCCCGGCGAGGACGCCGCCGCCGTCAAGGCCGAGGAGAACAAGTCCGGTCTCGGCAACGTGGCTTGGGCGCCGTCCGGGGGCGCGGAGGGCAGCCGGAGCAAGAGCGCCGAGACCGGGGTCACCACCAAGGTCGAGCACAAGACGTCGAAGTTCGGCGACACGGTGCGGTTCGGCAACCGTATGCGCTTCGAGGTCACCGTGACCCGGCGCACCGAGTACGGCCGCTTCGTCAACCTCGTCAAACCGCGCCCCGTGGAACCGGACTGGCGGGTCCACGTCGACGTGCCCAAGTCCCTGACGAAGACCGCCGAACAGACCACCGCCGAACGGCAGAAACCGCAGACGCAGCACGACCAGCAGACGCAGCAGCCACCGCTGGAAGCGCAGCCGCAGGTGCTCGACGGCGGTGGCACCGTCGAGATGCGGCCCCTCGTCTCCACGGCGGACCGGGAGCGCTGGCAGGCGTCCCTGGACTCCGCCCACGACCTGGTGGGCTTCGACAACCACGCCGGTCTGTACGACCAGGCGCGGACGGTGCTGACCACGCCCCGGCCCTGGGGCGACGGGGTGCTGGGCAAGACGGGCGCGGCCATTTCCCGGGGCCTGGGCTCCGCCGCCACCACGATCGGGCACTGGGCCGGGACGATGACGCCCGAGGCGGCGACCAAGCTGCTCGGCTCCTTCGTGTCCGATCCCCGTCTGGACGCCGACCATCCCCTGGTCGGCGAGCAGCGCCTGCCGCTGGAACAGCAGGTCTCGCTGCGCCGGGCGCTGGGCGCGGGCACCCTGCCCACCGTCTTCCACCAGCTCAAGGACCCCGCGAACGGCTACCGCACGGTGCCGCTCGGCAGCGACGGCAGGACTGGCCTCCAGGTCCGGCTGGAGCCGACCGGGGACGCGGAGGAGATCTCCGTCCGGGACGACGGCAGCGACGAGATCACCGTGGCCACCGAGCACGAGTCAGCCACGAGCGCGAGCAACGGCCTCAACGCGAGCCTGACGCCGCTGGCCGTGCCCGTGACCACCAAGAACCCGAGCGTCGTCGTGCCGATGCCCACCAACGCCCTGAAGCTGGACCGCGACCAGACCTTCGAGAGCGGCTCCCCGGTCACCCGCGCCCCCGGCGTCCCGACCCGCACCCTCCCACCCCCGGCCCTCCCCCACGGCACGACCGCCACCGAGCCGGGCAAGGCCACGCTCAAGGGCCCCCAGGTGCTGATGCGCCAGCCGGTGCGGCTGAGCACACAGAAGTACGACGAGAACGGCACGTACGGGAACACGGCGCACACGGACGGGCACGTCTACTACTGGACGGCGAAGAAGACCGAAGACACCAGCACGAATACGAGTACGAGTACCACCGCGCCGACGTCCACGACCACGGACACGAAGCCGGCGAAGACGCCCGAGAAGGCCGAGCAGCAGGACGCCACGCACCAACCGACCGAGAACCACGAGCCGGCCGAGAACCACAAGCCCCTCGAAACCCACAAGCCGGCCGCGTCACACGAGGCCGCCGAGGACCACACCCCCGACACCCCGCCCCAGCCCCGCGTCCCCGTCCCCGGTGACGGCCGCTGCCTGCTGTACTCCGCCCTCGCGAGCACCCCGCCCGAGCACTGGCCGAGCGCCCTGCACGGGGGCACGACCGAGCACGCGCGCGCCCAGCACGGAGCCGTCGTACACCAGCTCCGCACCCAGCACGGCCGGGTCGGCGCCGACAGCCCGCTGGGCCGGGCCGCCCGCAACCTGCACCAGATGGTGCTGGACCGGGTGCGGTCCTCCCGTCCGGAGGATCTGCCGTTCGACGTCACGGAGTTGTACCGCCGGGGCCAGGAGAACCAGCTGCGGCAGACGCTCCGGAGCGAATCCTTCGAGCAGTTGCGGCAGCGCCTGCACGACGCCGGCGTCGACCACCTCACCTCGCCCGACTGGCTCAGCCCGCAGGCACTGCGCACCCTCTACGTCGACACGCGCGCCCAGGAGCTGATGGGCCCGCCCCACGGGCTCACCCAGCGGGACGCGGCCGACCGTGCGGCCGCCGAGGTGCCCGAGACGACGGACGCGCAGGGCCGCTGGAGGCTGCGCGACGACGCCCTCGCCCCGCGCGCCCAGTTCGCGTACGTCACCGGCCGCTCCGGCCCGCTCAGCCTCGACTACGTGGACAGCCACGACCGCCTGGTGGGCGCCGTCGTGGACACCGCGCTGCACCAGCCGCTCACCCCGGCCGAACACCAGGCGCTGATCCGGGCCGTGCGGAACTGGGTGCCGGGCAACGACGCCTGGAACACCGACGAGGGCGAGATGTTCCCCGCACTCGTCGCCCACACCCTCGGCATCCGCCTGCGCACCTTCCAGTCGACCGGCGACGGCACGGCCCATCTGCGCACGGTCGGACCGCAGAACGGCAACCACACGGTCGACGTCTACTACAACGGCCGCAACCACTACGACGCGAGCCGCACCCCGGCGCACCCGACGACCGCCACCGCACCGCCGGAGGCCAAGCCACCGCGCACCGACGAGGTCGCGCCCAAGGCACCGAAGGCCCCCGAGGCCCCGGCGAGCACCATTCCGCGCCGCCCCCTGAACCGCGCCCTGCGCTTCGTGGTCCGCTCCGCCTTCGACGCCCGTGCCTTCCGGGTCGGCGACACCCCCGTCACCGATCTCACCGTGCGGATCGCCTTCCGGGACGGCTCGGGCCACGACCCGGACACCGCCTGGCACCAACTCGTGCGGGGCACCGAGGAGTTCTACAACCGCCCCGGTCACCGCCTGCCCAACGGCAGTGTGCTGCATGTGACGGTGGAGCGCGTCCCCGTGGACGCCGACCCCCATCTGGTGGTCGATCTCGCGGGCCGGGAGCGTCCGATGGATCAGCGCACCTGGTGGCCGGACGCCGAACCGGTCGCGTATGCCCACGAGTTGGGCCATCAGCTCGGGCTGCGCGACGAGTACCGCGAGGACACCGGGGGGCCGGGCCGGGCACAGGTGGCGGGCAGTCTGCTGGGCGACTTCCACCAGCCGGCGCCGCACGGCCTCGCCCAGGGCGGGCTGCGCGGCCGCCACCTCCAGCTGCTCGGGGCGCTCGTCGGCGACGTACCCGAGTCCGTCGCGCACACCGGCGGGGAGCCGTCGCACACCGTCCCCCCGGAGCGGGACCCGCGCTGGCAGCAGGCCCGTGACGCCGCCGAGCCGGTGACCCGGCGGCATGTGTGGGTGGACCCGGTGACCGACCCCGACGCGGACTCCGCCGGGGAGCAGCTGTCCCAGGACCCGCGGATGCCGCGGTCCGAGGGCCCGGTGGAGCACGGCGACGAGGACGAGCCGGACTGGTCGGACATCCTCCAGGAGTACACGCAGGAGCGCCGGCTGGAGTACGCGTGGCTGGACGGGCTGTACGGCGAGACGCTCGACCCGCAGTCGTACGACCGTGCCCACGACGCCCTGCTCACCCTCCAGTCGCTGGACCTGGCGCACCCCGTGCCGGACGCGGAGCACCGGCCGCATCTGGAGCTGCTGGCCGAACAGGTGCTCCATCTGGAGGGCCCGCCGAGCGCGGACGACTACCGGTATCTGCTGGCCCTCACCGCGCACGCCGGACCCGAGTCGACCCGTGACGCCGCCGCGCTCGGCGCGCACTACCTGGCCACCGAGCACGGCGCCCTGGACCACCACACCGCGCTGGTGGACGCCTCCGGGCAGACCACCGGCCGCGACTGGACGGGGACGCGGGCGGTGCCGCCGGACCTGTCGAGCTACACGGTGTCCGGGCCGGACGGGGCGGCGACCGAGCACCCGGCGCCGTGGCGCCGGCCGTACGTGGTCACCGCCCTGGGCACACCGCGGGACGGCCTGTCGCTGCTGGTGGACGGCCGTACGGTCCGGGTGTCCGGCCCGGCGGAGTTCGCCGAGCTCGTCGCCCGCGACCCGCTGCGCGACCCCGGCCAGGACATCCTGCTGCTGGTGCCGCACGCGCAGGACCAGGGCCTCGCGCAACTGGTGGCGGACCGGGCCGGGACGGCGGTGTGGTCGACCGACGCCGAGGTGCGCCCCACGCTCGACTGGCGCACCGGCACCGAACGCCTCGACCTGAGCGGCGGCGACGGCGGCTGGTCGCTGCACCTGGGCGGTGCGCGCGGACCGCTGGACCTGTTCGACTTCGACTCCCCCGACCCGGAGCACGATCCGGGCGGCCCCGACTACGCGGCCAAGCTGCTCCCGCACCCCGGCGGCCACGCCTCGCCGCCGGCCCCGGCGAACCTGCTGGACCGGCTGCGCGCCCGCCCGCTGACGACCAGCGACTACGAGGTGACCGGCGCCGAGCCCGGCACGGTGCTGTTCGAGGAGCCGACCGGCATGCGGCAGACCGGCTTCGCCTACGGCCCGGACGACTCCGGTCACCTACCGCGGCTGATCGTGCCGACGCAGGGGCGTCGGCAGACCCTGGTGAGCGACCATCCGCCGCTCCACGTCTCCGGGGATCTCTCCCTGGCGCACCGTCAGGGCGGTTACGGACAGCAGGTGTTCGCCTCCCCGAAGGCGATCGAGTCGGCCAACCACCAACTGGCCCTCGCGGGCAGCCTGGTGCGGCTGGAGCCCGGAGAGATGAGGCTGCGGGTGGGGGACGGCCAGGGCGGGCACCGCGAACTGGTGCGTGTCACCCCGCGGTTCCTCACCCGGTCCGGAAAGTCGGAGGAGGAGATCTGCCGGGACTTCGCCCAGATGGTCTCGGGCAACGTCGCCGCCTCGCACGTGATCTTCCGGAGCCCCGACGGCACCGGCCTCGCCAAGGCGCCGATCAACGCGCTGGGCCGCACCGAGGTCACCGGCATCCACCACCTCGCCGAGTCCCTCAGCCTGGTGGCCGACGGCCAGAAGCCCGGCACGCTGGATCCCTCGTGGGCGGCGCGGCAGGTGCGCCGGGACGACCGGTTCATCGCCGAGAGCGACGGCCCCACGCCGGGCAAGTCGTACGGCAGCGCGCTGAGTTACGACCCGCTGGACAATCCGCGCCGCGACAACCTGTCGGCCGCCGCGCGCGAGATCGGCATCAACGAGCACGCCTGGGCGAAGGTCGGCGAGGCGTATCTCGTCCATTCGATCAACGCCCTCGACGAGGACGGCCTGCCCAGCCTGGCGCACAACTACGCCAAGCCGAGCGAGCCGGCGAGCAGCCACTTCGGCTACCACTTCGCCGCCGTCGTGCTGGCCAGCGAGGACGGCGGGCACCAGATCACCCTGGAGAACTTCGCCCGCCGCGCCCATGTCGCCGCCATCGTGAAGTCGGCCGTGGCGCACAACCTCCGCCAGGCCACCCCGGACGGCTTCCACCGGCTGCACGAGGCCATCGCCGACGAGCTGGACGGCGCCCGCGCGGACACGGCGGACGAGGCGCGGGTCAAGCGGCTGGAGCGGCATCTGGCCCTCGCGGACGCACTCGCCAAGGCGGTGGACGCGCGGGAGGCCCGCGACACGACCGCCGAGGGCAGCCCCGAGCGCGCGGCGGCCGACACCGCGTACGACAAGGCGGTCAAGGTGGCCGAGGCGCGGATGAAGCAGGCGGCCGAGCTGACCAAGGGCAGCGACCTGTGGCACTTCCGGATGTTCTCCCAGCGGCCCGGCGAGACCATGCACGAGGTCAGCGCGGACCTGCTGACCTCCGATCCGTCGGCCGAGGCCAACCCGCTGACCTCGGTCATCGTGCACGGCCACCGGCTGCCTCGGGTGGACATCGAGTTCCGCGAGGGCTCCCGGCAGCTCAGCCGGGACGAGGGCCGCAAGCTCAACTACGTGGCCGAGCTGGCGACCCGCACCGGGCTGTGGAACCACCACAACGGTCTGCCGCTGCCCCGGATCACCGTGACCGGGCGCGGCAACGCCCGCCGCCCCACGCTCGGCGGGGTGCTGCCCGAGGCCGCGCGGCAGCGGGCCGAGGCCGTGCACGGGGAGCTGCGGGACCGGCTCGACTGGTATCTCATCAACTACCAGCACGGCAGCTCGCAGCGGCGGCTGACCGCGGCCGACTTCCCGGTCGAGGTCACCACCGAGCGCGCCACGCCGGGCGGCGACCGGGCACAGGGCCGCCGTACGACGGTCGCGGTGCACGACCCCCACCCGGAGGACACCCCCACCGGCACCACCACGACCCCGCGCCGGTCCGCCCCGGCCCCCGCCGAGGCGGCACCCCGAGCACCCCGAGCACCCCGAGCGCACCAGGCACCCCGGCCGACGGCACAGCCCCCGGAAGACCACCGTTCGACGGCACCGGAGCCCGCACCCGCCCCGGCTCCCCAGCCCGCCGCCCCGCCCCCGGCGTCGTACCGCAGCGAACGCCTCACCATCGGCGGGGTCGGGTTCGCGGACGGCTCGGCGGAGCTGACCGGCGCGCAGCGGGAGACCGTGCACCGGCTGGCCGCCGAGGTGGCGTGGGCCTCGGTGGCGAACACGCGTGCGGGCTTCCCGCCGCCGCGGGTCGTGGTGGTCGGCCACGCCAACGGGATGCGCGGCGGCCTCCCGCACTTCGGTGAGGCGCTGCGGCGGGGGCAGGCGCGCGCGGACGGGGTGGCGGAGGTGTTCCGCTCGGCGCTCGCCGTCCACCTGGCGCGGCTCCAGGCCGGTGGGGAGGCCGTCACGCGCCTGGCGGACATCGAGGTCACCACCCGTTCCGAGGGCAACGCACCGCCCCTCGGGGCACCCGCGGAAGCGGACGCGGCGGCCGCGCGCCGGCAGGCGTTCATCGTGGTC
Organism: Streptomyces sp. NPDC043952; assembly: GCF_056435325.1. Classification (NCBI taxonomy): domain Bacteria; kingdom Bacillati; phylum Actinomycetota; class Actinomycetes; order Kitasatosporales; family Streptomycetaceae; genus Streptomyces; species Streptomyces sp. NPDC043952. The sequence goes on from NZ_JBWKES010000013.1 coordinate 145,120, forward strand.
GAGCTGCCCCGGCCGGGGGCGGGTGACGCACGGTGAGCGCGCCCGGCCGGCGCCACGACGCGCCCCACCGGGGCGGGTTCGGGCGGTGCGCGGCCGGGCAGAATGCGGCAGCGCACATGACCTTCCCGGCCACAAGGCCGATACTGAGGTGCAAGGCTCCGACCACCTAACCGGTCCCACCCGGCCTGAGCAGGGCGAACGCCGGTCCGGGACCAGCTGCCGAGCTTTCTGGGAGACGGGCATGAAGATGTTGATCAACGTGCCGGAGACCGTCGTGGCGGACGCGCTGCGCGGGATGGCCGCCGCGTATCCGGATCTGACGGTGGACGTGGAGCACCGGGTGATCATCCGTCGGGACGCCCCGGTGCAGGGTCAGGTCGCCCTGGTCTCCGGCGGCGGGTCGGGGCACGAGCCGCTGCACGGCGGGTTCGTCGGTCCCGGCATGCTGTCCGCCGCCTGTCCGGGTGAGGTGTTCACCTCGCCGGTGCCGGACCAGATGGTGCGCGCGGCGGCCGCCGTGGACAGCGGCGCCGGGGTGCTGTTCGTCGTGAAGAACTACACCGGCGACGTGCTCAACTTCGACATGGCGGCGGAGCTGGCCGAGGACGAGGGCATACAGGTCGCCAAGGTGCTGGTGAACGACGACGTGGCGGTCACCGACAGCCTCTTCACGGCCGGCCGGCGCGGCACCGGGGCGACGCTGTTCGTGGAGAAGATCGCGGGCGCCGCCGCGGCCGAGGGCCGGCCGCTGGAGCAGGTGGAGGCGATCGCCCGGCGGGTGAACGAGAACTCCCGCAGCTTCGGTGTGGCGCTGAGCGCCGTCACCACCCCGGCGAAGGGCAGCCCCACCTTCGATCTCCCGGACGGCGAGCTGGAGTTGGGCATCGGCATCCATGGCGAGCCGGGGCGGGAGCGGCGGCCGATGATGACCTCCGGGGAGATCGCCGACTTCGCGGTGCACGCGATCCTGGACGACATGCCCCCGCATAACCCGGTGCTCGTGCTGGTCAACGGCATGGGTGCCACCCCGCTGCTGGAGCTGTACGGCTTCAACGCGGAGGTGCAGCGGGTGCTGGCCGAGCGCGGGGTCGCGGTGGTGCGCACCCTGGTCGGCAACTACGTCACCTCCCTGGACATGGCGGGCGCCTCGGTGACGCTGTGCCAGGCCGACGAGGAGCTGCTCGGGTTGTGGGACGCGCCGGTGCGCACCCCGGCATTGCGCTGGGGGATGTGATACGGCGGTACAGGTCTCAACGCCCTTACTACGCTTGGGAGGTCCAGTGCTCGACGCCGACTTCTTCCGCCGTTGGATGACGGCGACCGCCGCGTCCGTCGACCGCGAGGCGGAACGGCTCACCGCCCTCGACGCGGCCATCGGGGACGCCGATCACGGCAGCAACATGCGGCGCGGGTTCACGGCCGTGCAGGCGGAGCTGGACAAGGAGACGCCGGGCACGCCGGGCGCCGTGCTGATGCTCGCCGGGCGCGTGTTGATCTCGACGGTCGGCGGCGCCTCGGGGCCGCTGTACGGCACCTTGCTGCGCCGGACCGGCAAGGCGCTCGGGGAGGCCCCGGAGGTCACCGAGGAGCAGTTGGCCGAGGCGCTGCGGGCGGGGGTGCAGGGGGTGATGAAGCTCGGCGGGGCGGCGGCGGGCGACAAGACCATGGTCGATGCCCTGCTGCCGGCCATGGACGCGCTCGGCGAGGGTTTCGCCGCCGCCCGGACCGCCGCCGAGCGGGGCGCGGAGGAGACCGTGCCGCTGCTGGCCCGCAAGGGCCGGGCGAGTTACCTGGGCGAGCGCAGCATCGGGCACCAGGATCCGGGGGCGACGTCGTCGGCGCTGCTGATGGCCGCGCTGGCCGAGACGGCGGAGGGCTGACGTGAGCGAGGAGAAGCTGGTCGGGATCGTGCTGGTGTCGCACAGCGCGGAGGTGGCCGCCTCGGTCGCCGCGCTGGCCAAGGGGCTCGCGGGCGGCGCCGCCTCGGTGCCGGTGGCCCCGGCGGGCGGTACGGAGGGCGGCGGGCTCGGCACCAGTGCCGAGCTGATCTCCGCCGCGGCCGCCTCGGTGGACCGGGGCGCCGGGGTCGCGGTCCTCACCGACCTCGGCAGCGCCGTACTGACGGTGAAGGCGCTGCTCGCCGAGGACGAACTGCCCGAGGACACCCGGCTGGTGGACGCCCCGTTCCTGGAGGGGGCGGTGGCCGCGGTGGTGACGGCGGCCACGGGCGCCGACCTGGCCGCGGTGGTGGCGGCGGCGACGGAGGCGTACGACTACCGCAAGGTGTGACGGCTCGTCAGCGGGCCGGTGCGGCTGGTCAGTTGTCGGTCACGAACTGCCGGGCCAGCCGCTCCCCCGTGGTCACCGCCGCCTGGTGGTCCTCGATGGGGTCCACCTTGGAGTCCTTGAAGACGATGTAGGTGACCCCGGAGGGCACCCCGCCGTCGCTGGGTCCGGCGGGGATGCCGAGGCCCCGCGCGGTGGCGTAGGAGGCCTCGCCGATGAGGTCGCTGGGGCCGGTGTCGCCGACGACCGCGTACTGCACCCGGTCCCGGTAGACGACGGCGGCGACGGAACCGCCCCGCACCCCGCTCCCGGCGGGGCTCCAGCGGCTGCTCGCGGCCGGTACGACGATGTAGGGCAGGGTCTCCGCGTTCAGCGGCCGTCCGTCGGACTGCACGTAGGCGGTGCCGGGCGAGTACAGCGGGTCGGCCTGGCCGTTGCAGTGGGCCGTCGTCTGGCCGTCGCAGTCGATGTCGAGGTCGGCCTTCCAGAAGACCGCGCCCGAGGCGCCGCAGACGGGCACGGTCGCGGGGCTGTCCGCGTCGGTGCGGTAGCGGCCGTGGGAGATCTCGGCGCAGGTGCCGACCTTGGCCAGCAGATCGGCGGCGGTCACGGCGCCCTCGGCGCGGTCCTGGGCGGTCCGGCCCCGCGTGCGGGGCGGGGTGACGGTGGCCCGGCCCCGGCTGGGGGCGGTGGCGCCCCGCTCGGGTCGCACGGCGGCAGGAACGTCTCTGCTGGCGATCGGCGCCGGTCCGGGGCGCTGTCCGGCACCCGGAGCGGCGGTGGCGTCCTCGCCATGGGCCGTGCTCCGGGCCTCGGGCGGAAGGGCCGCGGCGGCGCCGGGCAGCGTGGCGGGGGCGATCAGGGCGACGCCGGCCGCGGCCAGTGTCAACGTCGGGACACGCACACGCACGATGAGGAACCCTCTCCTCGGGGACATGTCGAGGCCACTGTGATCCGCGGCCCGGATGCCCGCCCGCCGGGGCCACCCCGAAGCGGCCGGATGGAGCACGCTTCTGACAACCCGTGAGGGAATAATTTCGGCATTTGGTGCACAAAGCGCATAAACGGGAGTGTGTTCACCTGACAACAGGGGCCGGGGGCCCGACCGACCCCGGTCCGGGCCCTCCGGCCACCCGCGCGGGCGCGGGTTCGGCGACGACAGCGTCTCCGCGCCACCGGCATGAACTCCCCTGTCCTCACACGGAGTTCAGCCGTAGGGGGATTCAGCATACGTACCTTCCGCGTGCGCGGCGCAACGGCCCCTTGTCCTGGGCGCACCGGCCGGGCCATATTGGTCCGAACCATTGCCGGGGCCGTCGGTGCCGAACCGATCATCGAATGCCGAACAGCTGTGGAGGCAGAACCGTGCGACGCGTTCCCCTTCCTCTCGTGCTGGTCGCCGGAGCCCTGCTGCTCCTCGCGTCCTGCGCCCCGAGCCGGGCCGACAGCGGCGACGAGGGCCGGATGCCGGGCGCCCCGACCGGGGTCACCGCCCAGGCGGGCAGCGCCACCACCGTGCACGTCATGTGGAACGCGGTGCCCGACGACAGCCCCGGCATCCGCTCCTACGAGGTCTACCGGGGCGGCACCAGGGCGGCCGACGTGCCGGGCACCGAGCGCATGGTGGACGTCATCGGGCTCAGCCCGTCCACCGGTTACGCCTTCACCGTGCGCGCCCGCGACAAGGCGGGGCGCCTCGGACCGCCGAGCCGGACGGTACGGGCCCGCACCCCCGCCCGGATCGCGGCCGACCATACGGCGCCGACCCGCCCCGGCACGCCCACCGGGCACACCGTCGGCAGCCGCGAGGTCCAGCTCGCCTGGGGCGCCTCACGGGACGACCGGGGCGTGGTGTCGTACGACATCGCGCAGGGCGGGGTGCGGATCCACAGCGTCGGCGGGGCACAGACCTCGACGGTGGTCACCGGGCTGCGGCCCGGCACCCGGTACGTGTTCACGGTGCGGGCGCGGGACGCGGCCGACAACCTCTCCCCCGCCAGCGCGCCGGTGCGGCTGACCACGCCGGGCACCGACGACGGCCGGGCCACCGCGCCGACCGGTTTCACCGCCGCCACCCATCGCACGGCCGGCGCCTACTACCTGGACCTGGCCTGGGACCCACCGGACGCCGGCGGGGTGATCACCGAGTACTCGATCCTGCTGGACGGCACCACGACCACCTCGCTGGAGTGGGGCGGCACCCCGCCGCGCGGCCGGGCGCGCTACAGCTTCTACCTGGGCCGCACCACCGGGGAGGAGCACCGGGTGCGGCTGCGGGCCCGGCTGCCGGACGGCACCTGGGGCGGCTGGTCGGCACAGCGCACGGTGACCACGGGCCGCTGAGCCGCGCGCCCCGGCCACAGGTCGCCGCCCGGCGCATCCCGGCGGGGGCCCGCCCTGCTCCGGGTGTGGGTTTCCGTCACCCGGCCGGGTGCCGTCCGGGTGCGCGGGCCGCCGGGGCCGCGTTGGCTGCTGACCAGGCAGCACGGATGTTCCCCGACCCAGGGCGGCGCATGGGACGTACCGCCGGCCGTGCCGCCGGAGGCCCCGATGCGCAACTCCATATCCGTGCTCCGCTTCGCTCCGACCCTGGCGGCCGCCGCCGTGCTCCCGGCCGCGCTCGCGGCGCCCTCGGCCGCGGTCTCCGGCATCTCCGTCAGCACCACGGGATCCAGCGTCTCCGTGGTCACCAGCGCGTGCACCCAGATCAACGGCAGCTGGGGCACCGCGGCCCTGCTCACCAGCAGCCAGGCGAACTTCGCGCAGGGCCGGCAGGTGGCGCTGTCGGGCACCACGATCAGCCAGTCCGCGGCCTGGTCCAAGGTGAGTCCGGGGACGTACACCGTGGTGGTGGTCTGCTCCAGCGGCAGCACGGCGGGCAGCCAGTCGGTGATCGTGTCCGCCGGGTCCGCGCCGACGCTCGCGGCGACCTCCAGGCCGGGGACGACCACGACGACGACCCGGCCGGCGCCGAACCGGGGGGTGAACGGCGGACTCGGCGGCGCCGCCCGCGACTACGGCCCGCTGACGCTCGGGGCCGGCGCGGCGCTGGTGAGCGCGGGAGTCGTCACGGCCGGCTGGTATCTGCGCCGCCGTACGAAGCCGTACCGGCGCTGAGGGCGGCTCAGCCTTCTGCGGAACGGGGGGCGGACCCGCCCGGCCCGGCCGCGGGCGGCTCGGCTTCCGGCAACCCGGATTCCGGCAGTCGCGCCAGCTCCGCGAGGGCGTGGGCGAGCCACCGGGTCCAGAAGGTCTCCAGGTCGATGCCCGCCCGCAGCACCAGGTGCCGCAGCCGGTCCTCGGGGGCGTCCCGGTCCGGCGGGAAGTCGCGCCGCTCGATCTCCTCGTACTCGGCCAACTGCCGCTCATGCGACGCCAGATGGCGGCGCAGATCCGCCTCGATGCCGGCCGTGCCGACCACCGCGGCGGCGCGCAGCCGCAGCAGCAGCGGGTCCCGCGGCGGCTTGGGGTCCTGGCCGGCGGCGGCCCAGCGGGCCAGCTCGGCGCGGCCCGCGGGCAGGACCTCGTAACTCTTCTTCTGCCCGCGGGAGGGCTGCGCGGCCGGCAGCGCCCGGATGAGCCCCTCGCCCTCCAGCTTCCCCAGCTCGCGGTAGATCTGCTGGTGCGTCGCGGACCAGAAGTAGCCGATCGACTTGTCGAACCGGCGCGTCAGCTCCAGCCCCGACGACGGCTTTTCCAGCAGGGCGGTGAGGATCGCGTGCGGGAGTGACATGGGCCCATCCTAGGGACGCCCGGTACGGGTCCTACAGCGCCGCCGCCACCTCGGTGCCCTGCTTGATGGCACGCTTGGCGTCCAGCTCGGCCGCCACGTCCGCGCCGCCGATCAGATGGGCGCTGCGCCCGGCGGCGACCAGCGCGTCGTACAGGTCGCGGCGCGGCTCCTGACCGGTGCACAGGACGACGGTGTCGACCTCCAGCACCGTGCTCTCCCCGCCGACGGTGATGTGCAGTCCCGCGTCGTCGATGCGGTCGTAGCGCACGCCCGGAACCATGGTGACGCCGCGGTGCTTCAGCTCGGTGCGGTGGATCCAGCCGGTGGTCTTGCCGAGCCCGGCGCCGACCTTGGTGGTCTTGCGCTGGAGCAGGTGCACCTGGCGGGGCGGGCGTGGGCGGCTCGGCTCGGTGAGGCCGCCGGGCGCGGTGTACTCCATGTCGACACCCCAGTTGCGGAAGTAGGTCCGCGGATCCTCGCTCGCCTTGTCGCCGGCGTCGGTGAGGAACTCGGCGACGTCGAAGCCGATGCCGCCGGCGCCCAGGACGGCGACGCGCTCGCCCACGGGGGCGCCGTCGCGCAGCACGTCCAGGTAGCCGAGCACGCGGGGGTGGTCGACGCCGGGGATGTCGGGGGTGCGGGGGGTGACGCCGGTGGCGACGACCACCTCGTCATAGCCGGCCAGGTCCGCGGCGCTCACCCGGATGCCGAGCCGTACGTCGACCCCGTGGGCGTCGAGCTGGTGGCGGAAGTAGCGCAGCGTCTCGTCGAACTCCTGCTTGCCGGGGACCTTGCGGGCGACGTTGAGCTGTCCGCCGATTTCGCTCGCGGCGTCGAACAGGGTGACCTGGTGGCCGCGTTCGGCGGCGCCGGCGGCGCAGGCGAGGCCGGCGGGTCCGGCGCCGACCACGGCGACGCGCTTCTTCGTGCGGGTCGGGGCGAGCACCAGCTCGGTCTCGTGGCAGGCGCGCGGGTTGACCAGGCAGGAGGTGAGCTTGCCGCCGAAGGTGTGGTCCAGGCACGCCTGGTTGCAGCCGATGCAGGTGTTGATGGCCTCGGGGGTGCCGGCGGCGGCCTTGGCGACGAAGTCGGGGTCGGCGAGCATGGGCCGGGCCATGGAGACCATGTCGGCGTAGCCGCCGGCCAGCAACTCCTCGGCCAGTTCGGGGGTGTTGATGCGGTTGGTGGTCACCAGCGGGATCGCCACCTCGCCCATCAGCTTCTTGGTGACCCAGGTGTAGGCGCCGCGCGGCACGGAGGTGGCGATGGTGGGGATGCGGGCCTCGTGCCAGCCGATGCCGGTGTTGATGATCGTGGCGCCCGCGGCCTCGACGGCCCTGGCGAGGGTGACCACCTCGGCGTGCGAGGAGCCGCCGGGGACGAGGTCCAGCATGGACAGCCGGTAGACGATGATGAAGTCCGCGCCGACGGCCTCGCGGACCCGGCGCACGATCTCGACCGGGAAGCGCATCCGGTTCTCGTAGGAGCCGCCCCAGCGGTCGGTGCGGTGGTTGGTGCGGGCGGCGATGAACTCGTTGATCAGGTAGCCCTCGGAGCCCATGATCTCGACGCCGTCGTATCCGGCGTGCCGGGCGAGGCGGGCAGCGCGCACATAGTCCTCGACGGTCCGCTCGACGTCGGCGTCGGACAGCTCGCGGGGCACGAAGGGGTTGATCGGCGCCTGGACGGGGCTCGGGGCGACGAGGCCGCGGTGGTAGGCGTACCGCCCGAAGTGCAGGATCTGCATCGCGATACGGCCGCCCGCGCCGTGCACGGCCTCGGTGACGATCCGGTGCCGCTCGGCCTCCGCCTCGGTGGTGAGCATGGCCCCGCCCTCGAAGGACCGGCCCTCCTCGTTCGGCGCGATGCCCCCGGTGACGATGAGCCCGACGCCGCCGCGCGCACGGGCGGCGTAGAAGGCCGCCATCCGCTCGAACCCCCGCTCGGCCTCCTCCAGGCCCACGTGCATGGACCCCATGAGCACCCGGTTGGGCAACGTGGTGAACCCCAGGTCCAGCGGGGTCAGCAAGTGGGGGTAACGGCTCATGTCAGGCCCTCCGTGCGCAGATGCGTTCGCCTCTTGTTGTAGAGCACGCGAACCCTTTTGTGCAACAAGTTGCAGAACATGTGCCCGGCACCACTGCCGCCCGCGCCTCCAGGACGGGTGGCCAGCCCCGTGCAACGGCCCGGCCGGACGGGGCGCCCGGTGCCGGAGCCGCGCGGGCCCCGGCACCGGGCGCCGAGCACGCCCCGCCGCGCCGTTCAGCCGGGCGTGCAACATCGGGCCTGTTTCAACAATGTTCACGGCTCCGCCTCCTTTCCGGCCCGGCCCCGCGTTGGTGCACTGGTCGGACCCCGCGCTTCTTCCGCGCCTCCCCCGGCACGAGCTGCCGCCTCGGGCGACGGCGCATCCCCGACGAGGACCCGTCAGGTCCTGTCACCAGGAGGTCGAAACAGGTGAGTTCGGACAGCGAGTGTTGTCGGTGGCCGCGCGGCGCGGTGGCCCCGGACGCCCCACTCGGGCAGCGGACGCGGGACGGGCGGCACACGAGCCGCCGACATGACGGCGCGGCCCCCGCCACACCGGTCTCCTCCCCCGCGCCTAAGGCACGGGGCCGCGTCTCCCGGAGCACTCGCCAGACGGCGGACCGCTTCCGCTCCGCACCCGCCCTTCCGGCTCTCCCTCCAGCCGTCCGCGAAGACAGCCGGGCCGGCATCTGGAGCAGGGAGCGCGTCGAGCGGACACTGTTCGCCCAGTGGAAGCGCGGCGGTGGCGGCCTCCCGCCTCCGGAGACCGCCGTACTCGCCCACGCCCTGGTGCTGCGGCGGGCCGGCCTCGACCACTACGACCCACTGGCACAACACGTCCTGGCACAGGCCGAGGGACCGGTGCGCTGCCCGGTGTCCCTCGCCCGCGTCGCGCGGCTGGCGCTGCCACCGGGCACGACCGTGGCCCTTCTCGGTGAGCCCCACGCCGGGACGGTGACGCACGTTGTCGTCTGCCTGGCCCCCGAGGACCCCTACCCGGCTCCCTGGTACGTCGTGGCCTGCGAGCCCCTGGGGGTCTGCCGGGCCCACGGCGCTGACGAGATCGAACCGGCCGGCCCCGAGCGGTAGTCCGGGGCCCGCGCCAACCGGTGGGAGGCGCCCGCGTGAGCCGGTCCCCCGGCCCCGCCGGCGCCCCCCGATCCACCAGACCACCCGACCCCCTGCGCGGAAAGGCGATGCGATTATGCGGGTGTCCGGTCTCGGCCCGAAAGCCGAACACCACATCCTCGAACTCGGCTTCAACCCCCGCCCGACAGCGACGGGCTGCTGGCGGCTCGCCTCCGCCCCCGGCGGTGCGGGACCGCTCACCGTCGAGCCCGCCGGAGCCCCGCACACCGGCAAAGCGATCAGCGACAGCGTGCCCGGTGCGTCCCACGAGGAGACCGCCCAGGCCGCGTGCGGGCTGATGCACCTGTACGGGCTGCGCGAGGGCGAGGGCCCGCGCAGGCTCGGTCTGGATCACACCGCCGTCGTGCGCGCCGTGGTGACCGGCCAGGGAGTGCTCGCCGGTCTGTTCGCCCGCACCCGTGGTCTGAACACGGAGCGCGTCCGCGTGGACCCGACCGCGGCGCTGCTGCTCACGCTGGGGCACTACCTCGCGATCGCCGGGGCCGCCCCCGGCACCTACGCACCCCGCGCGATCGGCACGCATCCCCCGGAGCACACCGGTCACCCGGACGGCGCGGACCGCTCGGCTCTGCCGCCCCGCCCCGACGCGGGGCTACCGCCGCCCTTCCGCACCCGCGACGGGCGCTGGGTGGAGATCGAGACCTTCCGCGCCCACCGCTGGGGAGCGCTGTGGCAGCGGCTGGGCGCGGACGGCGTCGCGATCGGCCGGGCGTGGCGCGAGCACGCGGCCCGCCAGTGGACGGCCCGGTGCACGATGCCGGAGGCGTTGCACCGGGCGGTCACGGCCCACTCGCTCGCCGAACTGCGGGACGCCGCCCACGCGTGCGAGGTGGCCCTGGTCGAGTTGCAGCCACCGGACCGCTACCGGCCCTGCGCGCGCCCCTGGACGAGCCGGACCGGCCCCGCAGCCGTACGGGAACCGGCCCGGACGTCCCTCCCCTACGACCTGCCGCTGTCCGGACTGACCGTGGTGGAATGCACCCGGTTCCTCCAAGGCCCCTACGCGGGCCGGGTCCTGGCCATGCTCGGAGCCCGCGTCGTGCTGGTCGAGATGCCCGACGGCGACCCCGCGCGGGGAATCGAGCCGGTGGTCGACGGGTGTTTCGCGGGCTTTGGCGCGCTGCACCGGGGCAAGCACCCCGTCCGCCTGGACGTCACCACACCCGCGGGGCGCGGCGCGCTGCGCGAACTGCTCGACACGGCCGATGTCTTCCTGCACAACTGGCCCGTCGGCCGGGCCGAACGCCTGGGCCTGGAACCGGAGACCCTCTGGCGCACCCACCCTCGGCTGGTCTGCGCCCATGCCTCCGGCTGGGCCCCCTTCCGGGGTCCCCTTCTGCCCCCGGTCGCCAGCGACTGGTCCGCGCAGGCCCACTCCGGGCTCGCTTATGCCCAGCGCCCCGACGACGAGCCACCGGCCTGCAGCGTGGCGACGCTGCTGGACACGCTGGGCGGACTGGTGTGTGCCGAGGCGGTCCTGGCCGCCCTGCTGCTCCGCGAGACGACCGGTGTGCCCACCGCCGTGGAGACCTCGCTGCTGTCCGCCGCCCGGCTCCTGCTGAACGGGGCGAAGCGCCCACCAGCCGGGCCCCTCTTTCACCCGCTGCCCACCGGGGAGGGGCATCTCGCCCTGGTCGACACCCCTCGGGCCCGGTCCGCCCTCGGTCTGCCACCGGACGCCGACCGGCAGGCGTTCGTACGCGCCCTCGCCGGGGACTCGGCGGCGAACTGGGAGAAAACCCTCAACGCCTCAGGCGCCCCGTGCGGCCGGGTTCGCTCGATCCACGACATCCTCACCGACCCCGCCCTCGCGAGCCTTCTGATGTACGACGGCGGCGTCCACGTCACCCCTCCGTGGGAGTTCTCATGACATCCCTTCCCTCCGCGCCGGGCACCACCGACTGGGCCGCCGAGCGGTACCAGACCCTCGCCGCCCGCCTGCAGCCCATCAGCGAGGCGCTGTGCGCCGCGGCCGGGCCGCGCGCCGGCGAGCGGGTCCTCGACGTCGCCTGCGCCACCGGAAACGCGGCGCTGGCGGCGGCGAGGCGCGGCTGCGCGGTGACCGCCGTCGATCTCGACCCGCAGATGGTGGCCCTGGCGCGCCACCGCTCCACCACCGAGCACCTCCCCATCGAGGTGTGCGTGGGCGACGCGCAGCGCCTCCCCTTCCCCGACCGGTCCTTCGACGCCGTCCTGTCCGCCTACGGGGCCATGTTCGCGCCGGACGCGGGCGCCACCGCCTGCGAGCTGGTCCGGGTCTGCCGCCCCAGCGGCCGCATCGCCCTCGCCAACTGGTCTCCCGGCAGTGTCATCGACGAGGTGTTCGCCGTCCTTCACCGCCACCTCCCCGCAAGCCCCGACCTGACGCGGGCGGTCGGCACCTGGGGCACGGCGGGGAAGCTGCGGTCGCTCTTTCCCACCGCACGCGTGACCACCGCCGCCCGCCACCTCGATCTGCGCAGCACGTCCTGTGAAGCCTGGAGCGAGACGTTCCTGCGCTGCTTCGGCCCTGCGGCACCGGACCCCGCCGACGCCTCCGGCACGGCGACCGCGCTGCGTACGGGGCTCCTGCGCGCCTTCGGCAACCGCACCTTTCCGGACGGGCCGGGGGTCCGCATCCGGCACGCCTACCTGGAGGCCGTCATCACCCCCCTGCGGTAGGGGCCGGACCCGGATGGCTCCCCACTCCTGGCCGAGGTGTCACCTGCTCGCCACCTGCCATGGGCACCGGCCCGGGGAGCGAAGGAGGCGGTGACGGCTACGGAGCACGGTTCCTTGCAGGACGGCCTCGCCGATGGCCTGCCGGCCTGGCGCAGTACGCCCCGGCCGGTGCGGGACCGGTCGGGGCGTCGTCGTAGCGGTGTCGTGTCGTCGTGGCGGTGGCGCCTCGGGTCAGCGGCTTTCCAGGCGCAGGTGCAGATCGCGCTCCTGGTCGCCGGAGGCCGCGCTGGTCTCCTCGACGGTGAACATGGAGTCCAGGGTGTGGCGGAAGCGGTCCACGGCCCAGTAGCCGCCCTGGACGTCCGCCTGGACGGACGAGCGGAGGTGGACCGGCGGACAGCCCTTGCGCTCGGTGTCCGCGACCTCGTAACTGCCGAGCCACACCATCGGGCGGGTCTCGTGGAGCTGCTGGGGCACCTCGTCCTCGCCCCGGTCGGACGCGAAGCACGTATTGAGCGCCTCGAAGACGAGACGCGCGTCGTCCTTGGAGCATCCGCTGATCTCCACCATGACGGTTTCCGGATGCGACTGGTCCTCGTGCGCCATTGATCGCTCCTTTCCTGGCCGCGCTGCGCTGCCCGGAGTACCCCGCCGCACCGCGTCCATCCCCCCGCCCAGCAAAACACCGCCCCCCGTCACCCGCACGCGCTGCGCGGGATCAGCCGAGGGTGAACTTGTACGTCTTGCTGTCGGTGAGCACGCAGACGCCCGGCGAGACCACGATCACCCGCAGGGTGCCGCTGCGCCGGTCGTAGTCGATGCCCTCCACCTCGAAGGTGCCGGAGCACGCGCTGCGCAGCGGCAACTGGCGCAGGGCCGTGACATGGCCGGTGACGTCCGCGGAGCCGTCCGGCGGGGCCGACAGGTCGATCTGGAGCAGCGGCTTGGTGATGCCGAACAGGCTCCCGTCGGAGTCGTCGGAGGAGCAGAGCAGGGTGGTGGGGCCGGAGAAGTCGCAGCCCTGCACATCGCTGACGGCGTGGTCCAGGTGCACCGTGGCGGCCAGCGGGAGGTTCGCCGAGGGCGAGGTGCCGCGGTTCTCGCCCGGCGTCGGGAAGACCAGCAGCCGGTTCATCGTGCCCCACTCGCCGGACAGCATCCACTGCCCGTCGGGCGTGATCGCATCCCAGGAGTTGTTCAGCGCCTCGCCGGGGCTGAGCTGGTGCACGTACTCCGACCAGGAGCCGTCGGGCGCCTGCACGCGGTACATCTTCGCCCCGCCGGAGTCCTCCTGGTAGGGCTCGACGTAGTAGCCCTCGTACGACGCGTCGGGATCGCCGACGTGGTTCCAGCCCCGCAGGGAGTCGCTCAGCGGGATGGTGCCGATGCCGGTGTAGCGGTTGGGGCTGCCCGCCGGGACCTCGATCGAGGCCAGCCCCTGGCTCTCGGTCAGCGGGTCGGCGCGGTCCGAGCCGGTCTCGTTCCAGGTGCCGGCCGCGGCGGCGGACGACGGCACGGCGAGGGACAGGGCGGCGGCGAGGGCGACGAGCGCGGCGAGGGCTCCATTGCGGCGTAACCGGGCGGACGCGGGCATGACCATCTCCTCGAACGGGCGGTGGGGACACTCGAACGGCGCACAGTCTGGCGTGGCGCGATCGGTCATGTACAGGCCAATGCAGCAACATGGGCATGAACTCTCCCGGCGCCCCCGGCCGCGCGGTACGGTCCCGCGAGCGGTCCCGGTGCCCCGGCCGGCGTCGCTCGGGCGGACGCCCGCCGCCGGGTTGAGAGATGGTGGAGGTTGACGGCGACGGCGGCGGAGAGTCGGATGTGAGCGCGACAGGACGTGGGGAACCGGCACGGGGGACGGCGTGCCGTCCGGACGGGCGAAGGCGGTGCGTGGCATGAGTGCAGCCGGGGCTGCGGCGACGGAGGGCGGCGAGCCGGCCCGCGGTCCCGTGCCGCCGGGCGGCCTCCTCGACGTGCTCGCGGTGGCCTCGGTGGTCCTGGACACCGAGGGCCGGATCGTGCTGTGGAGCCCCCAGGCCGAGGAACTGTTCGGCTACACGGCGGCGGAGGCGCTCGGCCAGCACGCCGCCCGGCTGATGGTGAACGAGCGGCACATGCAACTGGTCGGCAAACTCTTCGCCGACGTCATGGCCACCGGGCAGAGCTGGGCCGGCGGCTTTCCGATCCGGCACAAGGACGGCACCACCCGTCTGGTGGAGTTCCGCAACATGCGGCTGCTGGACGCCCGCGGCGAGGTGTACGCCCTCGGTCTCGCCGCCGACCGCTCGACCGTGCGGCGCCTCGAACAGGACGTGGCGCTGTCCGAGCGGATGGTGAAGCAGTCCCCGGCCGGTCTCGCCGTGCTCGACACGGAGCTGCGGTTCGTGTCGGTCAACCCCGCCCTGGAGCGGATCAACGGGCGGCCGGCCGCCGAGCATCTGGGTCACCGCATGGCCGAGGTGCTGCCCGGACTGGACGTCGCCGGCATGGAGGCCGGCGCCCGCCGGGTGCTGGAGACGGGCGCGCCGCTGATCGACCACACCCTCGTCGGCCGTACGCCCGCCGACCCGGACGCGGACCACACCTGGGCGGTCTCGCTGTACCGGCTGGACGACGCGGCGGGCCATGTGCTGGGCGTGGCGTGCTCGGTGGCCGACATCACCGAGCAGCACCGGGCCGCCGTGGAGGCGGAGGTGGCGCGGCGCCGGCTCGCGGTGATCGCCGACGCCGGGAAGCGGATCGGTACGACCCTCGAACTGGACCGTACGACCTGGGAGTTGGCCGAGGTCGCGGTGCCCGAGCTGGCCGATGTGGCCGCCGTGGACCTGCTGGAGGCGGTGGTGGAGGGCCGGCCCAGCACCCTCGGCCCGGCGGACCCGGCGGTGCTCCGGGCCCTGGCGCTGCGCCCGGAGGACGGCTCGGACGCCGTACGGGCCGCGGACACGCCCGGCGAGATCGCCCGGTACGCGCCGGACCGGCTGGTCACCGAGTGCGTGCGCACGGGCGAGGCGGTGCTGGTGCCGCGGGTGAAGGACGAGGACCTGCCGCGCATCGCCCGCTCCCCGGAGGCGGCCGTGCTGCTGGGGCGGGCGGGGCTGCACTCGTACCTCGCGGTGCCGCTCATCGCGCGCGGCGAGGTGCTGGGCGCGCTCGACCTCAAACGGACCGTCAACACGCGGCCGTTCGACGCGGACGACGTGCTGCTCGCGCGGGAGCTGGCGGCACGCGCGGCGGTGCAGATCGACAACGCCCGCTGGTACCAGAACGCCCGCAACACCGCGCTCACCCTCCAGCGCAGCCTGCTGCCGAGCGAGCCGCCGGTGACCACCGGGCTCCAGGTGGCCTCGCGCTACCAGCCGGCGGGTGCCACCAGCGAGGTCGGCGGGGACTGGTTCGACGTCATCCCGCTGGAGGGCGGGCGGACCGCGCTGGTGGTCGGCGATGTCATGGGCAGCGGGATCGGGGCGGCGGCGACGATGGGCCGGCTGCGCACCGCGACCGCCACGCTCACCGCGCTCGGCCTGGACCCCGCGGTGCTTCTGGCGCACCTGGACAAGACCACCTCGGCCCTGGACCACTCCATCGCGACCTGCGTCTACGCCGTCCACGACCCGCGGCTGCGGCAGTGCCGCATCGCCAACGCCGGGCATCTGCCCCCGGCCCGCGTCCGCCCCGGCCACCCCCCGGAACTCCTCGACCTGCCCACCGGCGTCCCGCTCGGCGTCGGCGGTGTCTCCTTCTCCACCGTCACCGTGGACTTCGCCCCCGGCGACGAACTGGTCCTCTACACCGACGGCCTGGTGGAGACCCGCCACCACACCCTGGACGAACGCCTGGACGTCATGCTGTCCCTGCTGACCGACCCCACCCGGCCGCTGGAGGAGACCTGCGACCACCTCCTGCGCACGCTCCACCATCCGGACAACCACGACGACGTGGCGCTGCTCATCGCACGGGCGAAGGAGTGCTGATGGCCAATCAGGAGGCTGTGGTGTCCGGGGGGTAAGTCCCGTACGAGGCCGCGGTGTTCCCGGCGTCAGCCCCGTTCCCCGATGACCACATGCGCCGACCACTCCCCCGAGACCGCCACGCGTGCGCTCAGGCCCGCCTCGGTGAAGGCGGCGAGCGCGGCGGGGGCCTGGCGTTCGCTGGTCTCGGACAGCAGCCGGCCGCCGGGGGCGAGCCAGCCGGGGGCCCCGGCGGCGACGCGGCGCAGGACGGCGAGGCCGTCGGGGCCGCCGTCGAGGGCGGTGGGCGGCTCGTGGTCGCGGGCCTCGGCGGGGAGCAGCGGGAGGTCGGGGGTGGGGACGTAGGGCACGTTGGCCGTCAGGAGATCGACCCGGCCGCGCAGGGCGGTGGGCAGGGCGTCGTAGAGGTCGCCCCGGTGGGCGTGGCCGCCGTGGGGGGCGAGGTTGCGGCTCGCGCAGCGGACGGCGGCCGGGTCGATGTCGGCGGCGTGCACCCGCGCCCCGTCCAGCGCGGCGGCGAGGGCCGCGCCGAGCGCGCCGGAGCCGCAGCACAGGTCCACCACGACGGACGCGTCCGGTACTTCGGCCAGCGCCTGGTCCACCAGGAACTCGGTACGGCGGCGGGGCACGAACACGCCGGGCTCGACGGCGATGCGCAGCCCGTGGAAGTGGGCCCAGCCGAGGACGTGTTCGAGCGGCAGCCCGGCGGTGCGCCGGTCCACCATGGCGGCGAGTTCGGCGGCGTCACGGGCGGTGCCGAGTATCAACTCGGCCTCGTCCTCGGCGAACACGCACCCGGCGGCACGCAGCGCGCGGACGACGGCCGCGGGGGAAAGGGAGGGATGAGAGGAGCGAGGGGGCATGGATGACGGATGCCTTTCGGGAGCGCGAGACCACAGGGCGCTCCCGCGGTCACCGCTGCCGGTGCACCGCGCCGTCACGAGGGGGGAGCACCCCGGCTGACACAGCGGATATGGGTCCCACCTCCTCGCACTCGGGGCCGCGGACCTGCGCGACCGGACGGTCACCATACCCCACCGGGCCCGGCCGGGTTCGGCCCCCTGACGTCGCGAGTTGTACTCTGCAACCGGAATCCGGAGCACCGGGAAGCACCGCAGGAGGGAGGTCCCGTGCGCCCAGCCGAGTCGGCCGTCGAGGCGATCCAGCGCGAGATGACGGTCTTCGCCCGCCGGGCCCGCGCCTCGGCGGGCCGGATGCACCCCGAGCTGTCCCTGGTGTCGTACACCCTGCTCGGCCACCTGGAGGAGAGCGGCGGCTGCCGGGCCACCGATCTCGCGGCGCACTACGCCCTGGACAAGTCCACGGTGAGCCGCCAGGTGGCCGCGCTGGAGCGCGCGGGCCTGATCGAGCGCCGCCCGGACCCGGCGGACCAGCGGGTCCAGGTGCTCCAGCTGACCGGTGCCGGGCAGGAGATCCTCGCCCAGGTCACCCGGCGCCGCCGGGCCGCCTTCCAGGAACGGCTCGCGGACTGGGCCGACGACGACCTGGTGCGCTTCGCGGCCTATCTGGAGCGCTACAACGCGAGCGCCGGCGGCATCGGCACCGACTGAACTCCCCCGCGGCGGGGCGGGCGGCGGTCACCCCACCGGCACCGCGGCCCGCCCGTCCACCAGCGGCTCCGGCACCCGCGCCGCCAGGAAGGACGTGGTCCGGCGCAGCCGGAAGCCGAGGGACTCGTAGAGCCGGATGGCGTTGGTGTTCTTGGCGCCGGTGTGCAGAAACGGCGTGTCGCCACGCTCCCGGATGCCGTGCGCGACGGCACGGACCAGCCGGCCGGCCAGGCCCTGTCCGCGCACACCGGCGTCGGTGCACACCGCGCTGATCTCGGTCCAGCCCGGCGGACGCAGCCGCTCCCCCGCCATCGCGACCAGCGCGCCCTCGCGGCGGATGCCGAGGTAGGTGCCCATCTCGACGGTGCGCGGCAGGAACGGCCCCGGCTTGGTGCGCGCCACCAGGTCCAGCATCTCGGGCACGTCGGCCGGGCCGAGCCGGACCGCCTCCGCGTCCGGCGCCGCGGCCAGGCCGTCGTCCACGAGCTGGACGCCGTCCACGTGAAAGGTGATCTCCCAGTCCGCGGGGACCTGTCCGCAGTAGCCGAACAGCGGGATCTCGGCGCCGGGTCCGGCCAGCGCGGCGAGGTCGGCCCAGTCCCGCGCCTCCGGTTCGTCGGGCAGCGCCAGCCACGGTGAGACGTCGACCGGGTAGCGCAGCACCCGGCCGCGCCGCTCGGCGAAGTGGGCGTGCGGGCCGGTGAGGGAGGCGTGGGCGGGGTTGTCGAGGACGTGCCGGACATCGGAGGGGGCCGGCGGGGCGTCCGCGGGGAGCGGGACGTCCGGGTGGGGCCGGGGGCCGACGACGCTCACGCGGCCACCTCGATCACCGTGCCGGAGCCGTACGCCTTGCGCATTCTCATCCCTCGCTTCTCTCGTGCCGGTGACCGGCGCGCCATGGCCGGTACCGATCGCCAAGGCGCGGCCCGCGGCCGGTATTCCCGCACCCCGGCAGTGTTCATACGCCCGCAACGATCGGGCCCCGCGTCCGGGCACCGGGCCGGTGACCAGGCACGGAACACCCGCCGGGACAGCGTACGGTTGAAGCATGAACGTCACGCGAGGCTTCACGGGCCGCGCGCGCGAGCACCATCCGGGGCTGCCGCCCGGCCAGTACGACGCGCGCGAGGACTGGCCGGTCCTGTCCGCCGAGGTCACCCCCGACCTCGCACCCGCCGACTGGACCTTCCGGATCGACGGACTGGTCGAACGGCCGTACACCTGGGACTGGGACGCGGCGCACGCGCTGCCCGCGTCGGCGTACGAGGGCGACATCCACTGCGTCACCGGGTGGTCGAAGTTCGGGGTGCGGTTCGGCGGGGTCTCGCTCGACGCCTTCCTCGACGTGGTGCGGCCCGCCCCGGCCGCCACCCACGCGCTCGCCCGCTCCCACACCGGCTACACCGCGAACCTGCCGCTGGCCGACCTCACCGGCGGCCGGGCCTGGATCGTCTGGGAGTACGGCGGCGAGCCGCTGCCGGCCGAGCACGGCGGCCCGGCGCGCCTGGTGGTGCCCCACCTGTACTTCTGGAAGAGCGCCAAGTGGATCGCGGGCATCACGCTTCTCGACCACGACGAGCCGGGCTTCTGGGAGAGCAACGGCTACCACGCGCGCGGCAACCCCTGGCAGGAGCAGCGGTACTCCGGTGACTGAGACGACGACCACGCCCGGCGGCGCGCCCCGGTTCGCGGTGCCCGGCCGGATCGCCGTGAGCGAGCGGGCCGAGTCGACATGGCAGACGGCCACCCTGACGGAGATCCGCCACGAGACCCCGCACGCGGCCACCTTCCGGCTCGCGGTGCCCGCCTGGCCGGGGCACCTGCCCGGCCAGCACCTGATGCTGCGGCTGACCGCCGAGGACGGCTACACGGCGCAGCGCCACTACTCGATCGCCTCCGCGCCCGACGACAGCGGACACATCGAGCTGACCCTGGACCGGGTGCCGGGCGGCGAGGTCTCCGGCTGGTTCCACACGGTGGCCAGGCCCGGTGACACGATCGAGGTGCGCGGCCCGCTCAGCGGCTTCTTCGCCTGGCCGGGGGACCGGCCCGCGCTGCTGCTCGGCGCCGGCTCCGGGGTCGTACCGCTGATGTCGATGGTCCGGCACCACCGGGCGCGCGGCCTGCGCGTGCCACTGCGGATGCTGGTGTCGGCGCGCAGCCCCGAGGAGCTGATCTACGCGGCCGAGCTGGGCGCGAAGACCACCCCGGTGTTCACGCGCGGCGCCCCCGCGGGGGTGCCGGTGGGCCGGGTGACGGCCGCGCATCTGGCGCCGCTGCTGGCCGAGCGGCCGCCGGGCGGGTGGGAGGCGTACGTGTGCGGCTCCAACGGGTTCGCCGAGCACGTCTCCCGGCTGCTGGTGCGCGCCGGTCAGCCGGCCGACCGGATCCGCGTCGAACGCTTCGGCTGAGCCGCGCCGCCGACACGTTCGCGGGACATATGGCTCGAATGTGCCTCAAGTGGGCCTGAACTCGCGGTTCACCGGGTGGGCCGGGTGCGCCGTACGGGGTACGAGACGGGTGTGGACGCTCGTGCGCGCACCGGAGCGGGTGGCGGCGCGGGCGGGCGGCCGGTCGGCTTCGGCGAGGAGGCGGACATGCGGAACCGGGTGCGGGTGCGTGGCTGGCGCTGGCGGAGCAATCCGCTGCGGCGCCGCTGCGATGTCGTCGAGGCGTGGGCGGCGCTGGTCGTCGCCGTGCTGCTGTTCGTGGTGGCGCCGCTGGTCGGGGCGGCCGCGGGCCTGTACGCCCAGGACCGGGGCGCGGCGGCCGCGGCGCCGCAGCGGGCCGCGCGCCATCAGGTGCGGGCCACGGTGGTCGGCGACCCGTCCGCCGTCCGGGCCGGGCGCGGGCATCCGCACCGCGCCGCGGTCCGCTGGACCGAGCCCGGCCGGACACCCAGGACCGCCATGGCGCGGGTGCCGGCCGGGACCCCGGCGGGCGGGACGGTCTCCGTGTGGGTCGACTCGCGGGGCCGGGTCGTCACCGCACCGGCGTCCGGCACGGCGGTCCTCCAGCACGCGGTGACCGTCGGGGTGTGCGCGGCGGCCTGTGCCGGGGGCCTGGTGTTCCTCGGGCACACCGTCGCCCGCCGGGTCGCGCTGCGCCACCGGCTCGCCGAGTGGGAGCGGGAGTGGGCCCGCACCGGGCCGCGGTGGACCCAGCCGAGGAGGTGAACGAGCCCGCCGCCATGGCCGGCCGGGGCGCCGTCCTCGTACGGTGGGCTCCGCGTTCTCCCGGCGAAGGCGGCGGCCGATGGCCCTGTTCGACCTGCCCCTGTCCGAACTCCGCGCCTACCGTGGCGAGTCCGCCGCCCCCGACGACTTCGACGCCTTCTGGGCCGCCACCCTGAGCGAGGCACGCGCACACGAACTGGACGTCCGTTTCGAGCCGGTGGAGTCCGGACTGGCCACGGTCGAGGTGTACGACGTGACGTTCGCGGGGTTCGGCGGGCACCCGGTCAAGGGCTGGCTGCGGCTGCCCGCGGGCGCCACCGAACCCCTGCCGCTCGTCGTGCAGTTCATCGGGTACGGCGGCGGGCGGGGGCTGGCGCACGAGGATCTGCTGTGGGCGTCGACGGGCCGGGCGCACTTCGTGATGGACACCCGAGGGCAGGGCAGCGGCTGGGGCGGCGGGGGCGGCACCGCGGACCCGGTGGGCTCGGGGCCCGCCCACCCCGGCTTCCTCACCCGTGGCATCGACGCGCCCGAGAACCACTACTACCGGCGGGTGTTCACGGACGCGGTGCGGGCGGTCGAGGCGGCCCGCGCCCATCCGCTGGCCGACGCGGCGCGCACGGTGGCGCTCGGCCACAGCCAGGGCGGCGGCATCACCCTCGCCGTCGGCGCGCTGGTGACGGACCTGGCCGCGGTGGCGCCGGACGTGCCGTTCCTGTGCGACTTCCCGCGCGCGATCACGCTGACCGACCGCCACCCCTACCGCGAGGTCGGCCTGTTCCTGAAGACCCACCGGGGGCGGGCGCCGGGGGTGCTGCGCACCCTCTCCTACTTCGACGGGGTGCACTTCGCGGCCCGCGGCCGGATGCCGGCCCTGTTCTCGACGGGGCTGGAGGACGAGACCTGCCCGCCGTCGACGGTGTTCGCGGCGTTCAACTCCTGGGCGCACCCGGACAAGACGATCGAGGTGTACGAGTTCAACGACCACGAGGGCGGCGGGCCCTTCCGCGACGCGGTGAAGATGCGCTGGCTGCGCTCGTACGCCTGAGACCGCCTCTTCCTCGAACCCCGACCGGTCGGTATGTTCGGGGTGCCCGGTCCGGGGCCGACACGGGCCGGGCCTTCCCGCGACCACGGAGGGCCCATGTCCGCCACGCACGACACCCGGCAGTCCCCGCCGCCACCGGAGGCCGCCGGGGGTGTCCACGGCTTCTGCGACCCCCGGTTCACGGCCGTGCGCGAGGCGTTCGAGAAGAACTTCCGTACGCGGTGCGAGCTGGGTGCGGCGGTGGCGGTCACCCTCGGCGGGCGGACCGTGGTGGACCTGTGGGGCGGCTGGGCGGACGCGGCCCGCACCCGGACCTGGGAGCGGGACACGCTGGTGAACGTGTGGTCGACCACCAAGGGCCCGGTGGCGCTGTGCGCGCATCTGCTCGCCGACCGGGGGCTGCTCGACCTGGACGCGCCGGTGGCCCGGTACTGGCCCGAGTTCGCGGCGGGTGGCAAGGGGAAGGTGCTGGTGCGGCATCTGCTGTCGCACCGCGCGGGGCTGTGCGGGCTGCGCGAGCCGCAGGGCCTGCGGGACCTGTACGACTGGGAGCTGACCACCGCGCGGCTCGCGGCCATGGAGCCCTGGTGGGAGCCGGGCACCCGGTCCGGGTACCACGCGCTGACGTACGGCTTCCTGGTCGGCGAGGTCGTCCGGCGGATCACCGGGCTGAAGCCGGGGGCCTTCCTGGAGCGCGAGGTGACCGGGCCGCTCGGCATCGACTTCGGCGTGGGACTGCCGGTCAGGGAGTACGGGCGGGCCGCCGAACTGACCCGTACCCCGGCCGCCCCGGACGGCGAACCCGCACCCGCCTTCGGGAACCTGACCCAGGTCATGCTGGCGGCGATGGCCAACCCGGTGATCGGTCCGGCGCAGGCGAACTCGCCCGAGTGGCGGGCGGCCCAGGTCCCGGCGGCCAACGGGCACGGCACCGCGCGGGCGGTCGCGGCGCTGTACGGCGTCTTCGCCGGGCGCGGCTCCTTCGGCGGGCGGCGGATCCTGACGCCCGCGGCGGCCGAGCGGGCGCGCGAGGGGCAGGGCGCCTGTGTCGATCTGGTGCTCGGCGCGGGGCTCGGGGGCGAGAGCGAGGCCGGGCTCGGCCTGTGGCTGAGCGGGCCGCGGGGCGCGTACGGGCCCAATCCGCGGGCGTTCGGCCATGACGGCTTCGGCGGTTCGTGCGGGCTCGCCGATCCGGAGGCCGGGGTGTCGCTGGGCTACGTGATGAACCGGATGGGCCCGCGCATCATGGACGACCCCCGGAAGATGGCCCTGATCGACGCCCTGTACAGCGCCCTGTGATCAGCGGACCGGAATCAACTCCCCTGCTCCGTAAGGCCCTTGGTGGCGATCACCAGCCGGGCGCGCGGGCTGCCGTCGGCGCGCCGCCCGAACTCGGGCAGGGGCCGCAGCCCGGTCGTGAACCCGGCACGCGCCAACTCCGTGAGCACGGGCCCCAGTCGGAAGGTCCGGTAGTACATGACGAACGGCGGCCGCCACAGGGCGTTGCGCACCCGCATCACCGCGTCGAAGCCGAGCAGCATCCAGAACGCGCGGTGGTTCGCCGGGACGGGGGCGCCCAGCGGGAAGGCGAAGCGGCCGCCGGGCCGCAGCGCCGCGTGCACCTGGGCGAACAGGCCCGGCAGCTCGCGGGGCAGGAAGTGGCCGAACGCGCCGAAGCTGACGACGAGGTCGAAGGCGGCGGTGAACGGCAGCGCCCGCGCGTCGGCGCGCACCCAGCCGAGCGCGGGCCCGCCCGCGCGGCCGGCCCGGTGCCGGGCGACGTCCAGCATGCCCGCGCTGAAGTCGACGCCGACGGCGCTGCGGCGGCACAGCCCGGCCAGCACCCGCGTACCGGCGCCGGTGCCGCAGCACAGGTCGAGCCCGTCCTCGAACGGGCCCAGCGGGACGAGCGCCCGCGCCACGGCGTCGAGCACCCGGCCGGGGGTGCGGAAGGGCGTGTGGTCGAACTTCGGCGCGAGCAGGTCGTAGCCGTGCTCGACGGACGACAGCGCCTGGACGGCGAGTTCGCGCAGCGTGGGGCCTTCGGGTCCGAACATGTCCGTCAGCCCGTCAACTCTCGTACCCATTGATCAGTTTCATCCGCACCGACCCAACCTACAGGGGTGATCCGATGCACGCGTTCCGTTCGGCAGTCGAGGCCGGGGACCTGGACGCCGTGGAGGCGCTGCTGGCCGAGGACGTCGTCTTCACCAGTCCCGTCGTCTTCACACCGTATACGGGCAAGGCCGTCACCGCCGCGATCCTGCGCGCGGTCTCGCAGGTCTTCGAGGACTTCCGCTACGTCCGCGCGTTCGGTTCCCCGGACTCCCCCGACCACGCGCTGGTGTTCACCGCCCGCGTGGGCGAGCGCGAGCTGACCGGCTGCGACTTCCTGCACGTGGACGAGGAGGGGCTGATCGACGACCTCATGGTCATGGTCCGCCCGCTGTCGGGCG
Source organism: Streptomyces sp. NPDC043952 (assembly GCF_056435325.1). Lineage (NCBI taxonomy): Bacteria > Bacillati > Actinomycetota > Actinomycetes > Kitasatosporales > Streptomycetaceae > Streptomyces > Streptomyces sp. NPDC043952. The sequence continues at coordinate 169,205 of NZ_JBWKES010000013.1, forward strand.
CGCGGGCCCTCTCCGAGGCGATGGGGGCCCGGTTCGAACAGATCGCCGAGGAGGCGCGGGCGCGTTCGTGACACCGGGGGGGGCGGCCCGCGCCAGGGCGCACCAGGAGGCCGCCCCCCTTCCTCGGGAATACCCCCGCACCCGGACCTGTTGACGCCACCGACCGCACCGGTATAGTGCGAACAGAACAGCGCATGTGCGTGCCCCTCGTACCGGCACCGATGTCGCCGTCTTCTCTCCAGCCCGTCGGCCGAGCCGTTCGCGCGGCCCCAGGGCTTCTTCTCCGCACCACCTCGTGACCAGGGCTTACGCCGTCGTGTCCGGGGTGTCGTCGGCGCCGCCGCCCGGAGGCAGGTCGTATCCGCCTCCCGCTCGCGGCCGTTCCCCCTCCCACGCTCTTTCTCCGCTTTCCGTCCGCGAAAGGACACCCCTCCATGACCACCACACTCGAATACCCTCCGGTCCAGCTCCAGGCTCCGGCCGCCCGGCTCGTCACCGGCGTTCTCGACCTCGACGCGCACGGAAAGGGGCACCTGCGGCGCGCCGGCCTCCTCCCCACCCCTGCCGACCCGCAGGTGCCGGCCGCGCTGGTCCGCAGGTACGGGCTGCGCGAGGGCGACCTGGTCGAAGGCGTCCGGGGCGCTCAGCGCGCGCTGACCGAGGTCGCACGGGTCGAGGGCCGCGCGCCCGGCGGCACCGCCCGCCGCGCCTTCCGTGACCTCACCCCGGTGCACCCGCGCCGGCGCCTGCGCCTGGAACACCCGGACGCGGGCCTCGCCGGCCGGGTCGCCGATCTGTTCGCGCCGGTCGGCAAGGGCCAGCGCGGCCTCATCGTAGCCCCGCCGAAAAGCGGCAAGACGGTACTGCTGAGGCAACTGGCCGCGGCCGTCGCCGGGAACCACCCCGAGTGCCGGCTGATGGTCCTGCTGCTGGACGAGCGCCCCGAGGAGGTCACCGAGATGCGCCGGGCGCTGCACGGCGAGGTGTACGCCTCCACCTTCGACCGCACCGCCAAGGAGCACATCGCCCTCGCCGAACTCGTCGTCGAACGCGCCAAGCGGCTGGTCGAGGCGGGCGAGGACGTCGTACTGCTGCTGGACTCGCTGACCCGGCTGTGCCGGGCGCACAACAACGCCTCCGGCGCGGGCGGCCGTACCCTCAGCGGCGGTGTCGACGCGGGCGCGCTGATCGGCCCCAAGCGGTTCTTCGGCGCCGCCCGCGAGGCCGAGGAGGGCGGCTCGCTCACCATCCTGGCCACCGCCCTGATCGACACCGGATCGCGCGCCGACGGCTACTTCTTCGAGGAGCTGAAGGGCACGGGCAACATGGAGCTGCGCCTCGACCGGGAGCTGGCCGGACGGCGCGTCTTCCCCGCCGTGGACCTGGACGGCTCCGGCACCCGGCGCGAGGAACTGCTGCTCACTCCGGCCGAGTTGGCCGCCGCCCACCGGCTGCGCCGCGCCCTGCGCTCGCGCGAGGGCTCCCCTGCGGGCCTGGAGACGCTGCTGGAGCGGATGCGGCGCACCCCCGGCAACGCGGCCTTCCTGCGGCAGGTCCTGCCGACGCTGCCCGCGGGCTGACCGGGTACGGCATCCGGGTTGCTCCGCTGGCATCCGGGTTGCTCCGCTGGGCCGGACGGCGCGGCCGACGCGCGCACACCACCCCCGTTCGTACGTTGATCATATGATCACCAGATTCAGATATCGGGCGGTCGTCCCCGCCTGTTCCCTGTGTGTGGCGGGCCTGCTGGCGTTCACCCCGGCCCTGGCCGGCGCCGCACCGGCCGCCGCGCGGCACCGGAGCGCCGCGCTGCCCCGCAGCGGCGAGCCCGCGCCGCCCGCGCCCCGCGCGGCCACCCCGGCCCCGGCCCTGCTCTACCGCTCCGGCGTGCAGGTACGCCCGCACCGGGGCGCCCCCGGTCTGCCGGACGTCTCCGCGCTGTCCTGGCTGGTCGCCGACGCGGGCAGCGGGCAGGTGCTGGCCGCGAGCGAGGCGCACCGCCCGCTGCCGCCGGCCAGCACCCTGAAGACCCTGTTCGCCCTCACCGTGCTGCCGAAACTGCCCAGCGGGATGCAGCACACCGTGCGCTACCAGGAGCTGGCCGACGTCGCCGAGGGCAGCAGCCTGGTCGGGGTCGAGGAGGGACACAGCTACCGGGTGGCGGACCTGTGGCGGGGGGTCTTCCTCAGCTCCGGCAACGACGCGGTGCACGTGCTGGCCGCCCTGAACGGCGGCTGGGGGACCACCGCCAAGCGGATGCAGACCAACGCCCGCGCCCTGGGCGCCCTGGACACCCATGTGCTCTCCCCGGACGGCTACGACACGCCCGGCCAGGTGTCCTCCGCCTACGACCTCGCCGTCTTCGGCCGCGAGGGGCTGCGCAATCCCGACTTCGCCCGGTACTGCTCCACCGCCCAGGCCGAGTTCCCCGGCGACGGGGCGCCGTACGCCATCGAGAACACCAACCGGCTGCTCACCGGCGCCGACGGCGTGGCGCCCTATCCGGGCCTGATCGGCGTCAAGAACGGCTACACCTCCAACGCGGGCAACACCCTGGTGGCCGCGGCCCGGCGGGGCGGGCGCACGCTGGAGGTGACCGTGATGAACCCGCAGACCGGCGACGGGTTCGAGGTGTACGAGGAGGCGCGCGCGCTGCTCGACTGGGGCTTCGCGGCGGCCGGTCAGGTGGATCCGGTGGGCTCGCTGGACGCACTGCGCCCCAGGCCCCGGCCGACCGCGTCGGCCGCGCCGGTGGCGGCGGCCACGTCCGGGGCGCCGGACGACGACGACTGGTCGGGCACCGCCGTCGGGGCGGGACTCGCCGTGCTGGGCGCGGCCGCGATGGCACTGGCGCTGCGGGCACGGGGCAAGGGCAGGGCCCCGCGCGGCTGACGGACCGGCAGGCCGAGCAGCAGGCCCAGGGTGATCCAGGTGTAGAGGTTGCCGCCCAGGAAGCCGTCGAGGCCCGAGGCGTCGTCGACCCAGAGCCAGACCACGCTGGTGCACAGCACCGCGTACAGCGCGCCCGCCACCCGGCGGTGTCCGGCGCGCAGCAGGACCGCGAAGGAGGGCAGCAGCCACACCAGGTGGTGCACCCAGGTGATCGGGCTGACCAGGCAGGCGGCCGCCCCGGTGAGGGCGAAGGCCGCTCTCCAGTCACCGGCCCGCGCGGCCCGGCGGGTCCGCCACGCCCAGACGCACAGCGTGGCCAGCGCAGCGAGTGCCCACAGCGGGCGGCCGGTCTCGCCGAGCCGGGCCAGCACGCCCTGGAGCGACTGGTTGGAGACGTAGTCCAGGCGGCCCACCCGGCCGGTGTCCCACAGCGCCCGCGTCCAGTAGAACCGGGAGGCGGCGGGGTCCACCAGGGCGGCGAGCGCGGTCGCGGCGGCGGCGACGGCGGTCGCCTGCGCGGCGGCCCGGCGGCGCCCGGCGAGCAGCAGCATCCCGATGAACAGGGCCGGCGTCAGCTTGACGGCCGCCGCGAGCCCGATCCCGGCGCCCGCCCAGCGCCCCCGGCCGCCGGCCGGCAGCCGGGCGTCGGTGAGCACGAGGGCCAGGAGGACGACGTTGACCTGGCCGAAGCTGAAGGTGTCCCGCAGGGGTTCGAACAGCGCGAGCGCGCACAGGGCCAGCGACCAGCGGTACCAGCCGTGGCGCCGCCAGCGGTCGCCGGCCAGCACCAGCAGGACGACGCCGAGCCCGACCGTGTTGACCACCAGGGAGGCGGCGATCGCGGCGTTCCGGCCGAGCGGGGCCAGGGGCAGCATGAGGACGGCGGCGAACGGCGGATAGGTGAAGCCGTACCGCGTGCCCGGCACCCGGTAGTCGTAGATCAGGCCGCCGTGGTGCACCCAGGTGTGCACGGTGCCGTAGTAGACGCGCAGGTCGAAGAAGCCGCGCAGCAGCGGCACGGTCGCGGTGAACGCGGTCACGGCGGCGGCGAGGGCGAGGACCAGCAGCAGCCTGCCCCGCCCGGTGCGCGGGCCCGTCATGCGACGCCCCCCTGGGCGGGGGCCGTGATGGGTGCCCGGACCGCTTGGTGGGCCTGCCACAGGACGACCACGCCGAGCAGTCCGCCGCAGACGGCGAGCACCACCTGGCCCGCGTCGGCGGGTCCGCCGCCGGGCAGGACGGCGAGGGCGAGCACCCCGGCGAGGGCGGCGACCCGGTGCCGTACCGAGGTGCTGGGCGCGGCGGCGGCGATCAGGAACAGGCCCCACAGCACGTACCAGGGGCGGATCGCCGGGCCGAACACGGCGACGGCGAGCAGGCTCAGGCCGAGCGCGTACACCGGTCTGAGGCGCAGCCGCAGCCAGATGAGCAGGATCGCGACGGCGGTGGCGAGGAGGCCGAGCAGCTGCCAGCCGGGCACGGCCAGCGGGGCCAGGCCGCTGCCGAGGCGGTCGAGCAGGGCGCCGGTGGCCCGGCCGAGCAGGCTGGTCAGCGCCCAGTTCTGCGGGGAGACGGGGGTGCCGAGGGCGCCGATCCAGCCGTAGCCGGTGCCCGCCGTGACGGTGGCGGCGACCGTGGTCGCGGCACAGACGCCGGCGGTGGCCAGGGCGGCGGGCAGCGGGCGGCGCCCGGCGCGGACCCGGAAGGCCACCACGGCGAGCAGGCCGAGCGCGGCGGGCGCCTTGACCAGCGCGGCGAGGGTGACGAGTACGGCGCCCACGACGGGCCTGCGCCCCCGCGCGGCGACCAGGCCGAGCCCGAGCAGGCCGAGCATCAGCGCGTCGTTGTGGGCGCCCGCGACCAGGTGCAGCAGCACCAGCGGGTTCAGGGCGCCGAGCCAGAGCGCGGCGGCCGGGTCGGCGCCGCTGTGCCGGGCGAGCCGGGGCAGCGCGAACGCCATCAGGGCCACCCCGAGGAGCGCGAGCAGCCGCATGCTGATCAGCCCGGCGGGCAGTTCCCCGCGGGTGAGCCCGGACAGTACGGCCGCGGGGCCCAGGAACGCGGGGCCGTACGGCGCCCCGGTGTGCTGCCACATGGGGGCCACCTGGTCGGCGAGCGGACCGCCGAGGGCCGCGGGGCCCTGGGTGTAGACGTCCATGTGCGCGTCGGCCATGGCGCCTTGCGCGAGGTAGCTGTAGACGTCCCGGCTGAACAGCGGCGGGGCGAGCACCAGCGGGGCGGCCCAGACGGCCAGCACGAGCAGCAGGGCCCGCGGTCCTGGCGGCCGGGGACCGCGCACCAGACGGCCGAGGAGGACCCAGGCGGCGGTCAGCAGCACGACGCCGAAGTACACCGCGACCAGCCCGGTGGCCTCGCGGGCCGAGGCGGGTGCGGGGAGGTCGGCGACCGGCAGGGCACCGGCCGTCTCCCCGCCCAGCGCGAGGAAGGCGGTGCCGGCCAGCCCGAGCAGCCGGCAGCGGCGCAGATCGAAGGGATATGCCATGGCCAACACTGGCTCAGCGTGTCAACGCCGGATGTCCGCGAGACGACGAGGGCCCGACCGGACGGGGGCCGAGGTGTGGCCGGGGCGTGGTGGGTCCGGTGGGACGGTGTTTGGCGGTGCGCGGGGCCGGTGCGCTCAGAAGACGGACAGCCCGGTCAGGGTGGTGAAGCGGTCCAGGGCGGCCACGCCGGCCACGGAGTTGCCGCGTTCGTCCAGGCCGGGGCTCCACACGCACAGGGTGCAGCGACCCGGTACGACGGCGATGATGCCGCCGCCGACGCCGCTCTTGCCGGGCAGGCCGACCCGGTAGGCGAAGTCGCCCGCGGCGTCGTACGTGCCGCAGGTCAGCATCACCGCGTTGACCTGCTTGGCCTGGCTGCGGCTGAGCAGTCTGCTGCCGTCGGCGCGGATGCCGTGCCGGGCGAGGAAGCCGGTGGCGAGGGCGAGGTCGGCGCAGGAGGCGGCGATGGAGCACTGGCGGAAGTACTGGTCGAGCAGGACCGTGATCTCGTTGTCGATGTTGCCGTAGGACGCCATGAAGTGGGCGAGGGCGGCATTGCGGTCGCCGTGCGCGGTCTCGGAGGCGGCGACCTCCTGGTCGAAGTCCAGCGCGGGGTTTCCGCTCTCGGCACGCAGGAAGTCGAGCAGTTCCCCGGCCGCGTCCCCGGTACGGGTCTGGAGGCGGTCGGTGACGACGAGGGCGCCCGCGTTGATGAACGGGTTGCGCGGGATGCCGTCCTCGTACTCCAGCTGGACCAGGGAGTTGAACGGGTTACCGGAGGGCTCGCGGCCGACGTGCTCCCAGAGTTCGTCGCCCTCGCGGGCGAGGTCCAGGGCGAGCGTGAACACCTTGGTGATGGACTGCGCGGAGAACGGCTGCCGCCACTCCCCCACCCCGTACACCGTGCCGTCCAGCTCGGCGACGGCCATGCCGAAGGCGCGCGGGTCGCAGGCGGCGAGCGCCGGTATGTAGTCGGCGGCGCGGCCGCGGCCCGGCGTGTGTTCCAGCTCCTCGGCTATGCGCTCCAGGACCGGCAGGAAGGTGGGGGTCGACGTCGTTGTCATGATCACCATTGTGCCTCCGTGCCGGGCCGGGAGCCCACTCGCCCCTGCTCCGGAATCCCTCGTCGGCGCAGGTCAGGCGGCCGGTGCCCCGCTGCCCGCGACGATCTCGGGGCGCAGCAGAGCGGCCAGCGTCCCGGCGGGCAGCAGGCCCTTCTCCAGGACCAGTTCGGCGACCCCGCGGCCGGTGGCGAGGGCCTCCTTGGCGATCTCGGTGGCGGCCGTGTAGCCGATGTGCGGGTTGAGCGCGGTGACCAGTCCGATGGAGTTCTCCACGCTCGCGCGCAGCCGCTCGGTGTTGGCGGTGATGCCGTCGACGCAGCGCTCGGCCAGCGTCAGGCAGGCCCGCTCCAGGTGGGTGATCGACTCCGACAGGGAGTGCAGGATGATCGGCTCGAAGGCGTTGAGCTGGAGCTGCCCGGCCTCGGCGGCCATGGTGATGGCCACATCATTGCCGATCACCTCGAAGGCGACCTGGTTGACGACCTCGGGGATGACCGGGTTGACTTTGCCCGGCATGATCGACGAACCGGCCTGCACCGGCGGCAGGTTGATCTCGCCGAGCCCGGCGCGCGGCCCGGAGGACAGCAGCCGCAGGTCGTTGCAGCTCTTGGAGAGCTTGACCGCGATCCGCTTGAGCACCCCGGACATCTGCACGAAGGCCCCGCAGTCCTGGGTGGCCTCGACCAGGTTGGCGGCGGTGACCAGCGGCAGCCCGGTGATCGCGGACAGCTGCCGGCGGGCGGCCTCGGCGTACCCGGACGGAGCATTGATTCCGGTACCGATCGCCGTGGCGCCCAGGTTGATCTCATGGATCAGCTCGACGGCCTCGGCAAGACGGCTGCGGTCCTCCTCGATCATCACGGCGAACGCGGAGAACTCCTGGCCGAGCGTCATCGGCACCGCGTCCTGCAACTGGGTACGGCCCATCTTGAGCACGTCACGGAACTCGACGGACTTCCCCGCGAAGGAGTCCTGGAGTACCGCCATCGCCTTGAGCAGTCCACGGACCGCGAAGACCGTCGCTATCTTGACGGCGGTCGGGTAGACGTCATTGGTCGACTGGCTCAGGTTGACGTCCTCGTTGGGGTGTACACACGTGTACTCCCCCTTGGCGTGGCCGAGCAGTTCCAGCGCCCGGTTGGCGACGACCTCGTTGGCGTTCATGTTGGTCGAGGTGCCGGCCCCGCCCTGGATGACGTCCACGACGAACTGCTCGTGCAGCTCGCCCCGCCGGATCTCCTGGCAGGCGGTGACGATCGCGCGGGCCTTCTCGGGTGCCAGCAGCCCGAGTTCCTCGTTGGCGAGCGCGGCGGCCTCCTTGACGGCGGCCAGGGCGTCGATCAGATGCGGGTACGCCGAGATCGGCATGCCGGTGATGGGGAAGTTCTCGGTCGCCCGCAGGGTGTGGATGCCCCAGTAGGCGTCGGCGGGCACGTCCCGATCGCCGAGGAGGTCGTGTTCGCGCCGGGTGGTGGTCATGAGGGGTGCTCTGCTTTCTCAGCTTCGGGAGGGGAAACGTCGGCGGGGGGTGAACTCAGGCGGGATCGAGCTCGTCCACCACGCGTACGGCCCCCACCGGGACGCCACCGCCGAGCAGCGCCTGCCCCGCGAAGCCGGTCAGCAGCGCCGGGTCCACCCCGGCGCGCTCCAGTGCCCGCGCCGCGACCGGTATCCGCGCGCGGTCCGCGCCGTCCGCTATCTTCACGGCCACCGCCCGCCCGTCCGGCAGCGCGGCGACCTGGACGCCCTCGAAGCCGTCCTTGGCGAGCAGCCCCGGCACGGCCCGCATCAGCGCGGCGACGTCGCGGCGCGCGCCGGACGCCATCTCGGCGTGGTCGCGCATCGCGTCGGCGACCTTCGCCTCCGCGGTGCCGGGGGCCGCCGAGGCGATCCGGGACAGCGCGCGGGCGAGCCCGTGCAGGGAGATGGCGAACAGGGGGGCGCCGCAGCCGTCCACGCTGACGTGCGCGACCCGCTGCCCGGTGAGGTCCTCGACGGTCTCCCGGATCGCCTGCTGCAAGGGGTGCGCGGGGTCCAGGTAGTCGGGCAGGGACCAGTCGTTGAGCCGCGCGGTCCACAGCATCGCCGCGTGCTTGCCGGAGCAGTTCTGGGCGAGCCGGGAGGGCGTCCGGCCCGCGCGGATCCAGGTGTCGCGGACGGCGGGGTCGAAGGGCAGGTCGGGGACGTTGCGCAGGTCGTCCTCGGCGAGGCCGCCCAGCTCCAGGATGCGCCGGGTGCCGTCGAGGTGGCGCTCCTCGCCTGAATGGCTCGCGGCGGCCAGCGACAGCAGTGCGCCGTCCAGCGGCAGCCCGGCCCGCACCATGGCGACGGCCTGGAGGGGCTTGACGGCCGAACGGGGGTAGAAGGCGGCCTCGATGTCGCCGAGCCGGAAGTCGACGGTGCCGTCGGCGCCGAGGACGACGACGGAGCCGTAGTGGATGCCCTCGACCACGCCGCCGCGGACGAGGTGGGCGACGGGGGCGTGGCCGGGTGCGCGCACGACGGGCGCGGCGGCGGGGAGGCTGAGGTCCATTTCTTCCTGCGTCAAGGGGTCGGGGCGGCCGGTCCGCGGGTCACGCGGCGGCACGCCGGTCGGGGGCGGGGGCGTGCGGGTCGCACGGGGCGGGCGTGGGCGTCGTACGGACCGCGCCCGGTGCCGTGGCGTCCGGCGGCGGATGAGCACGGTGGTGCCATCCGGTGCCGGTGTCGCCTGGCATGGGGGCTGAGGTGGGGGGGTGGCCGGGGATCAGGGGTGGGCGGCGCTCATGCCTCGGGCGTGCCGCTCGCGGCCGGGTCCGGCTTCCTGGGGCGCACGATGTCGGTGAGGGTGCGTTCGACGCGGTCCAGGTGGTGGCTCATCGCCGCCAGGGCGTCCTGTTCGCAGCCGTCGGTAAGCGCCTCCACGATCGCGCGGTGCTCGCGGTTGGACTGCTCGCGCCGGCCGCCGAGTTCGTTGAGGAAGGCCGACTGGCGGGCCAGGGCGTCGCGGATCTCCTCGATGACCCGGCGGAAGACCGGGTTCTGGGCGGCCTCGGCCACGGTGAGGTGGAAGAGGGTGTCCATCGCCACCCACGCGGTGGTGTCCGTCTCCCGCTCCATGCGGTCCAGCAGATGGGCCAGCCGGTCCAGGTGGTCGGGGGTGCGGCGCAGGGCCGCGTAGCCGGCGACCGGGATCTCGATGTGCCGGCGGACCTCCAGCAGGTCGCTGGCCGCGTAGTCGCCGAAGGTGGGGTCCTCCACGGCGTTGGCGACGACGAAGGTGCCCTTGCCGGTCCGGGAGACCGTGAGGCCCATCGCCTGGAGCGCGCGCAGCGCCTCGCGCAGCACGGGCCGGGAGACCTCCAGGGTGCGGCCCAGCTCGGCCTCGGAGGGCAGCTTGTCGCCGATGGCGTAGTCGCCGCGTTCGATGGCGCCGCGGAGGTGGCCGAGGACCGCCTCCATCGCGCTGACGCGACGCGGCCCCACGCCACCTGTCTGGCTGTCTGACAGGTTCACGGGGCGATCCTGCGCGCTGTCCGCCCGCTCTGTCAAGGCGGGCCGGTCCGGTGCCGGGGGCTTCACCAACGCGCAGTACCGAACGCGCACGGGGTGCGGCGCCCGCGTTCGGGCCGCCGCACCCCGTGAGGTGCCGGGAGGCCACGGCTCAGGCGTTGAGCACACCGGTGCCGAGCAGGCCGAGCAGGCCGACGCCGATGATGACGCGGTAGATCACGAAGGCGTTGAAGGAGTGCTTGGCGACGAACTTCAGCAGCCAGGCGATCGAGGCGTAGGCCACGACGAACGAGACGAGGGTGCCGACGGCCAGCGGGGCGGCGCCCACGCCCGCGCCGAGGGCGTCCTTCAGCTCGTAGATGCCGGCGCCGGTCAGCGCGGGGATGCCCAGGAAGAAGGAGAGGCGGGTCGCGGCGACGCGGTCCAGGTCCAGGACGAGCGCGGTGGACATGGTGGCGCCGGAGCGGGAGAAGCCGGGGAAGAGGAGGGCGAGGATCTGCGAGCAGCCCACCCACATCGCGTCCTTGAAGGACGTGTCGTCCTCGCCGCGCTTGTGGCGGCCCATCTGGTCCGCGCACCACATCACACCGGACCCGACGATCAGCGAACCGGCCACCACCCACAGCGAGGCCAGCGGCCCGTCGATCAGCGGCTTCGCGGCAAGGCCCACCAGGACGATCGGGATGGTCGCGGCGATCACCCACCAGGCGAACTTGTAGTCGTGGTGGTAGCGCTCCTCGCGGTTGACCAGACCGCGGAACCAGGCGGAAACGATCCGCTTGATGTCCTTGAAGAAGTACACGAGCACGGCGGCGATGGCGCCGACCTGGATGACGGCGGAGAAACCGACGACGGACTTGTCGTCGACGGGGATGTCCATGAGCCCCTCGGCGATCTTGAGGTGGCCGGTGGAGGACACGGGAAGGAACTCGGTCACCCCCTCGACGACTCCGAGGATGACGGCCTGACCGACAGAGATGGCGCTCATGGGATCCAGTTCTGAGGAGAGTAGGTCGACAGTGTTGTAGACAGTACTTGCCGCGCCGGAGGTGCCGAGCGGCCGGGCCTGCGGAGCGCCGGCGAGCCGGGACCCCGGCGAAGGCCGCGGCCGGGTCGGCCCGCCACGCCGGCGACGACGCTCACCGAAGCGTAGAGGCCCGAGCCGACACGGGTGAGCCGCAGGGTCTCGCGGGAGGAGTCTCGTGGGAGAAGACGCGGGGGGCGTGGTCAGCGGCCCGCGCCGGCCACGACGAGCGGCCGGTTCACAACGGTTCCTCACCTTCCGGCGCGGGTGCGCGGCCGGCGTACCGTACGACCTCGCACTGCTCCAGCGTGACCAGGCCCCCGTGGACCAGTTCGGCCAGCTGGGGCAGGAAGGCCCGCACCCGCTCCTCGGTGTCCACGACGACCACCGCGACCGGCAGGTCCTCGCCGAGCGAGAGCAGCCGGGAGGTGTGGATGCGAAAGGAGGCGCCGAAGCCCTCGATGCCCCGGAAGACGCTGGCGCCCGCGAGCCCGGCGGCGTGTGCGCGGTGCACGATCTCGCTGTAGAGGGGCTTGTGGTGCCGGGTGTCGTCCTCGCCGACGCAGACGGTCAGCCGCAGCGCGCGGCCGGTGAGCGCGGTCATGCCCGCTCCCTCCTGGTCAGCACCCGGCGGACGGCGGCCGAGGCGAGCCACACCGCCGCGAGGGCCGCGCAGGGCGTCGCCGCCAGATAGACGAGGCCGGTGCCGGGGCGACCGGCCCCGACCAGCCTGCGGATGTCGACCGCGTAGGTGGAGAAGGTAGTGAAGCCGCCGAGGACGCCGGTGCCGAAGAAGGGGCGGACGAGGCGGTGCGCGGCCCACACCTCGGTGATGAACACCATGAACACGCCCATCACGGCACAGCCGATGAGGTTGGTGCAGAAGGTCGCCCAGGGGAAGCCGCCGGGCGGGGCGGGCCAGGCGAGGCTGAGGCCGTAGCGGGCGCAGGCGCCGAAGGCGCCGCCGACGGCGACCACCGCGACGACGGGGCCCTGGGCGTGCCACTGCGTTCGCCGGCGCGGTGAGAGGCGGGCGCGGAGGGTGCCGGCTTCGGGGGTTGTCATCGTTCCTACGTCTCCTGCTCGGCCGGCCCCCGGTGGGTGATCACGGCCGGCACCAGACTACCGCCGGATCGGCGGCGCCCCGCCCGCACCGGGGCCCGTCCGGCGGAGCGTTCACCCACTCTTCTCCTGGCGGACGGCCCGGCGGATGCGGCCTCACCGGCGTGCGGGCCGGCGGGCTCGCCGTCACGGAGGTGCCACGGAGCTGCCGCTCGGCGTCGAAGCGGTCAGGATCGGAGAAGCCGTGGCGGGGTCCCCCGGCCTAGCGTGGCTGCACCGACGGAGGCCCGCCGGGCCTCCCCGAATCCATTGCCCTGTGAGGAGCGAGTTTCCATGACCGCCGGTGTGCAGACGATCATCTACCCCGTCAAGGATCCGGAGCGGGCCAAGGCCCTGTTCGGCGCGCTGCTGGGCGTCGAGCCGTACGCGGACGAGCCGTACTACATCGGGTTCAAGGCCGCCGGGCAGGACATCGGCCTCGACCCGAACGGGCACGCGCAGGGCCTGACGGGTCCGGTGCCGTTCTGGCACGTCACCGATCTGCGGGAGCGGCTCGCGGCGCTGGTGGCGGCGGGCGCGGAGATCGTCCAGGACGTCCGGGACGTCGGCAGCGGACGGCTCGTGGCCAGTGTGAAGGACGCCGACGGCAACATGGTGGGCCTGCTCCAGGATCCCGCCACCGAACAGTAGTTGCACACTCAACGAGTGGCTGGAACGGTGCTACGGTGCCGGTATGGCAGTGAAAACGGCCGATGCCCGGCTCGGGGAACGCTGGCGGGACATCCTCGCCGTGCACGCGCGCACGATGTGCGAGATGGACCGTGCACTGCACCCCTACAGGCTGGGCGCCAGCGACTTCGAGGTGCTGGACATCCTGGCCGCCGAGTCACCCCGCGAGGGCGACCACTGCCGGGTGCAGAACCTGGTCGGGCGGGTGCATCTCAGCCAGAGCGCCCTGTCCCGGCTGATCGGCCGGCTGGAGAAGGACGGCCTGGTGGAGCGCTCGGTGTGCGCCGAGGACCGCCGCGGCGTCTGGGTCGCCCTCACCACCAAGGGCCGTGCCCTGCACACCGAGGTGCTGCCGGTGCAACGGGCCGTCCTGGAGCGGATGTTGCCGGAGCGGGACCACCAGGACCGCTAGGGCCGCCTCTCGTTTGGATAGACCCTCGGCGGCGGGTCTAGACGCCCGGCGGCGGGTCGTCCGGGCGTCGGTCCACCGGGCGGCGCGGCGGGATCGGGGTCGTCGGGAAGTCGCGGGGGCCGGTCCACAGGGCCGGTACGGCGTCGCAGCGGCGGCACAGTTCATAGGCGACGGCTTCGTAGTTGACCCGCCAGCCGCGGAAGTGGGGCCATGCCTCCTCGGGGGTGCGCTCGGCGCGGAAGCCGGCCGAGTCCAGCATCGCCACGGCCGCGTCGAACTCGGCGTAGGTGAGCCGGATGGGCGCGCTGGGCGAGGGGTCGCCCTCGAAGGGGGCGCGCACCGCGCGGGCGATGTCGCGCAGGGCGCTGAACCCGGCCCGCAGCACCAGGCGGGCCTCCGGCGGCGCGGTCTTCGGGTCCAGCGCGAGCTGGAGCGCCGCCGCGTCCATCACGGCGACCAGCCCCACCAGCCAGCTGCGGTACGGGCGCGGGGAGCGGAACGTCAGCAGGACCGGGTAGGTGGAGTGGCTTTCGCCCATGTCCGAGGCCAGCCGCTCCCAGGCCCGGTACAGCTCGGGCAGCGCGGTCTCGGTGTCGACCAGCCACTGCCGGGCCAGGATCTCCGGGCCCCAGGAGGGCTCGCCGGCCCGCGCCTGGAGGAGGGTGACCTCGACCTCGCGGCGGTTGTAGGCGGCGTACAGCGTGGGCAGGTAGGCGATCTGGAGCGCGATCAGGACCGGCCCGGTGGCCGCCGCGACGAAGTCGAGGACCGACAGCTTCCACCGGGCGCCGCTGGCGAAGCCCAGCGTGAACAGGCTGGAGCCGGCCTCCCGGAACGCGGTGGTCCACGCCAGCGGGGACAGCGCGTACAGGAGCAGACCGAAGCCGAACAGGGCGCCGACGAGCCAGCTGGCGAGCATGCCGATCAGCATGAGCGGGGCCAGCCAGGTCTGGGCACGGTCGATGGCCTCGTAGTCGCCGCGGGGGGCGGTCAGCCGCAGCACTCTGCGCAGCAGCCACCACAGGCGGAAGACCAGCGCGGAGTAGAGGCCCCGCGGGACGACGAGGGTGCGCAGGATGCTGCTCAGCACGGCGAGGAGCAGCAGGGCGCCTGCCGTGCCGGCGATGTATTCCATGAGGGTATTCTGACGCCCGCGGGAGGGCGGTGATCACCTGCGCGGCTCCCCGCACCCCCCGGCCCTCAGGGGGCCCGCCCTCAGCGGGCCAGCAGCGTCCGCACCCCCTGGGACGTCAGCGTGAGCGCGTGCTCCGAGCTGCCGTCTATCGCCAGGGAGATCTCCTCGTCGGGCCACTGCGAGGCCAGCGCGCCCAGCGGGATGAGGCGGTAGCGGGAGACGAAGGGCAGCAGCTCGGCCATCTCGTTCTCCGTGGTGAACACGGGGACGACCGGGTCACCGCCGGGCTGTTCCAGGATGGGCAGGGCCACCGTCGTGGCGTCGGCGCCCTCGCCGTCGATCGCGTCGTCCGGCACGGGGACGAGCACGTCGCTGTGGGCGAGGGTGTCCAGGGCCCTCTGGTCCTCGGCGTTGGCGACCAGGGCGTCCAGCGCCTGCTGGGCCGGCGTCGGAAGGGCGTCGTGTGCGGGTGTCTCCATGGCAGATCCCCAGGTAGCGGTGGTGGTACGGGCCGCCCGGACGGACTGCCCGGTCGGGCTCCCGCCTCGCGTACCCGGTGCGGAGCGGGGGCATGCGTGCGAACCGGAAGAGGTACGGACCAGCGCGGGACGGGGTGCCGCTCAGGCCCTGAGCACCTCCTCGCCCGGTGCGGGGCTCGGGGCCAGGGCCTCCTGGGCGCGCACCCGGCGCCGGCCGAGGAGCAGGGTGCCGAGGAAGGACAGGACGAGGGCGACCACCACGCCCAGGTTGGCGTACGCCCACGCGCCGGTACGGCCGCCGAGGCCGAGCGGCCCGAGGAGGTAGCCCTGCCAGCCCAGCCAGTGCGCGGCGGTGTTGGTCACCAGGCCCCAGCCGACGGCCGTGGCGGCGAGGGTGAGCAGCGGGGGCACCAGCGGGACGTCGCCGTAGCGGCCGTGCGGGCGGAACAGGTCGCCGTCGTCGTAGTCGCGGCGGCGCAGCGCGAGGTCGGCCAGCATGACGCCGGACCAGGCGGCGACGGGCACGCCGAGCGTGGTGAGGAAGCCCATGAACTGGCCGAGGAAGCCACCGGCGAAGAACACGATGTAGACCGACCCGGCGATCATCAGGCAGCCGTCCCACAGCGCGGCCAGATAGCGGGGCACGCGCAGTCCGGCGGAGAGCAGGGCGAGGCCGGAGGAGTAGATGTCGAGGACGGCGCCGCCGACCAGGCTGAGCACGGCGACCACGGCGAACGGCACCAGGAACCAGGTGGGCAGGATCGTGGTCAGGGCGCCGATCGGGTCGTCGGCGATGGCCCGGCTCAGCTGCGGTGAGGACCCGGCCAGCAGTACGCCGAAGACCAGGAGCAGCACGGGGGCGAGGGAGCCGCCGAAGGTGGTCCAGCCGATCACGCCCCGGCTGGAGGAGCCGCGCGGCAGATAGCGGGAGTAGTCGGCGGCGGCGTTGATCCAGCCGAGCCCGAAGCCCGCCATCATGAACACCAGTGCGCCGATCATCTGCTGCGCGGAGCCGCTCGGCACCGCCTTGACGGCACCCCAGTCGACCTGGTGGGCGACGAGGCCGACGTAGACGATGGTCAGCACGCCGGTGACCACGGTGATGACGGCCTGGAGCCGCATGATCAGGTCGAAGCCGATGACACCGGCGACGACGGTCAGCGCGGCCACCACCATGAGGGCGACCACCTTGGTCTCGGTGCCGCCGCCCCAGCCGAGGCTGGTGAAGACGGTCGCGGTGGCCAGGGTGGCGAGCGAGATGAGCGCGGTCTCCCAGCCGACGGTGAGCATCCAGGAGACCACCGACGGCAGCCGGTTGCCGCGCACCCCGTAGGCGGCGCGGCTGAGCACCATGGTGGGCGCCGAGCCGCGCTTGCCGGCGACCGACACGAAGCCGCACAGCAGGAACGAGACGACGATGCCGATGGTGCCCGCGACGAGCGCCTGCCAGAAGGAGATGCCGAAGCCGAACGCGAAGGCGCCGTAGCTGAGCCCGAGCACGGAGACGTTCGCCCCGAACCAGGGCCAGAACAGCATGCGCGGGGTGCCCCTGCGGTCCGCGTCCCCAATCACGTCGAGCCCGTGCGTCTCCAGCTGGATCGGGCGGGCGGCGGCTCTGTGGTCGGTGATGCCGAGGGGGTCGGGCGGATGCGTCATCACGGCCTACCTGTCTGACGTGTCGAGATCACGCTAGGTCGGCGCCGCGGGGGCCGCAACGCAGGCGGCACTCGAGATCCTCGTCAGTCGCGGCCTTCCTCGGCGTTCCGCTCGGGGCTCTCCTCGGCGGGGCCCTCCGCCTGGGAGGGGGTGGTGCGATCCGGCTGCGCCGCCCCCATGTCCTCCGGTTCCCGTTCGCCCTCGGCCTGGGACGGGGTGGTGTACTCGCTCATCGGGGGCCTCCCCCGGCATCCGTACGTCTGTGGGCACGCCCCGAGTACCCGTAGGGGGCGGACGTCATGAGGGGTGGGCGGGTGTACCGTCCGGCGGGGGCGTGCGCCCGGCACGCGGGTCGATGGGAGGGGTACGGCGGTGCCCCGGCGGCGTGGCGTGCGCGGGGCCCGTGCCGTCCCCGGCGAGGATGGCGCTCGGCAGGAGCCGGTCTCAGGCGGGTGGTGCGGGTATGACGGTGAACCGTGTCGGCCTGGTCGTGCACGGCGGGCGCGCCGAGGCACAGGCGGCCGCGGGGGCGGTGCGCGACTGGTGCGCGGAGCACGCGGTGGTGTGCACCGACATCGACGTGTGGCAGGAGGGCGCCCGGCACAGCGCGCGGGCGGAGGTGGACGCGGCGGGCGACCCGGACCTGATCGTCACGCTCGGCGGCGACGGCACCTTCCTACGCGGCGCCCGGCTCGCGGCGGAGAACGACGCCCTGGTGCTCGGCGTGGACCTCGGGCGGGTCGGCTTCCTGACCGAGGTGCCGGCCCCCGCCGTACGGGCGGCCCTGGACGCGGTGCGCGAGGAGCGGATCACCGTGGAGAGCCGGATGCTGCTCACCATGCGGGCGTCGTGCCGACTGGAGGTGCCCGCGCACATGGAGCCGCTGACGCGGTACGGCCGCGGGCCGATGCTGCCGCCGCCCCGTGTGCGGGTGGACTGCGCGGCGGGCGGCGACTGGGGCGTCGCGCTGGACGTCACCGCGCTCAACGACGTCGTCCTGGAGAAGCTGTCACGGGACCGGCAGGTGTCGGTCGCGGTGTATCTGGCGGGGCGGCTCCTCGCCTGCTACTCGGCGGACGCGCTGCTGGTCGCCACGCCCACGGGTTCCACAGCGTACAGCTTCGCCGCCGGAGGCCCGGTGGTCTCGCCGCGCGCGGAGGCGCTGGTCTTCACGCCGGTGGCCCCGCACATGGTGTTCAACCGCTCGGTCGTGGCCGCCCCGGACGAACCCGTCGCGCTGCGGGTGCTGGAGCGCTCGGGCCAGGCCGCGGTCAGCATCGACGGACAGCTGCGCGGGGTGCTGAGCCCCGGCGACTGGATCGGCGTGTACGCGGCGCCCCGCCGGCTGAAGGCGGTGCGGCTGGGTCCGACGGACTTCTACGGCCGGCTGCGGGAGCGCATGAACCTCACCGACGCCCCGGCCGCGCTCGCCGACGGCCGGGCCACCCCGCTGTGGCCGGTGACCTCGCCGCCCCCGGCCGATCTCGCCCATCTGGCCCTGCCGGGCGCGACGGGGGCCGCGGGCGATTCCCCTCCGGGAGGCGCACCCCCTCCGGCGTGAACCCGGCCGCCGCGGCGGGCGGCGTGCAGCGGCGTTCAGTCGAACAGGCCCCGGTCGCCTTCCTTGCGGACCACGCACAGCGCCCAGATGGTGAAGGCGGCGAGGGCGATCATCACGATCGACCAGACCGGGTAGTACGGCAGGGACAGGAAGTTGGCGATGATGATCAGCGCGGCGATGACCACACCGGCCGCCCGCGCCCAGGTCGACACCTTCATCAGGCCCAGGCCGACGATGACGGCGACGGCGCCCAGGACCAGGTGGACCCAGCCCCAGCCGGTGAGGCTGAACTGGAACACATAGCTGCGGGTGGCGAGGAAGACGTCGTCTCGGGCGATCCCCATGATGCCGCGGAAGATGTCCAGGACGCCGGTGAGCAGCAGCATCACCGCGGCGAACGCGGTCAGGCCGGTGGCCCACAGTTGCCTGGTGGTGGGCTCGCGGGTGGTGCCGGCTCCGGGGCCGGTGGGGCCGGTGTCGTGGTGTGCGTGGGGCGCGGTCATCGTGCCACCTCGTTTCTCTCCGGTGTGCGGTGGGTCAGTGCGGCGAGTGGGAGGAGACGGTTCCCGAACGGCCGGATCCGGTGGATCCCGGCCCCGTGCCTCCGGGGGTGCCCGCGGATGTGCCGGTGGACGTGCCCGCGGACGTGCCCGCGGACGGTCCGTGGGCGGCGAACACCATGTCCTTCGCCTTGCGGAACTCGTCCTCGGTGATGTCGCCGCGGGCCTTCATCTCGGCGAGCCGGGCGAGTTCGTCGGCGCTGGAGGTGCCGCCCCGCGCGGTCTCGCGGATGTAGCTGTCGAACGCGCGCTGCTGGGCGCGGGCCTGTTCCACCTCGCGGCGGCCCATGCCCTTGCCGCGGGCGATCAGGTAGAGGAAGACGCCGAGGAAGGGCAGGACGACGACGCACACCAGCCAGGCGGCCTTGGCCACGCCGCCGAGGGAGTCGTCGCGGAAGATGTCCATGACCACCCGGAACAGCAGCACGAACCACATGATCCACAGGAAGAACACCAGCATGGACCAGAAGACGCTCAGCGCCGGGTAGTCGTACGCGAGGTAGGTCTGGACGCTCATGTCGCTGCCTCCGTTCCGGGTCCGCGCCCGGTAGTCGGTCGTCCACCGTCCTCAGGCTGCGCTCCGGCGCGCGCGGGACGCTTCACCCGGCGCGGGTGAACGGCGACCGGCTCGGTTGAACGGCGGCCGACTCGGGTGCGCGACGGACTGCGGTGCGCGGCCGTCGCCGAGGGTGGCGGCCCCGTCGGGATCGTGCTCCGGTCCGGGGATCGGCCGCGGGGGCCGTGCGGACCCGGATCGCGGGAGGGAGGTCATGGCTCCTCCGTCCCGTGCCGAGGCCGCTCCCGGCCGGCCGGCGGGGCCTTGTGCGGGGACCTCACCAGGACAGCGTGGCCCATGACGGCCCGTACGGGATCACCCCTGGCGGGTGATCCCGTACGGGGGCCGGGGCGCTGAGGTGGGTAGCGGGCGCAGGCGGTCCGGCCTGCGGTGCGGCGGCGGGAGGCGGACGCGATGACCGATCCGGCGAGGCGCGCACCGTCGAAGGACGCCCGGCACCCCCTGGGCAGCGGTTCGGACCGCCGGGCCGCGGCCGCGGCCTTCGCACGGACGGCGGTCATCCTCACCGCCCTGGTCCTCGCCTACTACCTGGTGCCGCTGGACACCCGCACCACCCTCGCGACGGCCCTGCTGCTGCTGTGCGGGCTGCTCGCGGTCGCGGTGGTCTTCGGCTGGGAGGCCTGGCACATCATGCACGCGCCGCATCCCCGGCTGAAGGCGGTGGAGGCGCTGGTCGCCACGGTGGGGCTCTACCTGGTCGTCTTCGCCAGCGTCTACCACATCATCGAACGCGACACCCCCGGCTCCTTCACCGAGCCGCTGACCAGGACCGACGCCCTGTACTTCACGTTGACCACGTTCACCACCGTGGGGTACGGCGACATCACCGCGCGCTCGGAGGCGGGCCGGGTGGCGGTGATGTGCCAGATGGTGTGCGGGCTGCTGCTGGTGGGCGTGGCCGTACGGCTGCTCGCGGCGGCGGTGAACGCCGGGCTGCGCCGCAAGCAGCGCGAGCCCTGAGCGCTCGGGCCCGGCGGCGGGGCTCACTCCGGCGCCTGGCGCATCTCCAGCACGCGCAGGCCGAGGGACTGGCAGCGGGCCAGCAGTCCGTACAGGTGCGTCTCGTCCAGGACGCGGCCGAACAGGATGGTGTGGCCGGACACCACCACGTGGTCCAGCTCGGGGAACGCCTTGGCCAGCGTCTCCGTCAGCTCGCCGTCGACGCGAATCTCGTAGCGCATGAGGTGCCTTCCCCGCGTGCCGCGGACGGGCAGTACCCGGCCCTCTCCTGCGATCCTGCGCCCCGCTCCGGCGACCGGGCCTCACCCGTCGCAGGTGATGTGGGCCCGCTCGCGGGTGAGGTGGGCGGTCACAGCAGGCCGAGTTCACGGGCGCGGTGCACGGCGTCGTGGCGGCGGTTCACGCCCAGCTTGCGGTAGGCGCTCTTGAGGTGGGTCTTGACCGTGTTGACGGAGACGTAGAGGTCGGCGGCGATCTCCTCGGTGGACATCATCTCGGCGAGCCGGACCAGCACATCGCGTTCCCGTCCGCTCAACTCCTCGACCACGGGCGGCGGTTCGGCCACGGGCGCGGTGCCGTCCGGGCCGGCGGCGCCGGGCAGCAGCCAGCCCTCGGCGAGCGGACGCAGCGGCGGCGTGGCGAGCAGCGGCCGCAGCCAGGGCCCCGCCTCCCTGAAGGGGCGCCGCAGCCGGTCCCGCCGGGCCTCGCGCAGCGCCCGCGCCACCAGCCGGCGCCGGGCCTCGCGGTCGCCCTCGACGCCGGCGAGCCGCGCCCTGACCAGGGCCGTCCGGACGGCGATCAGCGGGGCGGTGGCCTGCTGCGGGCGGATCCGGTCGAGCAGGGCGAGGGCGTGCGGGGGGCGGTCCGCGGCCAGTTCGGCCTGTGCCGCGCCCACCAGGCACAGCGGGTCCTCGCCGGGCAGTTCCGTCAGCAGCTTGACGGCCAACTCCGGGCGCCCGTCGGCGAGATGGGCACCGGCGGCCACCAGCGCCGCGTGGGCCTCGGCCCAGGGGGAGGGCTCCTCGGCGACGACGGCACGGTCGGCCGCCTCCAGCGCGCCCTCGGTGTCGCCGCGGGCGAGCAGCAGACGCGCGGTGACCAGGGCGTGCAGCGACCGGGTCACCGGGTCGCGCACCGGGTGGCGGGCGTCGGCCGCGTCGGGCGGCGGGGCGAGCAGCGCCTCGGCCCGGTCCAGTTCGTCGCGGTCGGTGGCGACGGCGGCCAGGACGAGGGTGGCCGGCCCGGCTCCGGACGGTGCGCAGGGGCCCGCGGGATCGGCGGCGAGCGCGGCGAGCGCCTTGCGTTCGGCGCGGCCGGGGCGGCCGTCGAGGTGGTCGAGCAGCGCGAGGTGGGCAAGGCACTCCGCGCGGAGCCGGGCGGTCGCCGCGACCGGCACCGTGACCGCCGGTTCCCGCGTGGATGCCGGTGGCGCCGGTGTCGTAGCCCCGTGGTCGGTCACCGCGGTCAGGGCCGCCCGCGCCTGCGGGAACCGGCCGGCCCACAGGCGGGCGGCGCCGAGGTGGGCGCGCAGCAGGGCGGTCAGTTCGGGGTGCCGGTCCAGCAGCCGGCCGGGCACCTCCCGCCGCAGCTCCTCGGCGCGGCGGGCGGCGGCCTCGGCGCGCGAGGGCGAGCCGGTCAGCCGGGCGGCGAGGACGTCGAGGAGGGTGCGGCCGAGGCGGGCGGCGGCGAGCTGTGCGGGGTCGTCCTCCAGGCCCGGCCCTGGTGTGCTCCGGGCCCGGTCCAGCTCGCGCGCGGCCCGGCGCAGGTGCGGCAGGCCCCGGTCGAGGTCGCCGAGGGACAGCTCGCGGGCCGCGCGCACCAGGTCGGTGGCCGGGGTCCGCGGCTCGGGCCCCAGGGCGGAGAAGATCGCGGCCAGGGGTTCGGCGCGCGGTCCGGTGAGCAGTTCGCCGAGGGCGAGGTCGCCGACGAGGGCACTGGCGGCGGCCGCCCAGTCGCCCGCGGCGGCGGCGTGCTCCAGGGTCTCGGCGAGCGGGCCGTGGCGGCGCAGCCAGCCCGCCGCCCGGCGGTGCAGCTCGGTCTCCAGGCCGGGGAGCCGGGCCCGCAGATGGGCGCGCAGGATCTCCCGGAACAGCGGATGGAGCCGGAACCAGGAGTGCCCGAGGTCTTCCACGAAGGCGTTCTCGCGGTGCAGCGCGGTGAGGATCAGCTCGGCGTCGGCGCGTCCGGTGAGCGCGTCGGCGAGGGCGGGGCAGAACCGGTCGAGGACGCTGATCCGCAGCAGCAGGTCCTGGGTCTCGGCGCGCTGCCGCCTGAGCACTTCGGCGATCAGGTAGTCCCCGATGGTGGTGCGGTCGGCCTCGAACTCCCTCAGGTACGACCGCGGGTCGCGCTCCCCCTGCGCGGCCAGCGCGCTCAGCCGCAGGCCCGCCGCCCAGCCGCGGGTGCGGGCCAGCAGCGCGTCCACCTCGTCGGGCGGCAGCCGCAGGCCGTGCAGGGCCAGCAGGCCGGTGGCCTCCTCGGGGGTGAAGGCCAGTTCGTCGTTGCGGATCTCGGTGATCGCGCCGGCCGCCCGGTAGCGGTGCAGGGGCAGCAGCGGTTCGGTACGGGTGACCAGGACCAGGCGGATGCCGGTGTGCGCGTGCCGGAGCACGAATTCCAGCTGGTCGGCGATCTCCGGGTCGGTGACGCGGTCGTACTCGTCGATGACCGCGGTCACGGGTCGCGCGTGGGCGCCGAGTTCGGCGGCGAGCCGGGTGAGCAGCGCGTCGTCCACACGGCCGGCCTCGGCGGGCAGGCCGACTTCGGCGGAGAGGGGCACTCCGGCCAGCCGCAGGGCCTGGAGGAGGTAGGCCCAGAAGGTGCCGCGGCCCTTGTCGGCCATCTGCGCGGTGAGCCAGGCGACGCGTGGCCCGCGGGTCGCGGCCCAGTCGGCGACCAGCAGCGTCTTGCCCGCCCCGGCGGCCCCGCCGACCACGGTCAGCGGGGTACGCGGGGCCAGGTCCAGGTGTCCGAGCAGCCGGTCGCGGCGCAGATAGGTCACCGGGAGGGCGGGGATCGCGAACCTGGCCCGCAGGAACGGATCCCCGCAGGGATCGGCGGGCCCGTAAGGGTCCGTTCCGGTCTCGTCCGGCACGCCCATGGTGGTCACCACCATCGTCGTCGGGTCGCGGACAGCGTGCTCCGCTCCTCCCCCCAGGATCTCCCCTGGGGGACGACGCGCCACACGAGCGGGTGGTGCCCGGTGCGGGGCGGCTCAGTCGGTGGTGGACGAGGCGCGGCGCGGCAGCTTCCAGTTCGGCCGCGGGAAGTGGCAGGTGTAGCCGTTGGGGTAGCGCTCCAGGTAGTCCTGGTGCTCGGGTTCGGCCTCCCAGAAGTCGCCGACCGGCGCCAGCTCGGTGACCACCTTGCCGGGCCACAGTCCGCTGGCCTCGACGTCCGCGATGGTGTCGACGGCGATGCGGTGCTGCTCCTCGCCGTCGTAGAAGATCGCGGAGCGGTAGCTGCGCCCGATGTCGTTGCCCTGGCGGTCGCGGGTGGTCGGGTCGTGGATCTGGAAGAAGAACTCCAGGATGTCGCGGTAGCTGGTCACCGCGGGGTCGTACAGGATCTCGATGGCCTCGGCGTGGTCGCCGTGGTCGCGGTAGGTGGCGTTCGGGGTGTCGCCGCCGCTGTAGCCGACGCGGGTGGAGACCACGCCGGGCTGCTTGCGGATCAGATCCTGCATGCCCCAGAAACAACCGCCCGCAAGTACGGCTCGCTCGGTTCCCGCTGTCATCGGTCGCTCCCTGCTTCGTCCGGCCCCGCACCCCTGTTGACGTGCCGGGGGCACGGTCATCCAGCGTAATACCGCCCACGCGCGCCCGGCGAAGGGCCACCGGCCGGGCGGGGGCGGCACGGTCAGGCACGCACGCACGCGGGGCCAGCGGCCGGTGCGGCGGCGCGATCAGGCACGCACGCAGGGCAGCGGCCGGTCACGGGCAGCGCGGTCAGACACGCACGCAGGGCAGCGACCGGTCACGGGCAGCGCGGTCAAGCACGCACGCCAGGCAGCAGCCGGTCACGGGCAGCGCAGTCAAGCACGCACGCCAGGCAGCAGCCGGTGCGGCGGCGCGGTCAGGCGGGCACGCCGGGCAGCGGCCGGTCACGGGCGGTGCTGTCAGGTACGCACGCACGCGGGGCCAGCGGCCGGTGCGGCGGCGCGATCAGGCACGCACGCAGGGCAGCGGCCGGTCGAGGCGGCGCGGTGTCCACCCCTTCGCGCGGCCCGGCGGGAACATCGCGGCCGGCACCAGGGGCCGCCGGATCACTGGCGGCGTGACCGGCACCCGCGGGGCCACCCACGGGGTCGCCACCACCGGCACCCTGCTCCGCACCCTCTCCGCCCGCCCCCTGCCCGAGACCCCGCACGGGTGTGCGCCCGGCTCGGGGCGATCACGGGCGAGTTGGCTGCGCCCCGTCTCCGAGCCGCGCCTCGACGCGCTCGCCCAACGGCCATGCGCGCCCGGAGTCGGCAACCTGGGCGGTCCCCCCGCCCAGGGGTTGTCACGCGGGCCGGGTCACATCTTCGTGCCGAAGTCCTGGGTCCACCAGGGGCCGCCCGTGCCCTTGTGCACGCCGACGCCGATGTTCTTGAAGGCGCAGTTGAGGATGTTGGCCCGGTGGCCGGGGCTGTTCATCCACGCGTCCATCACCGAGGCCGGGGTCTGCTGGCCCATGGCTATGTTCTCGCCGTACGTCGACCACCGGTACCCCGCGGCGGTGATGCGCTGGCCGGGATCGACGCCGTCCGGGTTGACGTGGTCGAAGAAGTGCCGCGCGGCCATGTCGTCGGAGTGCGCCTGCGCCGCCTGCTGGAGCTGCGGGTCCTCGGTCAGCGGGGAGCAACCGGCGCCGGTGCGCTGCTGGTTGACCAGCGCGAGCACCTGGCTGACGGTGTCACCGGCCGGCGCCGGCGCGGTGGTGCGCACCGGGGCCGGCGGGGTGGACGGGCGCGGCGTCGGCGTACTCTTCCGCGTCGGGCTCGGGCTCGGGCGCTTGGTCGCCTTCTTCTCCGGCTTCTTCGGCTTCGCGGACTTCGACGGGGACGGCGAGGGCGACGCCGAGGTGGGTACGGCGCTCGGCGCGGAGAGGTCGGCCACGGAGGCGTTGGTGTTCCGGTCGGCGGCCTTCTCACCGGCGCCGGGACCGGAGTCCATGCCGAAGTACCAGAGGCCGCCGCCCGCGACACAGGCCACGACGACGCCACCGACGATCCGGCGCCGCATGCGCCGGCGCCGCCGGGACGCGCTGCGCGTGCCGTCGCGCCCGTCGCCGCGCCCGCCCGAGCGCCGCGCGGCCCGCCGTCCGGTCCCCGCCCCGGAACCGGAACCTGTGAGCGAACCCGAACCCGAACCGGCGGGCCCGGCCGAGGTGTCGTACGGGGTCGCCGCCGCGACCGGTGCCATCCCGCCGGGGGCGCAGCGCAGCGCGGCGTACAGCGCGGGTGCCGCGGCGACCAGCGCGAGGCCGGCCAGCAGTCCCTCCGCGGGCATCAGCCCGCTCCACAGCCCGGAGCAGCGCGAACAGCCGCGGGCGTGCCGGGCGATGCGCTTGCGCCACAGCGCCGAGGGTTTGCCGTCCCAGGCGGCCAGCACGCCCCGCAGTTCCTCGCAGCGCGGCCGGGCGTCGAGCGCCCGTACCACCACCCGCGCCGCCTCCAGCTGGGCCTTCATCCGCTGCACCCTGACCGCGGTGTGCTCCGGCGTCAGCTCCAGGGCGGCGGCGACCTCGGCACGGGTCAGCTCGCCCGCGCACTCCAGCCACCACAGCGACAGCAGCCCCCGGTCGTCGGGCTCCAGCCAGCGCGTAGCGTGCGCGGTCTCCTGGCGCTGGCCCGACAGTTGCAGCTGCACCACCGTCAGGTCCACGAAGTCGGCGCCGGGATCGGCCAGCTCGTGCGCCTCCTCCACGGCGGCGGGGGCGGACCGCCGGTCCTGCCAGTGGTCGCGGACCTGGTTCATCGCGATCGCGACGAGCCAGGAGCGGAAGCGCTCGGGGGCGCGCAGCCCGCCCAGGCCGTCGAGGGCGCGCAGCATGGTCTCCTGCACCACGTCGTCGACGTCCACCGAGCCGTTCAGCGCCCGCCCCACGATGTTGTAGACCAGCGGAAGGTAGGCGCTGACCAGGGCGTCCTGGGCCGCCGCGTCGCCCTCGCGGGCCGCGATCACCAGGGCCGCCGTCTCCGCCGCGTCCGTGTGCCGTGTGCTCATCAGATGTTTCCCGTCCTCGACGCCGAACGATTGTTCCCGATGACTGGGAGACCGTTCGAGGCGGCTCGGATAACGGTTCTCGGGGGCCGATTTCCGGCCGCTTCCGGCACCGGGTTTCCGGCGCGGGGCTCGGGTGCCCGGCACCACGGTCCGGGGACCCGGCGGCGCCACGCGGGCCAACTCCGGTCGCCCGTCGCCGGGTTCACAGGATCGAAGTTGGTCTAGTCCTCTTGACGGGGTGGGTCGGCGGCGGTTTGGTATGTACCAACACCCCCGCCGTGCACGGCACCACCACCCCACCACCCCACGCCCTAAGGGCGTCCCCGAGAGGGGCACACTGTCATGCACCTGGCAAGACTGGGCGGACTCGCCGCCTCCGCCTGCGCGTTCGCGCTCGCGGTCACCGGCGCGGCCGTCGCCGTCGCCCCCGCGAGCAGCGCGGCGGCGCACACCGCGGCGACGAGCGATGCCGCGGCAAGCAGCGTCTACTCCGTCGCGCCCTACGTGGACATGTCGAACGGCCAGGAGGGCCTGCTCGACACCGCGATCACCGGGCACCACCTCAAGGCCTACACCGCCGCCTTCGTCCTCGGCGAGGGCTGCAACCAGGTCTGGGGCGACACACTCCCCATCGGCAACGACTCCTACACCGACCCCGAGATCGCGAAGGCCAAGTCCGAGGGCGCCTCCGTGATCATCTCCTCGGGCGGCGCCAGCGGTCTGCCGCTCGCCTGGACCTGCACCACGCAGAGCAGCATCGACGCCGGGTACCAGGCCCTCATCGACGACTACGGCGTCACCCAGCTGGACTTCGACATCGAGGGCGCCGCCGTCGCGGACACCGCCGCCGCGGCCCGCCAGATGCAGGCGATGAAGGACCTGAAGGCGGCCAACCCGAACCTCCAGTTCTCCGTCACCCTGCCGGTGCTGGCGAGCGGTCTGACCAATGACGGCGTCAACATCCTCAAGGCCGCCGAGAACGCGGGCGTCAAGATCGACGTCGTCAACATCATGACCATGGACTACTACGCCGGCACCGGCACCGAGATGGGCCAGGGCTCGATCGACGCCGCCAAGGCCACGCTGGCGCAGATGCAGTCCGTCGACTCCGGGTACGGCTACGCCAACCTCGGCATCACCCCGATGATCGGCAAGAACGACGACGGCTCCACGTTCACCCTGGCCGACGCCCAGACCGTCGAGAACTTCGCCGCGCAGAACGGCGTGGGGCGGCTCGCCTTCTGGTCCGTCAACCGGGACCAGCCGTGCAGCGGAAGCGCCAACTCCCTGCCCACGTGCAGCGAGATCAGCCAGAGCAGCCTGGCGTTCACGGACGCGTTCGTGCCGTACGAGGGCAGTTCAGGCGGCGGTGGCGGGGGCGGGGGCGGCGGTACGAGCAGTGACTTCTCGCTGTCCCTCTCCCCCGGCTCCGCCTCCGTCGCCCAGGGCGGTTCCGCGACCGCGAGCGTCGCCACGGCCACCACCTCGGGCAGCGCCGAGTCCGTGGCCCTCACCGCCTCCGGCGTGCCCTCCGGCGTCACCGTCTCCTTCAGCCCTGCCTCGGTGACCTCCGGCAGCGCCTCGACCCTGACGGCGGCGGTCGGCTCCTCCGTGGCCGCGGGCACCTACCCGATCACGGTCACCGGCACGGGCACCGGCGGCACCCACAGCGCGACTTACACGCTCACCGTCACGAGCAGCGGCGGCGGGGGCGGGGGCTCGCTGACCAACGCCGGGTTCGAGACCGGTTCCCTCGGCCCCTGGACCTGTACCGGCGCCAGCACGCTGGTCTCCACCCCGGTGCACTCCGGCAGCCACGCCCTCCAGGTCACCCCCGACTCCGGCGGCACCGGCGAGTGCGACCAGACCGTCACCCTCTCCCCCAACCACAGCTACACGCTCACCGGCTGGGTGCAGGGCCCCTACGCCTACCTCGGCGTCAGCGGCGGCGCCACCGCCAGCACCTGGTCGAACAGTTCGAGCTGGAACCAGCTGAAGGTCGCTTTCACGACCGGCAGCAGCGGCACCGTGACCGTGTACGTCCACGGGTGGTACGGCCAGGGCAGCGTGTACGCCGACGATCTCGCCCTCGGCTGAGCGTCTCCCCTAGGCGGTGTCTTCAAATGATCATTGCTGGTAGATCATGGTGTCGTGATACGTCGCCATGAACTGTCGGATGCCGAGTGGGAGTTCGTCCG